>NZ_JBQCMO010000010.1:95693-162389 GCF_051965015.1 Sphingomonas sp. SAFR-052 | reverse complement strand
CACCTACGCCCGGCAATGGCGGCGGAGACGACAATGCACTAACTAACATGCCGGACCACCCGCTGGGGGCTGTTCAGAAGGTTTTCAGGACCACGATGCCAGTCGAGCAGGTCGTGAGTTGCTTCGAGACTAAGAACAACAAGCGGGCGATCGAGCGTGCTGATGGTGCCCGGGTTGTCCGCTTTCGGAACGGTTATGGCGGGGTCGAGCGCACCTTCTCGATCTACCCGGAGGGAACCGGCAGCCGCATCGAAGTCCGTAAGGACTTCTTGGGCGGTCAGTTCATCCGCTGGCGTTCTTGCGTCGGTCTTCAAGACGAACGCTGACATCCGTCTGCCACAAATCCACAATTTAGGACACCGTTTATGCGCCCGCGCGTCTTCAATCCGAACCGATATGCCGCAATATATGAGAATCCGACCAACGGCTGGCGCGAGGCCGCACCCAAGCTTGCCTGGCTCTGGATGTTCCTGTTCGGTGTCTTCTACATGGCCGCACGCAGCCTATGGCGACCGCTGATCGTATCGATGCTGATCCTGATGGCCACGTCCCTCATCATGTGGCCGCTCCTAATCTTCGTTGCTCCGGTCATCTGGGTTGCGACCGCTGCCCAAGCGCAAAACCTCATCCGTGCCCGCTACATGCGCATGGGTTGGAGCGAGATCGACCCCTACGAGCAGGATGGCGTGATCCACTGATCGCAGTACGAAGGCAAATACTGCATCATGCACCAAATATGACGGAGTTTGTTGCTAAAGGCAGCTGCCAGCATACATTTTCGAATACCTCCGCTGCGTTAGGTTCATTCACGCTGTTTCGGAGCCTCTCCTCGCCCACCTTTCTTACGAAGCACTCCGGACGCGAAGGATTGCCGACGGATACCCTTGAAAACAAAACGCCTTTTGAGGGGTGCCTCGGCAACCACGCGTGCGTTTGGGCAATTGTTCGAGAAGGGCGCCCTCTTCGGCTGCCCGCGCTTGCAAGGCGGCATGGACGAATTTAAGCCCGCATCTTACGGTAGCGAAATGGACCATGCCGAGAAAGCGGCTGGCCAACTGGTCGTCGCGGGTGGCGACACCTCGATTGACGTCGCATGCTGCGCGATGCATCGACCATGAAACATTCGCGCTGCGCCCGGTAAGCCGATACCTCATTTTGGCTGTTAGTACAGCCCGCGGCTAAACCCACTTTCGAAATGAAGCAAACTATCGGTCTCCGCTTCCCAGCAACCAGTTATGTTAAAGCGAAAGCGCTTGTCCGGGCTGCGGCGAGGCTGCTTGCCAAGCGCTGCAACGAGCTCCCGCATACGTTCGCGCTTCGTATCATAGGTTTTCTGACGCATTCGGAACGGCCGACCGTCCCCAATTTCATTCTCAAGAACTTCAAGTTCCATCGTGATCCGGACCGGACGGTCCATCAAAGCAGATCTGTTACGGAACCCGAAACAACGGGAGCAACGCCAGAAGCCATCGCAATAGACGACTATATTTATACGTTGACCGCACCTTTCACACATATTAAAGTATTGCCGGTTACCATATCCGGTTAGTTCGCTCGTCATACTCAATTCGACTTCAGTGGTCGAACCTTCGCAGTAGGGAAGGTCTTGAATGCGTGGCTTGAGAATTAACCGTTGCTCGGTGTTCCAGTCGAAGCGCACCGTCCCGATGGCATGGCCATGGTGATTGCGCCACTGCAAGATCGGACGCTCGGTGCCCAGTCTCGCATTCACCTGAGAGATCAGAATGCGGGGATACGCCTCGCTGAATCGCGGCTGTTGCGGCTCGAGCACGTGGCTTCCTTTTTTATATAGGGATCGATCGAGAGGCGGTGGAGAATACTCCAAAACACCGGGGTTTGAACCTTTTATCGCCTCGATCGCGAGGGGTGCGCGCGCTGTAGACGATTTCGAACCCGACGCCGTCCTCCGCCAACGCGCGCCGGCGTTCACCTTCGGGGTTCAGCGCGTCAGGAACCGGTCGTAGTCGGCCGGGGCCATGCGCACGTCGTACAGGGCGCGATCGTCGTCGATCCAGTGGTCGGTGACCTCGCCATGCGCGTGCAGCCATGCGGCACTGGCGCCGTCCTCGGGGGCCAGCGCGATGCGATAGCGGCGGTGCCCCTGCGTCAACCGATCGCCGACGGTGCGGACGAGACGATCGACCCCCTCGCCGGTCAGTGCCGACAGAGCGACGACATCGTCGCGGTGCGATGCTTCGCCGAGCATCTCGGTACGGTCTTCGTCGCCCAGCAGATCGAGCTTGTTCCACGCCTCGATCCGCGGGGTCGTTTCGTCCACGCCGATCTCGGCCAGCACCGCTTCGACGTCGGCCGCCTGCGCTTCGGTATCGGGATGGGCGACGTCGCGAACATGGATCAGCAGGTCGGCGGACACGACCTCCTCAAGCGTCGCCTTGAACGCCGCGACCAGCTGCGTCGGCAGATCCGAGACGAAGCCCACCGTGTCCGACAGGATCGCCTTGTCGATGCCGGGCAACGACACCTGTCGCAACGTCGGGTCGAGCGTTGCGAACAACAGGTTTTCGGCCATGACGTCGGCGCCCGTCAGCCGGTTGAACAGCGTCGACTTGCCGGCATTGGTATAGCCGACCAGCGCGACGACCGGCCAGGGTGCGCGCTGGCGCCGGTCGCGATGCAGCGTCCGGGTGCGCGATACGCCCTCCAGCTCGCGCCGCAGCCGGGCCATGCGATCGCGGATCAGGCGACGGTCGGCCTCGATCTGGGTTTCGCCGGGACCGCCGAGAAAGCCGAACCCGCCGCGCTGTCGTTCGAGGTGGGTCCAGCTGCGGACCAGCCGGCCGGCCTGGTAATCGAGGTGGGCCAGTTCGACCTGCAGGCGCCCCTCGGCGGTGCGGGCGCGTTCGCCGAAAATCTCGAGGATCAGCCCGGTGCGGTCGATGACCTTGCAGCCGAGCGCCGTCTCCAAATTACGCTGCTGTACGGGCGTCAGCGCTGCATCGAACACGGCCAGCTGGATCGCTTCGTCACGGACGATGGCCGTCAACTGGTCAACCTGACCGCTGCCGAGCAGCGTCGCGGGTTTGGGCGCGCGGACGCGGAACGGCACGCGGTGGCGCACCTCGACACCGATGGCCAGCGCCAGCCCGGCGGTTTCCTCCAGCCGGGCATCGGCGTCGCGCGCCGACCCGCCCATGTCGGGCAGGACGACGATCGCCGTTGCGCCGCGCGCGAATTCCTGCGCGTCGCGATCGAAACCGGTGCTCAAGCCTCGTCCGCTCCCGATGCCTGTTCCTCCGCCAGATTCAGCGGATTGGCCGGCTGGATGGTCGACACGGCGTGCTTGTAGACCAGCTGCGACATGCCCTCGCGCTGGAGCAGCATGCAGAACAGGTCGAATGCCGCGATTTGTCCCTGCAGCATGACCCCGTTCACCAGGAACATGGTGACGTTTTCCTGCGCCTTGCGAACGGCGTTCAGGAAGATTTCCTGCAACGGGGCATTCTTGGACGTATTCTCCGCCGCCGCCTCGATCACCGATGACAGGTCGGCGGGTCCGGCGGGCATGATGGTGGAGATGGCGTGTTTATAAATGAGTTGCGACTGTCCGTCGCGGCGCAGCAACACCGAGAAGTTGTCGAACCACGTCACGATCCCCTGGAGCTTGACGCCCTTGACCAGAAACATGGTGACCGGCGTCTTCGACCGGCGGAGCGAGTTGAGAAACAGGTCCTGAAGCGACCCGTGCCTGTCGGCCATGGTTTGCCCTTGTTCTTGGCGGGAATTTCCCGCGTGAGTGTCTTTGACCGGCACCCGGTTGCCGTGCCCCAGCGGCACGGACCAACAATCTAGGACGCATCGGCAGCGCTCGCAATGGTGCGACGCCGCTATTCGTCGCCGCGTGTCTCGGTAATACCCAGCAGCTTGAGTTTGCGGTGCAACGCAGACCGCTCCATGCCGATAAAGGTCGCAGTGCGAGAAATATTGCCGGAAAAACGCCGGATCTGCACACGCAGATACTCACGTTCGAACGACTCGCGCGCCTCGCGCAGCGGCGATCCCATGATCGCGCTGGCGGTCGCGCCGCCGCCCCCTTCGCCCGCCGAGCCCAACACTTCGGGCGGCAACAGGTCGATATCGATGCGGGCGATCCGGTTGCCGGGGGCGAGAATGACGGTGCGCTCGACCACGTTGCGCAACTGACGGACATTGCCTGGCCATTCATAGCTTTGCAGCGCGATCATCGCGTCGGCGGCAACCTCCGGCGTCGGCACGCGGCGTTCATTGGCGTAGTGCGCGACGAAATGTTCGACCAGCGGCGGAATGTCCTCGCGCCGTTCGGCGAGCGACGGGATCTGCACCGGCACGACGTTCAACCGGTAATAGAGGTCCTCGCGGAAATTGCCGTCGAGTATCTCCTGTTGCAGGTCACGCGCGGTCGCCGAGACGACGCGGACATCGACCTTCACCACGCGTGTCCCGCCGACACGGGTAAAGCTCTGATCGGTCAGCACGCGGAGGATGCGCGCCTGGGTCGCGATCGGCATGTCGGCGATCTCGTCCAGGAACAACGTGCCGCCATGCGCCTGTTCGAGTAGGCCGGGACGGACGAGATTGCCGCCCTCCTCCACGCCGAACAATTCCTCGTCGACGCGCTCGGGCGTCATGCGCGCCGCGCTGACGATGACGAACGGCGCCTGCGCGCGCTGGCTCCAGCCATGGAGCAGGCGGGCGGCGACTTCCTTGCCGACCCCGGCCCCACCGGTGATGAGCACGCGGCTGCCGGTGCCAGCAACGCGCTTCAGGGTCGCCCGCACGCTGTTGATCGCGGTCGAGCTGCCGGTCAGGTCGTCCTCGCGCCCTGCCGAGGCGCGCAGCGAGGCGACCTCGCGCCGCAGCCGTTCGGTTTCGGTCGCGCGCTGGACCAGAAACAGCAGGCGTTCGGCCTCGAACGGCTTTTCGATGAAGTCGACGGCGCCGCGGCGGATGGCAGCGACGGCAGTGTCGATATTGCCGTGCCCCGAAATGACCAGCACCGGCAGCGACGGGTCGCGCGCCTTCAGTTCGTCGAGCAGGTCGAGGCCGTCGAGCCGCGACCCCTGCAACCATACGTCGAGCAGCACCAGTGACGGGCGCCGCTGTGCCACCGCCTCCAGCGCGGCATCGCTGTCGGCGGCACCGCGTGTCTCATACCCTTCGTCCTCAAGGACCCCGGCGACCAGTTCGCGGATATCGGTTTCGTCGTCGACGACGAGAATGTCGAGCTTCATGCGGGTGTTCCGGTCCGGGTAAGCATGGGATGGCGCGTTGTAACCTCCTGTAGGGTGTCGTCGTCCGAGGTCCCCGAGCCGGCCAGCGCGGCAAGGATCGCCGGGTCGAAGAGGATCGATACGATCGTCCCTCCACCGGGACGGTCGGCGAACGATATGGTTCCGAAATGTTCCTCGACGATCTTGCGAACGATGGCGAGGCCGAGGCCGGTGCCGCCCTTGCGCGTCGTCATATAGGGTTCGGCGATACGGTCGCGCTCGACCGGCAGGCCGATGCCGTTGTCGCTGGTGTCGATATGCATCCGCCCCTGCGCATCGTAGCGCACGTCGATCTCGATCCGGCCGCGGTCGGCGCCTTCGGGGCGGGCGGCAACGGCTTCGGTCGCGTTCTTGACGATGTTGGTCAGTGCCTGCCCCAGCTGGCGACGGTCGCAGACGAGCGGCGCGGGACCGGCGGTTTCGAGGACGAAGTCGATGTCGGGATGGGCAACCTCGTGCAGGAACAGGCTCTGCCGCGCCAGTTCGGCGATCGATTCGTGGCGGAACACCGGTTTTGGCATCCGCGCGAAGGACGAAAATTCGTCGACCATCCGCCGCAGGTCGCCGACCTGCCGCACGATCGTTTCAGTCAGCCGGCCGAAGGTGCCGTCGTCCTCGGTCAGCTTGCTGCCATAGCGGCGTTGCAGCCGTTCGGCAGCGAGCTGGATCGGGGTCAGCGGGTTCTTGATTTCGTGCGCGATGCGGCGCGCGACGTCGGACCATGCGGCGCGGCGCTGGTCGAGCAGTTGCTGGGTGATGTCATCGAAGGTCAGGATATGCTGGCCATCGTCGCGGGTGATCCGCACGGCCAACGTCTTGGCCTCGCCCCCCGCCGCCAGCTGGATGATCGCGTCCTGCGTCTCACCGCCGATCAGCGCGTCGAGTTCGGGGGCGACCTCGGCGAGCGGACGGCCGACCAGCGAGGTCGATCCGGTACGGAGCAAGGCGGTGGCCGAGCTGTTGGCGAGGCGGATGACCCGGTCGGGGCCGACCGACATGACGCCCGCGCTGACGCCGGACATCACCGCCTCGATCAACGCGCGGCGGCTGTCGATCTGCGCATTGGCGGCGACCAGTTCGCCAGTCTGTTCCTGCAAGCGTTCGGTCATGCTGTTGAACGCGCTGGCCAGTGTGCCGATCTCGTCCTTGGTCCGGGTATGGGTCGGTTCGGGGACGCGCGCCGACAGGTCGCCATCGGCGATGCGCCGCGCCGCGCCGACCAGCGCGCCGACCGGGCGGACGAGGCGGTCGGCGACAGCGAGGGCAACGAACACGGCGAGGCCGACGATCAGTAGGGAAACCACGAACAGCGCGATATTGAGCCGTAACTGGACGCTGCGCGAGCGGCTTATAAGCGCGTCGTAGTCGGAAAGGATCGCTTTGGTCCGGTTGACGCGTTCCTGCAACTTGGCGAAATCGATATCGCGCGCGGAGTAGACGAAATAGGGCGTGTCCAGCACCCTCGTCACCGACTGCACCTGTCCGCCCCGGACGCTGACATAGCTCTTCTTGCCCGAACGCAGGGCAACTATCGACTTGGGGTCGATGCTCCAGCGCAACGGCCCCTCGTAGATGGAAGCGGACGCCAGCGATCTGGGCCGTCCGTCCGACGGGATGTCAAACACGACGGAGTCGCTCAACGAACGAATGAACATGCTTTGCTGATAGAGAAGCCGAAACTCCTCACTTTCCATCGAAGCGCGATTGTTCAGGAGGAGGCGCCTGACATCCGAGGCTACTGCGATATTCTCGTTATCGACCGCTTCGAGAAACTCGTTGTAGGACGACTGGGCAAGCGTTTGGGCATTCTCGAAGATGCCGCGTGCGCTTGGCGACGACCAGAACTCGACACCATATTGGAACAGGAACGAAGCGACGACCGTCACCAGCAGCATCGGCACGCTGGCTAGGATCGAGAACAGTGCGACCAACCGGACATGCAAGGTGCCGGTGCCACCGATTTCGGACCGCGCCGCGCGGCGCTTGGCGATGCGGCGGCCGATCAGCACCAGCAGCGCCATCGCCGGGATCAGGTTGGCGACGAGCACGACCGCCATCAGCGACGGTGATGGCAGGCGTCCGCGCGCCGCCTGACTGCCGTCGAACAGGAAGTAGCTGCCGATACCGACCGCGATCGCCAGCAGCAGCACCGCGATTTCGATCGCCGGGAACCAACGCGCCGGGATCGAGGTGGCCCGAGCCGGTTCCGTCAACGCTGCACCCATAGTTGCCGTTTTACAACATTCCGCCGGCAAAGCACGTCAAATCGCAACATGGTCGGAAAGCGAACCGATCAGCGTTCCTTGTCAGCATGATAGGAGCGCAGCGCCGGATCGATGCCGAGATCGTCGAGCCGTTTGCGCAGCGTATTGCGGTTCAGCCCCATCGCCTTTGCCGCGCGCAGCTGGTTGTTGGCGTGGCGATCGAGCATCGCTTCGATCAGTGGGCGTTCGACGTCCGAGATCAGCCGGTCGTACAGCGTGCCGTTGTCGAGCGCGGCCGGTTCCTCGCGCGCGATGCGACGAACCCATGCGCGGACCGCTTCGTCGAGATCGGTATCGGGGAGCGCGGCGGGGCGGCCGGTCGCCTCCCCCAGCGCGCCGCGCAGCTCGCCCGCTTCGATCACCGCGTCGCGGCCGAGGACCGCGACGCGGCGCATCAGATTTTCGAGTTCGCGGACGTTGCCGGGCCAATCATGCCCCTCGAGCAGCGCCAGCGCCTCGGCGGTCAGCGACTTGCGCGGCAGGCCGTCGCGCGCCGCCTGATCGAGGAAATGTCGAGCGAGCAGGGCAATGTCCTGGCGACGTTCGCGCAGCGGCGGCAGGGCGATCGGCACGACGTTCAGGCGGTAGAACAGGTCCTCGCGAAACTGGCCCGACTGGACCTGTGCCGCCAGCGTCTTGTTGGTGGCGGCGACGATACGGACATCGGCGCGGATCACGCGAGCGCCGCCGACGCTGGTGAACTCGCCCGATTGCAGGACGCGCAGCAGCCGGGTCTGCGCCTCCATCGGCATGTCGCCGATCTCGTCGAGGAACAGTGTGCCGCCCGCGGCTTGTTCGAACTTGCCGGCCGAACGCTGTGCAGCACCGGTGAAGGCACCGCGTTCATGGCCGAACAGCTCCGCCTCGATCAGCTCGCGCGGGATCGCCGCCATGTTCAGCGCGATGAATGGCGCACGGCGGCGGCGGCCGAGATCGTGGATCGCGCGGGCGACCAGTTCCTTGCCGGTGCCCGATTCGCCGGTGACCAGCACGGTCAGGTCGGTGGCGACGACGCGGGCGATGACGCGGTACACGTCCTGCATCGCCGGCGACCGGCCGATCAGCGGCAGCGACGAATCGAGCGCGTCGACCGGCTGTTCGTCGGCTGCCCCCGCCCGCCGCGCCAGCGCGCCGCGTACGGCAAGGGCCAGCGTGTCGAGATCGAACGGCTTGGGCAGATAGTCGAACGCCCCCGCCTCGGTCGCGCGGACTGCGGTGGTCAGCGTGTTGCGCGCCGACAGGACGATGATCGGCAGGTCGGGATATTCGGTGGCGAGCGATGCCGCCATCTCGAGCCCGTCGCCATCGGGCAGGACGACGTCGGTGACCAGCACGGCGGGCAAACCGGCGCGCAGCTCGGCGCGGAGCTGGCCGAGGGTGGCGACGCTTTGCACGTCATGGCCTTCGCGGCGCAACGCCTGCGCGACGACGGTGCGGATCGCGGCGTCGTCGTCGACCAGCAGGATGCGAGCCGGATTGGTCATGCGCGCGGCAGGTGGATGCGGAACACGGTCATCGGCGGATATCCTTCGCGGGCATAGCGGACGAGGCCGCCCATTTCGCCGACCAGCTTCTCGACCATCGGCAGGCCGAAGCCCCGTCCCTCGCGCTTGCCCGATACGAAGGGTTCGAACAGATGGCCGGCGATGTCGGCGGGTGCACCGGGGCCGTTGTCGGTGACGGTCAACTCGATCGGCACCGCACGGCGTCCGCCGCCGATGGCATGCGACATGCCGTGGCGATAGGCGGTGCCGAGAATGATGCGCGGTTCGTCCACCTTCTCGAGCGCTTCGGCGGCATTTTTCAGCAGGTTCACCATGACCTGGACGAAGGCGTCACGATCGATCCGGACCGGGGGGAGCGAGGGATCGAAGCGTTCCTCGATCGTCACGCCGCGGGCGAAGCCGGCGGCGGCGAGCTGTACCGCATGCGCCAGCACCGGATAGATGTTCTGGCTCACCAGTTCGCGCGGACGATCGTCGGTGAAGTCCTGCATCCGGTCGATCAGCGCGGCGATGCGGTCGACCTCGGCGATGATGAGGTCGGTCAGAACCGGGCGGTCCTCGACATCGTCCGACAGCAGCTGGGCGGCACCGCGAATACCCGACAGCGGGTTCTTGATCTCGTGCCCCAGCATCGCCGCCGCGCCGATCGCCGCCCGCGCGCCCGCCGCCTGCGGCATCGCATGGCCGGCGCGCAGGCCATAGAGCATCACGATCCGCCATGCCGATCCGTGCGCGGCCGGGCTGTCGTGGAAATCGACACGCAGCCGTCCGCCGCGCTTCAGCTGCAATTCGCAGTCATAGCTGGCGAAAGCGCGGCCGTCGCGCTGCTCGGCATAGCCCGGCGGGAGCGAGATGATCTGTTCGAGCGACAGGCCGCGCATCGCCCGGTCGGACAGGTTCAGCAGCAATTCGGCCGCGCCGTTGGCGTGCGCGATGCAGCCGGCTTCATCGAGGACGATCGCCGCGACCGGCAGCCCCGCGAACAGGTCGGCAAAGCCCGGCATCGCCGTCGCCGGGATCACGCCGCTGCGCGCGAGCACCATGGTGCATAGAATTCGTCGAGCATCGCCAGCACCGTCTGCGCGCTGGCTTCCTGATTGACCTTGTTCCGGAAATCGGCCGAACCGTGCAGCCCCTTGGTGTACCAGCCGATATGCTTGCGCATCATGTTGACGCCGGTTTCGGCGCCATAATGGTCGAGCATCATGTGATAATGGTCGAGGATCAGGCGATATTGTTCCTCGATCGAGGGATCGTCGGGAACGTGCCCGCCCGACAGCGCCGCCATCACCTGCGCCAGCAGCCACGGCCGGCCATAGGCGCCGCGGCCGATCATCACCCCGTCGGCACCCGACTGGGCAAGCGCGGTGCGCGCGTCGTCGACCGAGCAGATGTCGCCGTTGACGATCACCGGCACCTTGACCGCGTCCTTCACCCGACGGACGAACGCCCAGTCGGCATGGTCGCGGTACATCTGGTTACGAGTACGGCCATGGACGGTGACCATCTGCGCGCCCAGATCTTCGGCGATATGCGCCAGTTCGGGGGCGTTGAGGCTGGCATGGTCCCAGCCCATGCGCATCTTGACGGTGACCGGCACCTTCACCGCCTTCACCACCGCCGCGATCAGGTCGGCGGCGAGCGGCAGGTCGCGCATCAGGGCCGATCCGGCATCGCCGTTCGTCACCTTGCGCACGGGGCAGCCCATGTTGATGTCGACGATCGCCGCGCCCTTGTCCTCGGCCAGCTTCGCCGCTTCCCCCATTTCAACGGGCGTGCAGCCGACGAGCTGCATCGAGACCGGTTCCTCGACCGGGTCCCACATCGCCTTCTGGATCGACTGGCGCGTTTCGCGGATCGCCGCCTGGCTGGCGATCATTTCGGTGACGTTCAGCCCCGATCCGTGCCGCCGCACCATCTTGCGGAACGGCAGGTCGGTGACGCCGGTCATCGGCGCGAGGATTACCGGCGTGTCGATGACGACATCGCCGATACGGATGGGAACTAGGGTCATGGATTGTGCCTGAAAGTCGGGCAGCCCCTAGCGCAAAGCGCTGCGCAGGGCAAGGCTGGCGGGGGGCGGCGCCTTGCGCTAGGCGGACGGCCATGCAGACCGGACCAACAGTCGCGCTGATCGTCGCCGCCGGGAGCGGTACCCGGTCGGGCAGCGTCACCCCCAAGCAGTTCGCCACCATCGCCGGACGACCGATGGTCGCCCATGCCCATGCCGCGCTATCGTCCCATCCCGGCATCGACCGCGTGGTCGTGGTGATCGGCGTCGGACAGGAGGAGGCGCTGCGCGCCGCGATCGGCGACGTCGAGCATGTCACGGGCGGGGCGACCCGGCGCGAGAGCGTCGCGGCCGGCCTCGCCGCGATCGGCGATGCGGCACGGGTGCTGATCCACGATGCGGCGCGGCCGTTCGTGCCGGTGGACGCGATCGACCGGCTGCTCGCCGTACTCGATCACGCGCCGGGTGCGGTGCCGGTGCTGCCAGTCGCCGATACGCTGGCGCAGGGCGGTGTGGCGCTCGGCGATGTCGTGCCGCGCGCCGCGCTGGTGCGGGTGCAGACGCCGCAGGCTTTTGCGGTGCCGGCGATCCGGGAAGCCCATGCCGCATGGGACGCCAGCGCCGAAGCGACCGACGATGCGCAGATGCTGCGCGCGATCGGCCTCGACGTAGCGATGGTCGAAGGGGACCCGATGCTCGACAAGATCACCTACCCGGCCGATTTCGCGCTGGCCGAGGCGCGCGCCCTGCCCGTGCTCGTGTCACGCAGCGCCACCGGCTATGACGTCCACCGGCTCGAAGCGGACGAGGAATTATGGCTGGGCGGCGTGCTGATCCCGCACGACCGCGGACTGTCGGGGCATAGCGACGCCGACGTCGCGCTGCATGCCATCACCGATGCGCTGCTCGGCACGATCGGCGCCGGCGATATCGGCACGCATTTTCCGCCGAGCGAGCCGCAATGGCGCGGTGCCGAATCGGGACAGTTTCTGGCGCACGCAGCCAAGCTGGTACGGGCCGAAGGCGGCATCATTGATTTCGTCGACCTGACGCTGATCTGCGAGGCGCCGAAGATCGGCCCGCACCGCGCAGCGATGCGCAGTCGGATCGCCGACATCCTGGGCATTGAGGAACGGCAGGTCAGCATCAAGGCGACGACCAGCGAACGGCTGGGCTTTACCGGGCGGCAGGAAGGGATCGCGGCGCAGGCGATCGCGACGATCCGGGTGCCGGCATGAAGCGCCTAGCCGCCCTTCTCGCGCTGTTCGCTTGCGGTTCGGCATCGGCGCAGACGCCGCCATCGTGCGTGACGCCGGCCGAGGCCGAGGCGCTGGTGCTGTTCGTCGCCCCGGAACTGATCCGGCAGGCGGGCGCACGCTGCGCCAACGCGCTGCCCGCCACCGCGCTGATCCGGCGGACCGGCGGGCCGTTCCTTGCCCGGTACGAAGCCGAAACCGAGGCAGCGTGGCCGCAGGCGAAGGCGGCGCTTGGCCGGCTTACCGCACCGCAGGCGATCCAGCTGCTCGATTCATCGTTCGCCGCGCCGCTGGTGGCGTCGCTGATCGCGCCGATGGTCGTCGGCAATATCGATCCCGCCGATTGTCCGCGGATCGAGCGCGCCGCGAACCTCGTCCAGCCGCTGCCCCCGCGCAACGTCGCCGGCCTGATCGTGCTATTCGCGCAGATTGATGCCGACCGGCCCAACCCCCAAATGCGTCTGCCGCTGTGCGGACAACGTGCCCGGAATTGATGTAATGGAAACCATTCTGCCCCCCGAACTGATCGACGCCGCCCGCAAGGTCGTCGAGACCAACCGCGCCGCCGGGCGGCGCATCACGCTGGCCGAAAGCTGCACCGGCGGGCTGGTGTCGGCGGCGATCACCGAGATACCGGGCTGTTCGGAGGTGTTCGGCGCAGGCTTCGTGACCTATTCGAACGAGGCCAAGGTCGATCTGGTCAAGGTCAGTTCCGACGTGCTCGAGACGTTCGGCGCGGTATCGATCGCAACGGCGTGGAGCATGGCGCAAGGCGCGCTGGAAGTCACGCAAGCCGACGTCGCGGTGGCGATCACCGGTGTCGCCGGTCCCGGTGGCGGGACCGAAAAGAAGCCGGTCGGTACCGTCGTGTTTGCTCGCGCGGAGAAGGGCGGCGATCCGGCGAAGGTCGTGGCCGACCTGCGCCAGTTCGGCGATCGCGGCCGTGGCGGTATCCGGCTTCAGGCTGCGCTGTGTGCGCTCGAACTGCTGCTGCCGCCCGAGGTTGCGCCTGAGGAACCCGTCCCCGAATCGCCGTAAAGCCGGGCGGCGCGATCCTCGAACGCGCCGATCATCTTGCGCAGCGCGCGGTCGAAGACTTGTCCCGCCAGCATTTCGAACATGCGGCTCTTGAACTGGAAATCGACGCAGAAATCGACATAGCACCCGCCCTGCCCATCAGGGCGGAAGCGCCAGTCGTTGTTCAGATATTTGAGCGGTCCGTCGAGATAGTCGACGCGGATATGGTCGGGCCGTTCCTTCTGCACCTTCGACGTGAAGCTCTCGCGCAGCCCCTTGAACCCGACGATCATGTCGGCGACCATTTCGGTCTCGGTGCTCGAGCGAACCCGGATCGCGCTGACCCAGGGCAGGAACTCGCCATAGCGCGGGACGTCGGCAACCAGATCGAACATCTGTTCGGGGCTGTAGGGCAAATGGCGGGTTTCGCTATGCTTGGGCATCAGGCGCGAACAACGCCCAGCTTGGCATCGCGGTTCGCCCGCATCCGTTCGAAATCGTCACCGGCATGATAGCTCGACCGGGTGAGCGGCGACGATGCGACCAGCAGGAAGCCCTTGGCACGGGCGATGGCGGCGAACCCGTCGAACGCCTTGGGCGTGACGAAGTCGATGACCTTGGCATGCTTGGGGGTGGGTTGCAAATACTGGCCCATGGTCAGGAAATCGATGTCGGCCGAGCGCATGTCGTCCATGACCTGATGCACCTCCAGCCGCTCCTCGCCGAGGCCCAGCATGATCCCCGATTTGGTGAAGATGGACGGGTCGAGCTTCTTGACGCTTTCGAGCAGGCGCAGCGAGGCGTAATAGCGCGCGCCCGGACGGATCGTCGGGTAGAGCCGCGGCACGGTTTCGAGATTGTGGTTGTAGACGTCGGGGCGCGCCGCCACGATCATCTCGACCGCCGCTTCATGCTTGTTGCGGAAATCGGGGGTCAGGATCTCGATCGTCGTGGTCGGGTTCGCGGCGCGGATCGCTTCGATCACCTTCACGAACTGCTTGGCACCACCATCGGGCAGGTCGTCGCGATCGACCGAGGTGATGACGATATGGTTCAGCCCCATCGCCGCCGCCGCTTCGGCGACATGCTGCGGCTCCATCGGATCGACCGCACGCGGCATGCCGGTCTTGACGTTGCAAAAGGCGCAGGCGCGGGTGCAGGTGTCGCCGAGGATCATGACGGTCGCATGCTTTTTCGACCAGCATTCGCCGATATTGGGACAGGCCGCTTCCTCGCACACCGTGGTCAGGCTTTTCGAGCGCATCAGCGCGCGGGTTTCCTGCACCACCTTGCCGGTCGGTGCCTTCACCCGGATCCAGTCGGGCTTGCGGGTCCGCTCGGGGCGGGGCAGCGGCGTCATCTCGTTCATGGGCGTCAGATAGCGATGCGCGGCGAAACGAACAACCGCCTGCAACGTTCGCGCGCGCCGTGCGTCTGTGTGCCCGAGGGAAGATTTATACAATATGATGGAGATTCACTGATGCACTTCAGCGACCTCAAAGAAGGCTATTATCGCTTCCGCGGCACCGAATGGCAGCAGGAACGCGAACGCTGGAGCGAACTTGCTACCGGACAGAGCCCAAAGGTGATGGTGATCGCCTGTTCGGACAGCCGCGTCGATCCGGCGACGATCTTCGGCGCGCGGCCGGGCGAAATCTTCGTGGTGCGCAACGTCGCCAATCTGGTGCCGCCGTTCGAGGATGACGGCGGGCGGCACGGCGTGTCGGCAGCACTGGAATTCGCGGTGACCAAGCTGGAAGTCGAGGAAGTCCTGGTGCTCGGCCATGGTGCCTGTGGCGGCGTCAATGCCTGCCTCACCCAGTCGCTGGCCAATACCAAGCCGGGCGAAGGCGGCTTCGTCGCGCACTGGATCGACCTGCTCGACGATGCGCGTGAGAAGGTCGTCGCGGAACACGGCACCGGGCCGGAAGGGCAGAAGGCGCTGGAGCAAGAGGGCGTGAAGGTCTCGCTCAAGAACCTGATGACCTTTCCGTTCGTCAAGGAACGGGTCGAGGCCGGCAAGCTGAAGCTACACGGCGCGGTCTTTGCGATCGAGGACGGGCGGCTGCGCGTGCTCGAAGGCGAGACATTCGAAAACGCGTGAACACGCAGCGGGGCGGGGCAATCCCCCGCCCCGTACCAACTCAACCTTCCTTCGGACCGTCGACAGTCACGCGGATATTCAGTTCGCGCAACTGCTTTGGCGTCGCATAGTTCGGCGCGCCCATCATCAAATCTTCCGCCTTCTGCGTCATCGGGAAGGTGATAACTTCACGGATGTTCGGCTCGTCGGCCAACAGCATGACGATACGATCGACGCCCGGTGCCGAGCCGCCGTGCGGCGGCGCGCCGAACTTGAACGCGTTGATCATGCCCGCGAAGTTCGTGTCGACATCTTCCTGGCTGTAGCCGGCGATCTCGAACGCCTTGTACATGATTTCCGGGCGATGATTCCGGATCGCCCCCGACGACAGTTCCACGCCGTTGCAGACGATGTCGTACTGGTACGCCAAGATATCAAGCGGGTTCATCGTCTCCAGCGCTTCCATCTCGCCCTGCGGCATCGAGAAGGGGTTGTGGCTGAAATCGACCTTCTTCGCGTCCTCGTCATATTCGAACATCGGGAAGTCGACGATCCAGCAGAATTCGAACCGCTTGTCGTCGATCAGGCCCAGCTGTTCGGCGACACGGGTGCGGGCGAGGCCGGCGAGCTTGGCGGCCTGCGCTTCCTTGCCCGCGGCGAAGAACACGCCGTCATCGGGGCCGAGGCCGAGCGCTTCAGCGATCTTTGCCATGCCCTCCTCGCCATGGTTCTTGGCGATGGGGCCGCCCCATTCGCCGCCCTTGCGGGTGGCATAGCCGAGGCCCGCAAACCCTTCGGACTGCGCCCAGGCGTTCATGTCGTCGAAGAATTTGCGGCTCTTGTCGGCAGTCTTGGGGGCCGGAACCGCGCGAACGACATCGCCCGCCTCGACGATCGAGGTGAAGCGGCCGAAGCCCGAACCGACGAACAGGTCGGATACGTCGGTGATGAGCAGCGGGTTGCGCAGGTCGGGCTTGTCGTTGCCGTATTTCAGCATCGATTCGCGGTAGGGAATGCGCTTGAACGGCAGCGGCGATACGGTGCGACCCTTGCCCTGCCAATCGGCATATTCCTCGAACACGCCATGCAGCACCGGCTCGATCGCGGCGAACACGTCTTCCTGCGTCACGAAGCTCATCTCGAAATCGAGCTGATAGAATTCGCCCGGCGAACGATCGGCGCGGGCGTCTTCGTCGCGGAAGCAGGGCGCGATCTGGAAATAGCGGTCGAAGCCGGCAACCATCAACAGCTGCTTGAACATCTGCGGCGCCTGCGGCAGCGCGTAGAACTTGCCCGGATGCACACGGCTGGGGACCAGATAGTCGCGCGCACCCTCGGGCGACGACGCGGTCAGGATCGGCGTCTGGAACTCGGTAAAGCCCTGATCGATCATGCGGCGGCGCAGCGACGCGATGACGTTCGAGCGCAGCAGGATGTTCGCGTGCAGCCGCTCGCGACGCAGGTCGAGGAAGCGATAGCGCAGGCGGATGTCTTCCGGGTACTCGGCTTCGCCGGCGACCGGCATCGGCAGTTCCTGCGCGGCCGACTGGAGCGTGGCAGCGCGGGCGTAGATTTCGATCGCGCCGGTCGCGAGGTTCGGGTTCTTCGTCGCCTCGCTGCGCAGCTTCACGCTGCCGTCGATCGTCAGCACCGATTCGGTGCGCGCCGATTCGAGCAGGGCGAGTGCGGGCGAGTCGCTGTCGGCGACGATCTGGGTAATGCCGTAATGGTCGCGCAGATCGATGAACAGCACGCCGCCATGGTCGCGCTTGCGATGCACCCAGCCCGACAGACGGACGGTATCGCCGTCGTTCGCGTCCGTAAGCTGGCCGCAGTTATGAGTGCGATAGGCGTGCATTGAAAACCTTCCGGCGACGAACAAGGAATATTGGTTGCGAGCGGTCGCGCTTCCCTCCCCCACCCCCTTTTGTCAAGGCGCGGAACCTTGCTATGCGGGCGCGATGCATATCCATCCGTTGATCGAGGACAGTGCGACCCTCGCCGCCCTCTGTACCCGCCTCGCCACGTCCGACTTCGTTGCCGTCGACACCGAATTCATGCGCGAGAACAGCTATTGGCCCGAACTGTGCCTGATCCAGATCGCCAATACCGAGGAAGCGGCGGCGATCGATCCGATGGCGCCGGGCATCGACCTGAAGCCGTTGCTGGATCTACTGACCGACAATGACGAGGTGTTGAAGGTCTTCCATGCAGGGGGCCAGGATATCGAGATCGTCTACAACCTCACCGGCAAGACGCCTTTCCCCATGTTCGACACGCAGGTTGCGGCGATGGCGCTGGGTCAGGGCGAGCAGGTCGGCTACTCGAACCTCGTCGACGCCTATCTGGGGATTACGGTCGACAAGGGGGCGCGGTTCACCGACTGGTCGCGCCGGCCGCTCGACGATCGGCAGATCGACTATGCGATCGCCGATGTCACGCATCTGTCGGTGATCTTTCCCAAGATGCTGGCCAAGCTGCGCAAGACCGGGCGCGGGCTGTGGCTGGACGAGGAAATGGAGCGGATCGGCGATCCGTCCAACTACTTCAACGATCCTGAGACGGTATGGCAGCGCATTCGCGTCAACAGCCGCAAGCCCGAAGTACTGGGCCGGTTGAAGGCGCTGGGCAAGTGGCGCGAGTTGGAAGCGCAGGGCAAGGACCTGCCGCGCGGGCGCATCGTGAAGGACGAGACGATCGCCGATCTCGCGGGCAATCCGCCGCGCAAGCAGGCCGATCTGGCCAAGGTGCGCGGGCTATCGGCGGCATGGGCGCATAACGATATCGGCGCGCGGATGATGACCGCGCTGGCCGAGGCGCGTCCGTTGCCCGCCGACGAGATGCCGGGGCGCGATGAGCGCAAGCCGGCATTGGGCAAGGAAGGCGCGCTGGTCGCCGACCTGCTGAAACTGCTGCTGAAAATCCGGGCGAACGAGATCAAGGTCGCGGCACGGCTGCTGGCGCGGTCGGACGATCTGGAGGCGCTGGCCGCCGGACAGCGCGACGGGTTGTCGATCCTGCATGGCTGGCGGTTCGAACAGTTCGGGCGTGATGCGCTGGCACTGGTCGAGGGTCAGCTTGGGTTCACCGTGCTGGGTGGACGATTGAAGATGACCCGCGCGGAGGTGGTGGAATGAAGCAGTTTGCGTTGATGGCAGTCGCGGTGGCCGGTTGTGCCGAACAGCAGACCCCGCCGCCGGTACGGACCTTGCCGCCGACCATGGGATCGCGGCCGGTCGGACCGGGGGTCGCGCCGCAGATCGATAGCTGCGGTCTGGGGTCGATCGGCGATCTGGTCGGGAAGTCGGTGACCGAGACCATGGCCGACGATGCGCGCAAGCGGTCGGGTGCGCGGACCGTGCGGGTGATCCGGCCGGGGATGATGGTGACGATGGACTTCCGACCCGACCGGCTGAACATCGTCGTCGACGACAAGGGCAAAGTGACCGATTTGCGCTGTGGTTGATGATCGCGGAAGTTGACGAAGGTGACAGTACGTCGATCTTTCGAAACCGCTCTATTGCAATAATTGCAATTGGTTAGGTCAAACCTTGGGCGCGGAAGTTGACACGTTGTCACCTTGACGTTCGCAAGACGCGTTTAGTGGGCCGGACCGTGGAAAGAGCGGCCGGAGGATCGCAAACCGGGAGCGTGTAGGAAAGCGGCGTCAGGGGGCGACCAGCGCCGCTTCCATGCCCAGCGCCGTTGCAAGCGCCTTGTGGCGTTTCTGGACCGCCTCCCCATATAGCGCGGTGTCGCGGGCGGGGACGACCAATTCGACTGCCCCGCGACCACGCCGCAGGTCGGTGCGCTGCAATGGCGCGGCGACGCCGCCGCTGAGGCGCTGGCCCAGACGCATGGCGAGACCCCAGCGGTGCGCTGCGGACAGCGCAGCCGCTGGGGCGAGCCGCGGGAGCGGATCGGGCGCGGCGTCGCCACCGCCGCCCAAACAACTGTAGAGCGCCTGGGCGACGATCGCGCGGCCGGCGGCGTCGATCGCGACCCAGTTGCCGTGCAGTGCGATCTCCACGCCGCGCTCGGCGCGGAATTCGGGGTTGGCGTGCCAGCCCACATCGGCCAGCAGGCAGGCGGCGTGGCGTAGCCGGACCATCGCGGCGTCGTCGTTCGGAAACAGCGGCGCGATCCATTTGTGTAGCAGGTCGCCATGTTCGGCGAAGCGGCCCTGCCGGGCGCCTTCGTCATGGGCGGCGATCAGCAACGGATCCTGTGCGCGGACATCGGCGGGCAAGGCGGCGTAGAGCAGCCCCTCGCGCAGGCCGTAGGCGGATACCATCGTTGTCGCCGAGCCGAGATGCTTCGTCATCGACGCCAGCACCGCCGTCGCATTGTCGAGCGTCGGCACGCGTCCGCCCGACAGGTTCGGCACCGCCTTCAAATCGGTGCGGGGAAGATCGGCAAGAATCTTGCGCAACGCATTGATCCGGTTCAGGGAAATTGCATAGCCATGCGCGATCGGCAGCGGATAGCCGGTCAGGTGCATGTCGAGCCGGGCGAGCGCACGCCACGACCCGCCGACCATGTAGAAGGGCAGCCCCTGCCCGCGCCCCGCCCAGCCGGCGTCACGAACCATCCGTTGCACGGTGCGGTCGAGTTCGCCGGCGCGACGTTCGCGGATCGCGCCGATGCGCAGTACGCCGAGCGGAAAGGACACCCGCTCGCCAAGCTTGCCGCCCTTCACCCGGACGAGTTCGAGACTGCCGCCGCCGAGATCGCCGACGATGCCGTCGGCATCGGGGATCGCCGACAGCACGCCATGGCCGGCGGCCTGCGCCTCCTCCTCGCCCGACAGCGTCTCGACGGTCAGCCCGACGCTTTCGGCGAGCGCGATCAGGTCGTGGCCGTTGCTGGCGTCGCGGACGGCGGCGGTGGCGACGGTGCGGACGACATCGACCTGCATCTCGCGCGTCAGCCATGCGAAGCGGGCGAGCGCGGCGCCGGCGACGCGAAATGCCTCCGCGTCGATCGTGCCCGTTGCCGCGAGCGACCGGCCGAGCCCGGCCAGCACCTTCTCATTGAACAGCGTCGCCGGGATGCGATCCGGCCCGCCATAGACGACCAGCCGGATCGAGTTCGATCCGATGTCGATGATCGCGCTATGCGCGACGGTGGCGGGACGGCTCCACGGCAATCGGATCACATCGTTCCTTCCCGGGCCGCCCGCCATGCGCGCAGCGACAGTTTCTGCGGCACGGTGGCCGCCCCGCTCTCGATCGCCGCACCGCGCCCGGACAGCGACGGGTTGGTCATGAAATAGCGGTGCAGGTTGAACGGCTTGTCACCTTTCGCCATCCGGCGATAGCTGCCATCGGGGCCAAGGTCCCAGCTTTGTTCAGTGTCGAGCAGATTGGCGACCATGACCTGATCGAGGACCTGGTCGTGAACGGTCGGGTTGGTGATCGGCAGCAGATATTCGACGCGGCGGTCGAAATTGCGCGGCATCCAGTCGGCCGAGGACACATAGACCAGCGCGTCGTCGTTGGGCAGCGCCTGTCCGTTGCCGAAGCAATAGATACGGCTGTGTTCGAGGAAACGGCCGACCACCGATTTGACGCGGATGTTGTCGGACATGCCTGGCACACCCGGCCGCAGGCAGCAGATGCCGCGCACGATCAGGTCGATCTGCACGCCCGCCGCCGATGCCTCATACAGCTTGTCGATCAGCGCCGGGTCGACCAGCGAGTTCATCTTCAGCCAGATCGAGCCCCTGCCCCCGGCACGCGCGGTCTGGATCTCGCCCTCGATCAGGGCTTCCAGCCGGTCGCGCAGGTCGCGCGGGCTGATGGCAAGCTGTTGCAGCGCCTGCGGTTCGACATAGCCGGTGATGTAGTTGAACACCTGCGCCGCATCGCGTCCGATCAACGGATCGGCAGTAAAGAAGCTTAGGTCGGTGTAGATGCGCGCGGTGATCGGGTGATAATTACCGGTGCCGAAGTGGCAATAGGTGCGATAGCCCTGTTCCTCGCGCCGGACGACCATCGAGATTTTCGCGTGGGTCTTCCACTCGATGAAGCCGTAGACGACCTGCACCCCCGCGCGTTCGAGGACCGAGGCGAGGTTGAGATTCTGCTCCTCGTCGAAGCGGGCCTTCAGTTCGACGACGGCTGTCACCGACTTGCCGGCTTCGGCCGCAGCGACCAGCGCCGCGACGACCGCGGACTGCTTGCCGGCGCGGTACAGCGTCTGCTTGATCGCGACGACATCGGGGTCGGCGGCGGCCTGTTTGAGGAAGGCGAGCACCACGTCGAACGTCTCGTACGGGTGGTGGACGACGATGTCCTTTGCCCGGATCGCCGCGAAACAATCGCCGCCATATTCGCGGATGCGTTCGGGAAAGCGCGGGGAGAAAGGCGGGAATTTCAGGTCGGGGCGATCCTCGGCGACCAGCATCGACAGGTCGCCGATGCCGAGAAACCCGCCGGTTTCGGTGATGAGCGCGTCGCTGCCGCCCATTTCGTCGCGCAGCAGCTGGACCAGTTCGTCGGAGATACCCGATTCGATCTCGAGGCGGATGATCCGGCCGCGGCGGCGGCGCTTGATCGCGGTGCGGAAATAGAGGACGAGGTCCTCGGCCTCTTCCTCCAGTTCGATATCGCTGTCGCGGATGACGCGGAAGGCGGCGGAGGCGCGCACCGTATAGCCGGGAAAGAACAGGCCGGAGAAATGGCGCAGCACCGTCTCGATCGCGACATAGCGCGCGGTCTTGCCCGGCAGGCGGACGAACCGCGGCATGGCCGGGGGCAGCAGCACGACCTCGCGCACTTCGACATCGTCCGACCGGCGGATCAGGTCGAACAGCATCGCCGAGCCGAGGTTCGGAATGAACGGGAACGGGTGGGCCGGATCGAGCGCCTGCGGGGTCAGCACCGGAAACACCTGTTCCCGGAAATAGCGGGCGAGCCATTCCTCGGTCTCGCCATGCAGGGCGTCGGCATCGAGCACGACGATATCCTGTTCGGCCAGTCGCGCCGCGATATCGCGCCAGATGCGCTGCTGGCTGTCGACCAGCCCGGCGGCGTCGACGGTGATCGCCGCCAGCTGTTGCGACGGGGTCAGGCCGTCGGCGGATTCATGGCCGACCTCCTGCATCTGCTGTCCCTTCAGGCCAGCCACGCGGACCATGAAGAATTCGTCGATGTTCGTGGCCGAGATCGACAGGAAGCGCAGCCGTTCGAGCAGCGGGTGGTCGGGATTGCACGCTTCGTCGAGGACGCGACGGTTGAACGCCAGCCACGACAGTTCGCGGTTGAAATAGCGCGCCTCGGGTGCGGCGGCGACGGTGGTGCGGGCGGAGGGGACGGGATCGTTCACAGCAGCCGGTCCAGCAGCAGCGGGTTGCCGGCGAGCGCGGCGCGCGCGGCGGGAACGGTCAGACGGCGCGTCGAGCGCAACATGGCATCTTCCTCCAGAGCCTCGACGATGCGAAGCACCGCAAGGTGGCTCCGTTCGACGCGGCGGGCAAGCCAGCGCACCAGATCGGGCGCGGCGACGAGTTCCTTCCTGTCGAAGAGATATTGCAGCAGTGTTTCGATCAGCACGTCGTCGGGCGCTTCGAGCCGCAACACCGGCGTCGCGTTGATCCGCGAACGCAGGTCGGGCAGCCCGATCCGCCAGATCGGCGGGGGGGCGTCGGCCACGATCAGCAGCGGGCGGGCATCGGCCTGCGCCCGGTTCCACGCGTGGAACAGCTCGGTCTCGCTCCAGCGATCGGCATCGTCGGCGATCGTCCCGCCGCTCTTCGCCGCGAACAGCCGGGCGAGCAGCGTGCGCCCCGACTTGCGCGGGCCGACCAGCAGCGCGGCCTGTACCGGCCAGGTCGCGAAATGATCGAGATGGTGGACGGCGGCTTCGTTCGACGGCCCGACGAGGAACAGGTCCTGCCGGGCGCCGGCGGGAAGTTCCAATGGCAGGGTAAGCTGAACCGTACCGCGAGGCAGCGTGGTCATTCCTGCGGTGCACTCGGCGGGGCGGCGGGGGTCGAGGCGGTGCGGCGGCGGATGCGCAGCGCCCCTTCACCCTGCTGCACCTGCCAGCCGCGCGATTCGAGGGCGGCGGTCAGGATCGCGATATCGCCGTCGAAGGTGACGCGCAGCACCGATACGCCGCCCAGCGCCAGGCTAGAGGTCGCGGCGGAGCGGACGCCGGGCACCGATCGCAGCGCGGCCTCGGTCGATTCGACGGCGGCGACGTTCGGGGTATCGGCCTGGATCGACAGGGTGACGCTCTCTCCGGTCGGCAGCGGGGTCGGGCCGGTGCCGGGATCGGTGATCGTCGGGTCGTCGATCTCCTCTTCGTCGGGGACGATGACGCTGCCCGGTGGCGGGGCGGCAAGCACCAGATCGGGGCGCAGCGCGCCGCTGCGCAGGCCCTGCTGATACAGGGCGTCGAGGCGGCGGACCCCTTCGTCAAGGAGCGCGGGCACGGCATCGCCCTGATTCACGCGCAGCGAGAAGCTGCCGAGCAGGCGGTTGTCGGGGCCGTAGCCGGCGGTGAAGGTGCCGATCACCGGGCCGCCGGGCCATTGGCGGTACAGCCGGACCTGCGGGATCAGCACGTCGGACGCGCCATATTGGTTGAGGACGGTGCGCCACCAGCCGCGCCCGCGCCGCGTCACCTGTCCGGCGTTGAGGAGCAGGCCGTCGGCGCCGGTACCGCTGGGGCGGACATAGTCCATGACGCTGCCACCGGTGCGGAAGCGGGCCCATGCCGCCTGCCACGGGGTCGCGCGTTCGAACACGGTGCCGGTGCCGCCGTCCCACATCAGCGGCACGACCAGCATGGCGGGCGACCGCTCGGACACGCCGGCGATACCGAGGATCGAGGCGGCGCGGCCGCGATTGAACAGCACGCCCAGCCGGGCGATGTAGCGGTTCGGGCCGATCTGTTCGCTTTCGACGACGATGCTGGTGACGAGCGAATCGAGCGTACCGTCGGGCAGCGTGCGGGCTTGCCCCGTCAGCCGCTGCGACAGCATCTGCCAGCCCTTGCGCTGTGCCACGCGCCAGCCGGCGGTGCGCGCGGCTTCGGCCGAGGGGCCGGCGACGTCGATGCGGACGCCGTTCACCTCGAAACTGCCCGATCCGTCGACCGCGGCGACGCCGCCCTGCTGCGCCACGACCGCCCCGGTCGCGACCACGCCCAATGCGAGGGCGGCAAGGATGCGGCGGGGCTGAACCAGGGTCATCCGCGCCTTTTGACGAAGCAGGCGTGGAAATCCAAGCGCGATGTGGCTAGTCGAGCGTGCATGAGCAACGAAGCGGACCGCGGCGGCGGCTATACCTACGCACAGGCAGGCGTCTCGATCGCGGCGGGCAATGCCCTGGTCCGCGCCATCGGGCCGCTGGCCAAGTCGACGCGGCGGCCGGGTGCGGATGCCGAACTGGGCGGGTTCGGCGGGGTGTTCGATCCCAAGGCCGCCGGGTTCAAGGACCCGTTGCTGGTCGCGGCCAATGACGGGGTCGGTACCAAGCTGAAGCTGGCGATCGAGCATGACGCGCATGACGGGGTCGGTATCGACCTGGTCGCGATGTGCGCCAACGACCTGATCGTGCAGGGTGCCGAGCCGCTGTTCTTTCTCGACTATTACGCCAGCGGCAAGCTGGTCGCCGATACCGCCGAGCGGGTCGTCGCGTCGATCGCCGAGGGGTGCCGGCAGGCGGGCTGCGCGCTGATCGGCGGTGAGACGGCCGAAATGCCAGGTATGTATGCCGATGGCGATTATGATCTGGCCGGCTTCTGCGTCGGTGCGGTCGAGCGCGAGCAGTTGCTGACCGGGGACAAGGTTGCGGTGGGCGACGTGATCCTTGGCCTCGCATCGTCGGGGGTGCATTCGAACGGCTTCTCGCTGGTGCGGCGACTGGCGGCGGACAAGGGGTGGAAGCTCGACCGCCCTGCCCTGTTCGATCAGGATGTGCTGCTGATCGACGCGCTGATGGCGCCGACCAAGATCTATGTGAAATCGCTGCTGCCGCTGCTGCGCGAAGGGCGCATCCATGGGCTGGCGCACATTACCGGCGGCGGCTTGCTGGAGAATATCCCGCGCGTGCTGCCTGAAGGCGCGCATGCGATGGTCGATGCCGATGCGTGGGAACAGTCGCGGTTGATGGCGTTCCTGCAGGCGCAGGGCAATATCGAGCCGGAGGAGATGGCGCGCACCTTCAACTGCGGTATCGGCATGGCGGTGCTGGTCGCTGCCGAGGACGCGGACGCGGTCGCCGCCGCATTGGCGGAGGCCGGCGAGACTGTCGTGCGGATCGGCACGGTCGATGCGGGCGAGAAGGGTTGCACCGTCAAGGGCAGCGCCGGGACATGGAGCGCGCGGAGCGACTGGAGCGCGACGCATCTTGGCTAAACACCGTGTCGGCGTCCTGATTTCGGGGCGGGGATCGAACATGGCGGCGCTGATCGCGGCGGCACAGGCGGCGGACTGTCCGTTTGAAGTCGTGATGGTGGCGTCGGACAAGCCCGATGCCGCTGGCCTGACCCATGCCGCCGAAGCGGGCATCGCGACCTTCGCCCATTCACCCAAGGGCATTCCGAAGGCGGAATATGAGGCGGCGATCGACGGTGCGCTGCGGGCGGCGGGGGTCGAGACGATCGCGCTTGCCGGCTATATGCGGTTGCTGTCGGACTGGTTCGTCGGGCAGTGGCGCGACCGCATCGTCAATATCCACCCGTCGTTGCTGCCGGCCTATAAGGGGCTGGATACGCACGCGCGGGCGATCGCTGCCGGTGATGCGGAGGCGGGCTGTTCGGTCCATGTCGTGACCGAGGAACTGGATGCCGGGAGCGTATTGGCGCAGGCGCGCGTTCCGATCCTGCCCGACGATACGCCCGATACATTGGCGGCGCGGGTGCTGGTGGAGGAACACCGCCTCTACCCGCGAACCCTGGCGGAGTTTGTGACGCGATGACCGAGACGATCGACCGTATCCGTGAAGCCGTAAAGGTGTTGCCGGCGGTCGAGGAGCGACAGGAGGATGGCGCGACCGTCTTTCTGGTCGAAGGCGAAGCGTTCGTGCGGGTGGATGGCGCGGCGACGGTGCGCGGCGACGATGGCTGGGTAGCGCTGCCCGATGGCGATGCGACCGCGATCGACGATGCGGTCGCCCATGCGTGGGAACTGGCCGCGCCGCGCGGACTGCTGGAGGCCGGCGGTCGGTGAGCGAAGCCGAGGACGCCCGGGCCGAGCGGCGGCGGTGGATCACGCTGGCCGAGGGCGTGGCGGTGGCCGGCGTCGTGATCGGCGGGCTGACGCTGTGGAACAACGTGTCGGAGCGACGGACGACCGAGGCTGAACGGGCCGCCGAACGCGCGTCTTTGGCCAAGGCCAAGACGGCGCTGGCGATCGTGGCCACGCCGGACCGCGGTGGCGAACGGCTGGTGCTCAGCGCTGCCGACCGTCGGATCGAGCGGATCGACGTTACCTTTCCGCCGGCGTTGAAGGTGCCGGCTAAATCCGCGGTCGGCGACGTGGCGATCTCAGCGGATTGGGTGCGTGCGCCGTTGCTGGCGATCACCGATGGCGGGGCCGATGCGATCGAGGGCCGGTTGCCCGTTGCGATCACCGCGACGTGGTGGGACGGCGAGACGCAGCGACGATCGAGTGCGATCTACGATCTGGTCTTTACTACCCATGGGCGATTGGTCGGTGGGCGGTCGCTGCAACTGACCGCGCTTGCACGGCGGGAAGCGGCGAGCGGTGGCGTCGGGCGGCGGCTGGATACGCTGTGGGCTCAGGAACTGGGGCGGTTGGCGGGGTAGGCTATCTGCTACCTTCCCCTTTCCTCGTGCACTTCCCGTTTGCTTCGAGCGAAGGTTCGAGCTTGTCGAGAAGGGGGTGCCCCAAGCGCCGGGTTCTCGACGGACGCTTCTCGACAAGCTCGAAGCTGCTCGAACCGAACGGGGAAGGTAGCTCCGACATTCCCGTTCGTCCTGAGTAGCCATTGAGCTGTCGAAATGGCGTATCGAAGGACCGTCTGGGGAAGGTGCTTCGATACGGGTCTTCGACTGCGCTCAGCCCCTACTCAGCATGAACGGTTAGGTACAAATTACTGCTTCCGACACAAAAAAGGCCCGCTCCCCAACCGGGAAGCGGGCCTTTTTCGCATCAGGCATTCAATCAGCCGACGATTTCTTCCGGCTTGAAGAAGAAGTCGATTTCGATCTTCGCATTCTCTTCCGAATCCGAACCATGGACCGAATTGGCTTCGATCGATTCGGCCAGTTCCTTGCGGATCGTGCCCGGTTCGGCATTTGCCGGGTTGGTCGCGCCCATGATGTCGCGGTTCGCCTGAACGGCGTTTTCGCCTTCCAGCACCTGGACGACGACCGGGCCCGAGATCATGAACGACACCAGGTCGTTGAAGAACGGACGCTCGCGGTGCACGCCGTAAAAGCCTTCGGCCTGTTCGCGGGTCATCTGTATGCGCTTCGAGGCGACGACGCGCAGGCCGGCTTCCTCCAGCATCTTGGTGACGGCACCGGTCAGGTTGCGGCGGGTCGCGTCGGGCTTGATGATCGAAAAGGTACGGGTGGCGGCCATGGTGGTCGCAGCTCCTGCGTTGCTGGTTGGAAGTTGACGGTCCCCCTAGTCGCGCACCGCGTTGCAGGCAAGCGCTACGCCGCCTGTTCCCAACCATTGTCGCCCTGTCGCCAGTAGCGGCGTTCGACGCCGTCGCGATCGGCCAGCGCCTTCCAGGCGGAGCGGGCGGCGGCGATATGATCCTCCCCGAAGAAGTGGAAGGCGCGATCGAACGTCAGCGCCTCGTCGCGCCAGCGGCCGTCGACGATGGCGATGTTGCGGGCGCTGTTGGCCGGTGTGACGTCGGGCGCGATCAGCACCGCTTGCAGGCGGTCGTCCCCCGCCCCGGCCTGCGCATGCGGCAGGAAGCTGTCGGGAGCGTAGGTCCACAGCAGCATGTCGAGGTCGCGGCGTTGATCGGCATCTTCGGACACCAGCAACAGCCGCTCGCCATCGCCGTGCAGCCGCGCGGCGATACGGGGAAGCACGCGTTCGAGCGGGCTGCGGGTCAGGTGGTAGAAGTCGACTTTCATGGGTTTGCTCGTGGGCCCTCCCCACCCCCGTCACCCCAGCGGAGGCTGGGGTCTCTCGCAGCAGATGTACCGCGCTTGCCGCGGGAGATTCCAGCCTGCGCTGGAATGACGGAGGCGGCGGCAGTCCGGTCTCAACCCTCGAAATTGTCCGCGACGAACCGGTCGAGGAGTCGCACGCCGAAGCCGGTCGCGCCCTTGTCGTGATGGTTGCCGGGCTTGTCGGCCCATACCATGCCGGCGATGTCGAGATGCGCCCAACGCACGCCTTCCTCGATATAGCGCTTCAGGAACTGTGCGGCGGTGATCGAGCCGGCGCCGCGCGGGCCGATATTCTTCATGTCGGCGATCGGGCTGTCGAGCAGCTTGTCATAGGCCGGCGACAGCGGGAAGCGCCACAGCAGGTCGCCCGACTCGCGCGATGCGGCGAGCAGCTGGTCAGCGAGCGAATCGTCGTTGGCGAACATGCCGCCATGCTCGCTGCCGAGGCTGATGATCATCGCCCCGGTCAGCGTGGCGAGATCGACGATGGTGCCGGGGTTATGCGTCTTCTGGACCCAGGTCAGCACGTCGCAGAGCACCAAACGCCCTTCGGCATCGGTGTTGAGCACCTCGATCGTCTGGCCCGACATGCTGGTGACAACGTCGCCGGGGCGCTGCGCCTTGCCATCGGGCATGTTCTCGACCAGCCCGACGACGCCGACGACATTGGCCTTCGCCTTGCGCGACGCCAGCGCCTTCATCGCGCCGGCGACCGCGCCCGCGCCGCCCATGTCCCATTTCATGTCTTCCATGCCGGGGCCGGGTTTCAACGAGATGCCGCCGGTGTCGAAGGTCACGCCCTTGCCGACCAGCGCGAGGTCGACATCGCCCTCGCCCTTCCCGTTCCAGCGCATGGCGAGCAGCCGCGCTTCCTTCTCCGAGCCCAAGCTGACACCGAGCAGCGCGCCCATGCCGAGTTCGGCCATCTGCCGTTCGTCGAGGATGGTCAGTTCGATGCCGAGATCGGCCAGTTCGCGGCACTTCTCGACGAAGCTGACTGGGTAGAGCACGTTCGGCGGGTCAGTGACCAGCGTACGGGTCAGGTCCAGCCCCTTGGTGATCGCATCGGCGGCGACGAACGCGTCGTCGATGCCATCGGGCGCGTTGGCGATGGTGATGGTCGTCAACGTGGGCTTCGACTTTTCGGGCATCTTCGTGCGATAGCCGTCCTGTCGCCAGCCGCGTTGCGCGGCGGTCGCCGCAAAGCGTGCGACCGAAGCGGCGGGCAAGTCGGTGCCGGCGAAATCGACGGTCAGCTCGGTCAGGCCGGAGAGCAGGAAGCGGCCGGTCAGCGCGCCGCCCGCCTTTTCCAGTGCTGCGCCGTCGCCGGCGCCGATGCCGAGCAGGATGACGCGGTTAGCGCTGTCGCCCTCACCGGGGACGAAGATTTCGGCCATCGACCCGGCCTCTCCCTCGAACCGGCCGGCGCGGGCGGCACCGGCGACCAGCGTCGCGGTGGCTTCGTCGAGCCCGGCCGCGGCGATCCGGTCGAGCCCCCCGGTGGAGATCGGCAGGACGAGGGCGGTGGCGGTTCCCCGGTCGGGGGCGAACTGGATCGAGATCGACATGCACTTCCTTCTACGCTGGCGCACGTATGCGCTGCCGTCTTCTAGGCCCGCTGTTGCGGGCAGGTAAAGCGGGTGGACAGCGATTGCGGTTCCCGTTGCACGGTGCGATAGGCACTGGCGACAAGGTCGCCAGCGGGCGGCGACAAGGGGAAGCGGAACTAGTGGTGCGTTCGATCGGGTCGCTTGCCCTTGGGTTGACATTGGCGTTCGGCGGGCCGGCCTGTGCGCAGGATTTGCAGGATCGGCCCACGTCGCCGCCCGCGCCCGAACAGGCGCTGCCGACCCCGCCGACCAGCGACCAGATCGATTTCTCGTCCGACCTGCTGGAATATGACAGCAATGCCGATATCGTGACGGCCAGCGGCGAGGTGCGGCTGCTGCGCGACGGCAACCGGCTGCGCGCCGACCGGGTGACGTGGAACCGCAAGACCGGACAGGTCGTCGCCGACGGCAATATCGCGGTGACCAATCCGCAGGGCGATATCGCCTATGGTGACCGGATCGAGCTGACCGACACGCTGAAGGACGGCGTGGTCGACAATATGCTGGTGGTGCTCGACGAAGGCGGGCGGATTGCGGCGAAGCGCGGTACCCGTTCCGAAAACGGCGTCGTGACCGTCGAAAGCGCGGCCTATACGCCGTGTTCGGTGACCAATTCGGCGGGATGCCCGAAGGAGCCGTCGTGGAAGATCACCGCGATCCGCGTCCGCTACGATCCGACGCGGCAGCGCATCCGCTATACCGGCGCGGGGCTGACCATCTTCGGCCTGCCGACGATCCCGCTGCCGTCCTTCTCGCATTCGATCGGCGACGGCAGCGATTCGGGGCTGCTGGCGCCGTCGATCCGGCTCGACCGGGTCAACGGAGTCGAGGTCGCCGTCCCCTATTATTTCAGCCTCGCGCCCAATCGCGACCTGACCATCACGCCGCACGTCTATACCGCGGTGCTGCCGATGCTGCAGGGTGATTATCGGGCGCTAACGTCGAAGGGTGCGTACCGGGTACAGGGCTATGCGACGGTCAGCCGGCGCAGCGACGATCTCGTGCTCGGCATCGTTCCGACGGGGAGCGAACAGTCGTTCCGTGGCTATCTTGACGCGGTCGGGCGGTTCCAGCTCGATCCGAACTGGGCGGTGTCGGGGTCGCTGCGCTATACCACTGACCAGACGTTCCTGCGCCGCTACGACATTTCACGCGACGACCGGCTGCGCAACAATGTGACGGTCGAGCGGATCGACCGCGACTCGATGCTGACGATCAGCGGCTGGGCGGTGCAGACGCTTCGGGTCGGCGACGATCAGGGCATGCAGCCGGTGGCGCTGCCCGAACTCGATTATCGACGCCGGTTCAACGGCCTGTTGGGTGGCGTCGCGCAGGTGCAGCTCAATACGCTGGCGATCGGGCGGAGCGAGGGACAGGATACGCAGCGTGCCTTTGCCGCCGCGCGCTGGGACCTGACGCGCTATACGCCGCTGGGGCAGGAGGTGACCTTCACCGCCTATGCCCGTGGCGACGTCTATAATGCGCGCGACACGATCGATACCGCGGTGCTCAGTTATCGCGGCGACGAAGGCTTCACCCCGCGCGGCATCGCGGCGGCGGCGGTCGATATCCGCTGGCCGTTCGTCGGGCCGATCGGCGCGGGGACACAACGGATCAGCCCGCGCGTACAGCTGGTCGCGTCGCCGAGGATCGCCAATCTGGCGGTCCCGAACGAGGATGCCCGCGCCGTCGATCTCGAGGATTCGAACCTGTTCGCGCTCAATCGCTTCGCCGGATACGACCGGTTCGAGGATTCGTCGCGCATAACCTATGGGCTCGACTATGCGCTCGACCTGCCGGGCGTGGCGGTGTCGGCGACGATCGGGCAGAGCTACCGCGCCAGCCAGCGCGCCAGCATCCTGCCGAGCGGCACCGGCCTGGACGATCGCTTCTCCGACTTTGTCGGGCGGACCGATATCCGGTTCCGCGAGCTGGTGACGTTCACCCATCGCTACCGCCTCGACAAGGACGGGCTGAAGATTCGCCGCAACGAACTCGACGCGACGGTCGGCAGCCGGCGGACGTACCTCCAGGTCGGCTATCTGCGGCTGAACCGCGATATCGACGAGCTGGAGGATCTGCAGGATCGCGAGGAAATTCGCGTCGCTGGCCGGATCGCCTATGGCCCGTTCTGGTCGGCATTCGGGTCGGCGACGGTCGACCTGACCGACAAGTCGGAGGATTCGCTATCGCTGTCCGATGGTTACGATCCGATCCGTCACCGGCTGGGTGTCCAGTATGAGGACGATTGCCTGCGGCTGGGGCTGACGTGGAAGCGCGATTACCAGCGGATCGGCGACGCACGCAGCGGCAGCAGCTATTTGGTAACGCTGGCTTTGAAGAACCTGGGGCGATAAGGCTCTGTTCAGGCGCGGCGGGCCATGAATTTGCCCGAATGGTGCGGCACCGCCCTGAATCCGCGCGCATGGGATAAGACGACCAAGTGACCAACAACATCGTGAATGTCGGCCGCATCGGCCGTTCGATCGCCGGTTTCGTCGCGATCGCCGCCGCCGCCACGCTGGCGGCGCAGACCGTGAGCGACGGGCAGGAAGTGCCCGGCGCCAATCTGAACCTGCCGGGCAATCCGACGATCTTCGGCAAGCTGGACCCCAATATCCGTAAGCCGACCGCGATCGTGAACGACACGGTGCTGACCGGCACCGATGTCGACCAGCGCATGGCGCTGATCGTCGCGCTCAACGACTTCAAGCTGAGCGAGCAGGACCGCGAGGTGCTGCGCCAGCAGGTCGTGCGCCAGCTGATCGACGAGACGCTGCAGATCCAGCAGGCCAAGGCGAAGGACATCACCGTCACGCCGGCCGAGCTGGAGCAGAGCTTCAACCGCCTCGCCAAGCAGCGCTTCAACCAGACGCCCGAGCAGTTGCGCGCTTATCTGCGCACGGTCGGGTCTTCCGACCGCTCGCTACGGCGGCAGATCGAGGGCGAACTGGCGTGGAGCCGGCTGCTTCGGCGGCAGGTCGAGCCGTTCGTGAACGTCGGCGAGGAGGAAGTCGCGGCGGTCATCAAGCGCATGGAGGAATCCAAGGGCGCCGAGGAGTTCAATCTCCGCGAAATCTATATGAACGCGACGCCCGACCGTGCTGCCGAGGTGCAGGCGGGCATGACCAAGATGATCGAGCAGATCCGGCAGGGCGCGCCGTTCGAATATTTCGCGCGGAATTTTTCCGAGGCATCGACGCGTGCGGTGGGCGGTGACCTGGGCTTCGTGCGCCTGAACATGCTGCCCGAACAGTTGCAGCGTGCGGCACAGCAGATGCAGGTCGGGCAGATCGCCGGACCGATCGAGGTGCCGGGCGGCTATTCGGTTCTGTACCTGGCCGACAAGCGGCAGGTGCTGATGGCCGATCCGCGCGACGCGAAGCTGGCGCTGCGGCAGTTGTTCCTCCCCTTCCCCGCGGGCACGACCGAGGCGCAGGCGAGTGCGAAGGTCGCCGCCTTTACCGAAGCGACGCAGGCTATCCGCGGCTGCGGCGACGCGACCAAGGTCGCACAGACGCAGAAGGCCGAGATCGTCGACAATGATTCGGTCACCGTGCGCAGCCTGCCGCCGGCATTGCAGGAGATCATCCTGAAGCTGAACGTCGGACAGGCCACCCCGCCCTTCGGTTCGCCCAAGGACGGCGTGCGGGTGCTGGTGCTGTGCGGTCGCGAAGACCCGCGCAACGGTGCGTTGCCTAGCGCCGCGCAGATCCAACAGGGGCTGGAGCAGGAGCGCGTCAACCTGCGCGCGCAGCGGATGATGCGCGACCTGCGGCGTGACGCGGTGATCGAATATCGTTGAGGGAGCGGGTGCGATGTCGGCGATCGCGCCGTTAGCCGTATCGATGGGCGATCCCGCCGGCATCGGCCCGGAAGTCATCGCCAAGGCATGGGAACGGCGCGACAGCGAAGCGTTGCCATGTTTCTTCGCGGTCGGCGACGTGCGGGCGGTATCGGCAGTCTGGAACGGGCCGGTCGAGCGTATCGACGATCCGCGCGATGCGGCGGCGGTTTGCGGGCGCGCGCTGCCGGTCGTGTCGGTCGTCGACGGCGACGCCATCGTGCCCGGACGCCCCGATATCGGCGGCGCGCGCTGTGCATTGCAGTCGCTCGAACTCGCGGCGGGGCTGGCGCGGTCGGATGCTGCGTCGGGGCTGGTCACCGCACCCGTGTCCAAGGCCGAACTGTACCGGATCGGGTTCGATTATCCGGGGCAGACCGAATTCGTCGCCGAACGCTGCGGCGTGGCGCGCGAGAATGCGGTGATGATGCTGGCCGGGCCGACGTTGCGCGTGGTGCCGCTGACGATTCACGAGCCGCTCGCGGCGGTGCCGCAGGTGCTGACCATCGACCTGCTGGTGTCGCGGGCGCGGGCGACGGCGCGCGGATTGATGCGCGATTTCGGGATCGCCGCCCCGCGCCTTGCGCTGGCCGGGCTCAATCCGCATGCCGGCGAAGGCGGCGCGATCGGGCGCGAGGAGATCGAGGTGATGATCCCCGCCGTCGAGCAGCTGCGTGCCGAGGGTATCGACATCGTCGGACCGCTGGCCGCCGATACCATGTTCCACCCGCGCGCCCGGGCCCGCTATGATGCGGCGCTATGTGCCTATCACGATCAGGCGCTGATCCCCATCAAGACGCTGCATTTCGACGACGGGGTCAACATCACGCTCGGGCTGCCGATCGTGCGGACCTCGCCCGACCACGGGACCGCCTTCGACATTGCTGGGCAGGATCTGGCGGAGCCGGGCGCCATGATCGCCGCCATCCGCATGGCGGGCGAAGCCGCCGCGCGCCGGGCCGCAGCGTGAGCGTCGCCCCGGTCGGCGACCTGCCGCCGCTGCGCGAGGTCATCAAGCGGCACGATCTGTCGGCGAACAAGGCGCTGGGACAGAATTTCCTGTTCGACCAGCAACTGCTCGACCGGATCGCGCGCGTGCCCGGCGACCTGCACGATCAGGAAGTGCTGGAGGTGGGGCCTGGGCCGGGCGGGCTGACCCGCGCGCTGCTGCTCGCCGGCGCGAGGGTGACCGCGATCGAGCGCGACCGGCGCTGCATCCCGGCGCTCGAGGAACTGGGCGCGGCGTTTCCGGGCCGGTTGCGAGTGATCGAGGGCGATGCGCTGGAGATCGACGCGCCGTCGCTGTTCGAGGGACGACCGCATATCGCCTCCAACCTGCCCTATAACGTCGGTACCGCGCTGTTCGTCGGCTGGCTGTCGAGCGACTGGCAGCCATGGTGGCGCAGCCTGACACTGATGTTCCAGCGCGAGGTCGCCGACCGGATCGTCGCCAGCGCCAATGACGACGCCTATGGGCGGTTGGCGGTGCTGGCCCAGTGGCGCAGCACGGCACGGATCGCGATGCCGGTGCATCGCAGCGCCTTCACCCCGCCGCCCAAGGTCATGTCGGCGGTAGTGCATGTCGTGCCGGGCGAGGCGCCGGCGGGCGTTTCGCTGAAAACGCTCGAACGGCTAACCGCCGCCGCGTTCGGTCAGCGGCGCAAGATGCTACGGCAGAGCTTGAAGGCGGTGCCAGGCGCGATCGACGCGGCTGCGGCGGTTGGCATCGATCCGACGCGACGCGCGGAGACGGTCAGCGTCGCCGAGTTCGTTGCACTCGCCCGGCGGCTGGACGCGGGTTGAACAGCTACCGGACCACCGCAAAGCGGACGTAGACCCGCGCTCGCGTCTCGATCGGTTCGGGAGAAAGCGGGATGGCGACCGCACCGGAAACCCGACCGCGCGATACGCCGGGCATTGATCCGATATCGTCTGCGGTAAAGCTATCGATCGATTGCTGGTTCTGGTCGGTAACGCTCAGTACCTCGCCCAACCGTACCCCGGCGGCGGCGGCTATCGCCTCTGCCTTGGCACGTGAGTCTGCGATCGCCGCAGCGGTTGCGCGTCGCATGGCCGCAGCCGGATCGGCGAGGCGAAATTGCCGGACCCGCGCATCGCGCGCGCCCAAACGTACGGCGAGGCCGACGGCAGTGCCGGCCTTGGTGACCGCGCTCGTGCGGGCGGTGCCCTGTAACGTCGCAACATAGCCCGTTATGGCGCATGCGCCGGTGCTGATCCGTGGGCGATTACCATAGCCCGAGGGGTCACATTCCGGTGCGCGGACTTCGGTCAGTTCGACATTGCCGGTCGTGACCTTCGCCCCGCCATTCAGCACCCCCGCCAGTCCATCGGCGATCGCCTCTTGCCGCGCGGCGAGCGTACGGCTGGCTTCGTCAGGCGTCTTGCCTTCGCCCGCGATCGAATAGCCGATTTCTACCCGATCGGGCGGGGTGGCGACCATCCCGTTGCCGGTAACCTGAAGGAACGCCGACGGTTGATCCGCCACGTTCGCCTGGACAAGTGCCAGCGCGGCGAGCAGCAACGCCATTATTGCTGGGTCGTCGTCGGCGTGCCCGGTACGGTCGGCGGGGTTTGTTGCGCGGTCGCGGTGACGGGCGGACCCTTGGCGATGACGGCCGCCAGTTCGGTCGCGGCGGGGCAGGTCGCGCCGCAGACGGTCTTGAGCTTGGCGAGTGTCTCGCGCGCCTTGGTGACGGCGCCCTTCTGGACCAGTGCCTCGCCCTCGCCCTTCAGTGCGACGACGTCGTTGGGTTCGAGGCTCAGCGCCTCGCGGTACAGGCGGATCGACTTGCCGGGCAGGCCCTGTCCGCGCGCGATATCGGCGAGCGCGATATAGGCGGGACGGTTGCGCGGGTCGACGACCAGCGCGCTTTCGATCAGACCGACCGCACCCTCGATATTGCCGGCAGCCTGGGCGGCGCGTCCCTGCTGCAGCAGCGCGGTCGAGCGCGGGTCGATCTGGTTGTCGGGACGCTGCCCGCTGAGCGAGGTCGACGCGCAGACCAGCGCGAGCGCGGCCGCGACCGAAACCGAGGTGAACCGCATCAACTTCTCCGAGTGCGACACCGCCCTATTCCCGGCCGAGCCGTGCGACGAAGAAGCCGTCGGTTGAATCGGATGCCGGGGTCAGGCGCATTCCCGGACCGTGAACGTGCCCGCGTGGCAATGCAAGCGGCAGCGCGCGCCAATCGGAGTTGCGGGCAAGAAACGCATCGACTTGTCCCGCGCCTTCGGCATCGAGCAGCGAGCAGACGACATAGGTGATGGTGCCGGTCGGTCCGGTAAGCCCGGCGGCGACGTCGAGCAGTCGCGCCTGGGTGGCGACCACCCGGTCGAGCCGGTCGGGGGTCAGCCGCCAGCGGGCCTCCGGATTGCGCCGCCACGTGCCGGTGCCCGAACAGGGGGCGTCGACCATGACCCAGTTGGCTTGACCGGCGACGTCGGCCAGCATCGCCGCTTCCTTGCCCGGATCGAGCAGCCGCGGTTCGGCGATCGTCACGCCGGCGCGGGCGGCACGCGGGGCGAGGCGCGACAGACGCGGACGGTCGGTATCGGTGGCGAGGATGCGTCCCTCCCCCGCCATCTGCGCGGCAATGGCGAGCGTCTTGCCACCGCCGCCCGCGCACAGGTCGATCGCGAAGCCGCCCGGTTCGGCACAGGCGGCGAGCGAGACGATCTGGCTGCCGATATCCTGCACCTCGGCACGGCCGTCGCGCAGCGCCTCGCTGTCGGGAAGCGTGTCGGCAGGCAGGCGGATCGCGTCGGGCAGGTCGGCGGCCGGTTCGCCGCCCAGTTCGGCGAGCAGCGTGTCGCGATCGGTGCGCAGGCGGTTGACGCGGATGTCGAGCGGGGCGCGTTCGAGCAGCGCGGCGAGGTCGGCGTCGTCGAGGCCGGCGCTACGCAGCGCATCGACCAGCCAAGCGGGGGCATAGCCGACTTCGGCGCGCGGTTCGTCGGCGGCAATCGGCACGGGGCCGTAGGGCGATCCGTCGAAGGTCGCGGCGAGATCGGCGTCGTTATCGGCGAGGGCCACGATCGCGGCGCGCGCGTTGACCGGGACCGCGCCAAAACGACGGACCGCGTCATAGGCGAGCGTGCGGATCGCGCGGCGGTCCTTCGACCCGGCATAGCGGCGAGCGGCGAAGAAGCGCTTGGCGACCTGATCGCCCGCCGCGCCACCGGTGCGCGCCGCGTCAAGGATCGCGTCGACCAGATCGATTGCCGCTTGAGTCCGTGCCGCCGGGGTCATGCTTCGCTGTCCAAGAAAACCATGCCCGACGCTACCAACATAACATAGATCAATCCAGCGAGCGCAGGCACAGAGCGCGGTGCCGTACCGTCAAACGCGCGGCAACCCGAAAGGGAACGGCGACCGAAAAAGCCCGGCCACCGCGCCTGTGCCGTTGCCCTTCAGGCTCAGCGCGTTGGGTAGTTCGGCGCCTCGCGCGTGATCGTCACGTCGTGGACATGGCTTTCGCGCAGGCCCGCATTGGTGATGCGGACGAAGCGCGCGCGTTCCTGCAGATCGGTGATGGTGTGCGACCCGGTATAGCCCATCGCCGCCTTCACCCCGCCGACCAGCTGGTGGATAACGTCCTTGGCCGGGCCCTTGAACGCGACCTGTCCCTCGATGCCTTCGGGCACCAGCTTCAGCTGGTCCTTGATATCCTGCTGGAAATAGCGGTCGGCCGATCCTTTGGCCATCGCGCCGACCGATCCCATGCCGCGATAGCTCTTGTAGGCGCGGCCCTGGTACAGGAAGGTTTCGCCGGGTGCTTCCTCGGTCCCCGCCAGCAGCGACCCGATCATGACGGCCGACGCACCGGCAGCCAGCGCCTTGGCGACGTCGCCCGAGGTGCGGATGCCGCCATCGGCGATGACGGGCACGCCGGTGCCCGCCGCGGCCTTGGCAGCGTCCATGACCGCCGTCAGCTGCGGCACGCCGACGCCGGCGACGACGCGGGTGGTGCAGATCGATCCCGGTCCGATGCCGACCTTGATGCCGTCGGCGCCGGCGTCGATCAGCGCGCGGGTCGCTTCGCCGGTGGCGACGTTGCCGGCGATCACCTGCACATGCGGAGCGATGGCCTTGACCCGCTTCACCGCCTCGGCCACCTGCCGGTTATGTCCGTGCGCGGTGTCGATGACGATCAGGTCGCATTCGGCCTCGATCAGCGCTTCGGTCCGCTCATAGCCCTTGTCCCCGACGGTGGTCGCAGCGGCGACGCAGAGGCGGCCGGCGCCGTCCTTCGTCGCGTTCGGATAGGTCACCGCCTTTTCGATGTCCTTGACGGTGATGAGGCCGACGCAGGCATAATTGTCGTCGACGACCAGCAGCTTTTCGATGCGACGCTGGTGCAGTTGGCGACGCGCCTCTTCCTGGCTGACGCCGATGCGGACGGTCGCGAGATTGTCGCGCGTCATCAGTTCGGCGACGGGTTGATTGGGGTTCTCGGCGAAGCGGACGTCGCGGTTGGTCAGGATGCCGACCAGCTTGCCTGACCCTTCGACCACCGGAATGCCGCTGATCCGGTGGCGCTCCATCAGCGCGCGCGCGGCGGAGAGCGGCGCATCGGCAGTGATGGTGATCGGGTTGACGACCATGCCGCTTTCGAAGCGCTTCACCGCGCGCACCGCCGCGACCTGTTCCTCGACGGTCAGGTTGCGGTGGAGCACGCCGATCCCGCCCAGCTGCGCCATGACGATCGCCATGTCGGCCTCGGTTACGGTGTCCATGGCGGACGAGAGGAAGGGGATGTTCAACGCCAGGTTGCGGGCGACGCGGGTGCGCGGGTCGGCCTGGCTGGGCAGCACGTCCGATTCCTGCGGAACCAGCAGCACGTCGTCGAAGGTCAGGCCGAGGGTGATATCCATGGGAAGCGTCGTCTCGTCTTCAGTTGGCGGGGTAGCGGGCGGGGTCGGCGAGCGCGCGGGCGAGCGCGACATGCAAATTGGCATCCTCGGCAGCGCCCGACAGGTCGATATGCGCGAGGTCGTCGTTCGGCTTGTGATACGGGCCGTCGAGATAGGCGAACAGGCGCTTCATGTCGCTGACCGAACCGGTCGCCATGACGGCGGGGATGCCGCGCTTGCCGAACGCCCAGCCGTCCTGCCGCTGCACCATGATGTTCGCCTCGGTGTCGGTATCGACCTTGCGGCCGATCGCGCGGGCGGTGGCGTCGACGATCGCGTCGATCTTCGGATGGTTGCCGCGCCCGACCATCGCGACCGGCATGCCGGTCGGCACGATCGCGGCGGTATCGATGTTGAGGTTCGCGATGATCTTGAGCGGGCTCTGGGCGACGGCGGCGGCATAGGCATCGGCGCCGATCAGGCCCTTTTCCTCGGCCGTGGTCGCGACGAAATAGATGCTGCGTTCGGGCGCCGGTCCCTTGGCCAGCGCCCGGGCGACCTCGATCAGGATCGCGGTGCCGCTGGCATTGTCGGCCGCACCGTTGCAGATGCGGTCGGGCGCGCCCTCTGCCCGGCAAATGCCGATATGGTCCCAATGCGCCGACAGCAGCACCGCTTCGTTCGGGCGGGTGCGGCCGGGGATCATTCCGACGATGTTGGCGGTGGTGTAGCGGCGGCGGGTGGTCGTTGCCGTCAGGTCGAGCGTGCCGTCGACGTCGACGGGGCGGAAATCCTTGGCAGTGCCTGCCTTGGCAAGCGATGCCGCGCGGTCGCCGAGCAAGCTGGTTGCCTGCGCATCGGAGAGATAGGCGACCGACAGCGGTGCGGCTTCGCCGTCGCGGACGGTCGAACGGCCAAAATTCTCGCGCAGATCGGCGTCGGAAATGGTGGCCGGGGTCAGGAAGATCGCGGCGACCGCACCGGCCTTTGCCAGTGCCTTCACCTTGGCACCGCGACCGGGGCCGAGCGTCATCACCACAACCTTGCCGCGAACGGGCGCGGCGGCGATGGCATCGGCTTCGATCCCGCCGGCATAGACGATGCCGGCACCAGCGATCCGGGTTTGGGGCTGGGCACCGATCGCGACGACGCCGGTCAGCGGCGTCGTGCGGCCGTTGCGGGTGACCGCGGCGGTCGCCGACTTCGCCTCGATCTCGGTCAGCGATACCTCCTGTCGCCAGCGGCCATCGGGCGCGCCGGGCTTCAGGCCGGCATCGGCGAACGCCTGCAACACATAGGCTTCGGCAAGATCGCCGCCGGGGGTGCCCGGCTCGCGGCCTTCATAGGCATCGCTGGCGAGGACCGCGACATGGTCGCGCAGCATCTGCGGGGTGATGTGCTGGGCGTGAACCGCCGAGACGCTGCACAGCAGGGCGGCGAGTCCGAGGATCGGGCGGAGCGACATGCGCCCCACTATCGATCCGAAACGTGACGGGCAAGCGTCAACGCGCGCGTTCGAGCAACCTTCGCGCGGTTTCGACGTGCATTGCCTCAATCATCCGATCGCGGAACCGCTCCGCCCCACCGGTCGCCGCGGCAACCAGTGCCGCTGCCTCCTCCAGTTCGGCGGCACCGGGCGAGAAGGCGGCGTTGGCAGCGGCGATCTGACCGGGATGGATCAGCGACTTGCCATCGAAGCCGAGTGCGCGCCCCTCGGCGCATTCGCGCGCCAACCCTTCCGGGTCGGCCAGCGCGTTGAAGACCCCGTCGATCGCCCAGCCCCCCGCCGCGCGCGCGGCGAGCACGACGCTCTGCAAAGCGACGGTCAGCGCCGCCCGCCCACTGCCGGGCGGGAGGCGCAGTTCGGCGGCGAGGTCGTTGGTCCCGATCATCAGCCCGACGACACCGGGGACCACCGCAATGTCCGCCGCCGCCAGCACCCCGCGCGGCGTCTCGATCATCGCCAGCACGGCGTGTCCGGAGAGGCGGGCGAGGTCGGCGGGGCGTTCGACCTTCGGCACGACGACCAGCGGCACGTCGCCGATCGCTTCGAGGTCGGCGGCGAATTGGTCGCTGTCGTTCGCGTTGATGCGAACCGCGCCGCGACCGCCGAGCAGCGCGAGCGCCGCCGGCAATGCGGCACGCGCCGCCGCCTTTTCATCGGCGCGGACCGAATCTTCGAGGTCGAGGACGATCAGGTCGGCGGGCAGTCCAGCGGCCTTCGCGATCATGTTCGCGCGCGCGGCGGGCACGAACAAAAGGCTGCGCGGGGCAAGGCTGATGGTGGGTTCCATGCCGACGCTATGCTAGACCGGTCGCGGTCGAGGCAAGCGGGGATGGGCGATGATCGTAGGCGTGATCGCGGCACTGGTGCTGGTGGTGCTGCTCTACCTGTTCGCGAGCGTGAAGATCGTCACGCAAGGGCATCAATATACGATCGAACATTTCGGCCGCTTCACCGCGGTCGCCAAGCCCGGGTTCAATTTCTACCCGGCGTTCTTCTATCGTGTCGGCCGGAAGGTTAACATGATGGAGCAGGTGATCGATATCCCGGGACAGGAAATCATCACCCGCGACAATGCGATGGTTTCGACCGATGGAGTCGTCTTCTTTCAGGTACTTAACCCGGCAAAGGCGGCCTATGAGGTGTCGGACCTGTATGTCGCGCTCCAGCAGATTACGACCACGAACCTGCGCACGGTGATGGGGTCGATGGACCTCGACGAGACGCTGTCGAAGCGCGACGAGATCAACGCCCGGCTGCTGGGCGTGGTCGACCACGCGACCAATCCATGGGGCGTGAAGATCACCCGCGTCGAGATCAAGGACATCCGCCCGCCCGCCGACATCGTCAACGCGATGGGCCGGCAGATGAAGGCCGAGCGCGAGAAGCGCGCCAACATCCTCGAGGCCGAAGGCGCCCGCGCCTCCGAGATCCTGCGCGCCGAGGGCCAGAAACAGGCGCGAATCCTCGAGGCAGAAGGCCGGCGCGAGTCGGCGTTCCGCGATTCCGAAGCGCGCGAACGCGCCGCGGAAGCAGAGGCCAAGGCGACGCAGGTGGTCAGCGATGCGATCGAGGCGGGCGGCACGCAGGCGATCAACTATTTCATCGCACAGAAATATGTCGAGGCGGTCGGCAAGTTCGCGACCAGCCCGAATGCCAAGACGATCCTGTTCCCGGTCGAGGCGACGCAGCTGATCGGGACGCTGGGCGGGATCGGGCAGCTGGCGAAGGAAGCGTTGGGCGAGACGAAGCCCGCCGCCCCCGCGCCTGCCCCGGCACCGGCGGTACGGGAGCGGCCGATCGGCCCGTTCGAGCCACCGGCGCGATGATCGACGGCGGCTATGGCTGGCTGTTGCTGGCGGCGGCGCTGGGCGCGGCCGAATTGGCGGTGCCGGGCGTATTCCTCGTCTTCGTGGCCATCGCGGCGGCGATCACCGGCCTGCTGGCGCTGCTGTTCCCCGCGCTGACCCTGCCGGCCGAACTGGCGGTGTTCGGCGCTTGGAGCGTGGTCGCGGTGCTGATCGGGCGGCGCTGGTATGCCGATTATCCGGTCGACAGCGACGACCCGCTGCTGAACGATCGCGCGGCGCGACTGATCGGACAGGAGGTTATAGTAGTCGAAGCAATTGTCGGCGGGATCGGTCGGGTACGGGTCGGCGACAGCGACTGGATCGCGCGCGGCCCCGATCTGGCCGTCGGCCGCCGCGTCCGGATCGTCGGCGTCAGCGGATCGACGCTGAGCGTCGTGGCGGACGATTGACGAGGGCCACGCGGCGCAGGACAAGGCGGCACCGCTTCGCTGACGAGGATTGCCGATGGAACTGACCCGCCGCGACTGGATCGCCGGTGCCACCGCAACGACACTGGCCGCCGCCCTGCCGGCCCGCGCGCAGACTGCCGCGTCCGCCGCGTCCACCGCCAGCGCCGCCGACAAGGCGGCCGAGGCGACGCTGTCGCGGATCGCCGAGGCGATGCTGGTCGATTCGCCCGAGGGCGCCAGTGGTCTCGGCATCGATACCGGCGCGCGGGCGGCGCTGAAGGCGCGACTGGGCGATCGGTCGGCGGCAGGACAACGCGCGATCGCCGCGCATCTGCGCGCGCATGTCGCGACGTTGAAAGCCATCGACACCGCGCCGCTGTCCCCGGCGACGCGGACCGATATCGACGTGGTCAAGACCGCGTTCGAAACCGCGCTCGACGGCTTTGCCCTGCCCTATGGCGATGTCGCCGTCGGCGGGTGGCGCAACACGCCCTATGTCGTGATTCAGAATGTCGGCGCCTATCTCGACATTCCGCGCTTCCTCGACAGCGATCACAGCATCGCGACCAAGGCGGATGCCGATGCCTATCTGGCGCGGCTCGACAGCTATGCTACGCAACTGGATGCCGAGACGGCACGGGTGCGCGCGGCGTCGGCGCGCGGGGTGGTGCCGCCCGATTTCCTGCTCGACAAGACGCTGAAGCAGATGACCCAGTCGCTGAGTGGCGATCCTGCGGACTGGGATGTGGTCACGTCGCTGACCCGGCGGACCAAGGACATTCCGGGCGACTGGGGCGCGCAGGCGACCGCGATCGCGCGCGACCGGGTGAAACCCGCGCTCGAACGGCAATTGGCGGCGCTGCAGGACGACCGGAAGAAGGCGACGTCGGATGCGGGCATGTGGGCGCGGCCCGACGGCGATGCCTGGTACCGCTGGGCGTTGCGGGCATCGACCACGACGACGATGACCCCGGACGAGGTCCATGCGATGGGCCGCGACGAACTGGCGCGGTTGCAGGCGCAGATGGACGCGATCCTGAAACCGCTCGGCTATACCAAGGGCAGCGTCGGTGAGCGGATGACGGCACTCGGCAAGGACCCGCGCTTCACCTTTCCGGAGGGCGATGCCGGTCGTGCGCAGATCATGGAGCTGGTCCAGAACCGGTTGCGCGACATTCGCGCCCGGATGCCCCGTGCGTTCAACACGCTGGCGCCGGGCAATGTCGAGGTGAAGCGTATCCCCGTCGTCGAGGAAGCGGGCGCGCCCGGCGCCTATGGCGGGCCGGGGTCGATAGACGGCAAGGTGCCGGGGAAGATGTGGATCAACCTGCGCAATACCGGCATCTGGACCCGCTATTCGCTGCCGACGCTGACCTATCACGAGGCGATTCCCGGCCATGTGTGGCAGGGCGAATACAGTTTCCGCCTGCCACTGATCCGGTCGCTATTGCAGTTCAATGCCTTTTCGGAAGGCTGGGCGCTCTATGCCGAACAGCTGGGCGACGAACTGGGTGCCTATGAGGGCGATCCGGTCGGGCGGCTCGGCTATCTCCAGTCGATCGCGTTCCGCGCCTGCCGGATGGTCGTCGATACCGGGCTGCACGCCAAGCGCTGGACCCGCAGCCAAGCGATCGACTGGTTCGCCAGCACCAACGGATCGAGCGTCGACGAAGTGACCGGCGAGGTCGACCGCTATTGTTCGTGGCCGGGACAAGCGTGCGGATACAAGGTCGGGCATTCGGAGATCAACCGCCTGCGCGACCGGGCGAAGACGGCGCTTGGCGACCGCTATGATTTCAAGGCGTTCAACGACGCGGTCGTGCAGGGCGGCGGGGTGCCGATGACGGTGTTGGGGCGCAACGTCGACGCGTTTATCGCGGCCCGCCGGGCATAGGCTCGGCGGAATCGATGGCGAGGCGCCGCCGCGGCAGCGCCTCGGGCATTTCGTCGCGGATATAGGCCAGCATCCCCTCGCGCAGCGAACAGCGCAGGTCGAACGCGCGCGCGGCGTCGGAGGCGGTGGCGAGGATGCGGACCTCGATCGCGTCGGGCTTGGTGTCGGTCACCTGCAACACATGGGCGCGGCCGTCCCAGAGCGGATCGGCCTTGACCAGCTCCTCGAACTTCTCGCGCAGGCGCGGGATGTTGGTGGTGGGGTCGAGCCAGAAAAAGGCCGAGCCGAGCAGGCCGCTGGTCGTGCGCGTCCAGTTCTGGAAGCTCGATTCGAGGAATTTGGACACCGGCACCACGAGACGCCGTTCGTCCCATAGCCGGACGACGACATAGGTCAGGCGGATTTCCTCGATCCGGCCCCATTCATTCTCGATGATGACCACGTCGTCGATGCGGATCGGTTCGGTGAACGCCATCTGCACGCCGGCAATGATGTTCTTGAGCGCGGGCTGCGCGGCGGCACCGACCGCGAGGCCGGCGAGACCCGCCGACGCCATCAGCGTGACGCCGATTGACCGGATGCTGGGGATCGACAGCAGCATCAGGCAGACGGTGATGAAGCCGATGGCGATGATCGCGATCCGCCCCAATATGGCACTGCGCGTCCGCCGCCGCCGCGCGCGCAGATTATCGGCGACGGTGATGTCGGTCGCGACCTCGATCGCCTTCACCGATGCACGGATCATCGCGATCGCGAACCAGCCCATCAGCAGCGGCACGACCAGCCCGGCGACCTGTGTCCACAGATCGTCCCAGCGTTCGGGCAGGCGCAGCGGCCGGCGGACGCTGGCCAGCGCCATCGCCACCAATATCCAGCGCATCGGCCGCCACGCATGGTCGACATAGACGTCGTCGACCGACCCCGGCGTCCGCTCGGCAAAGCGTTGCAGCAACCGGAACAGGATCAGGTGCAGCAGCAGCGCGGCGAGTACCGAGATCGCGATCGTCGCGAGATCGGTGGCGGCCGGCGGCAGCGTGTTCAGGAAGCGTTGAATGTCGCGCATGGCCGGGGCAACCTTTTGCGCCGCAGCATGTTCCGGGTGGCGGCCGAACCGAGCCGCAACGCTTGGCTTTCGCGACCCGAGCGGCTAGGTTGTCGCCCAACCGAAACATTCCCCGAAAGCATCGAACTTTGACAGACGCGACGCTGATCGCCGACCCATCCGATATCGCCCCCATCTCGATCGTGGACGAGATGCGGTCGAGCTATCTCGACTATGCGATGAGCGTCATCGTCGCCCGCGCGCTGCCCGACGTGCGCGACGGGTTGAAGCCGGTGCACCGCCGCATCCTGTTCTCGGCGCAGGAAAGCGGTTTCGTTCCCGGCAAGGCGTATCGCAAGTCGGCGCGCATCGTCGGCGACGTGATGGGTAAATATCACCCGCACGGCGACACCGCGATCTACGACGCATTGGCGCGCATGGCGCAGCCATGGTCGATGCGGCTGCCGCTGATCGACGGTCAGGGCAATTTCGGGTCGATGGACCCCGATCCGCCTGCCGCGATGCGCTATACCGAAGCGCGCCTTGCCAAGTCGGCGATGGCGCTGCTCGACGATCTCGACAAGGATACCGTCGATTTCGTGCCCAACTATGACGGGTCGGAACGCGAGCCCGCCGTGCTGCCGGCGCGCTTCCCCAACCTGCTGGTCAACGGCGCGGGCGGGATCGCGGTCGGCATGGCGACCAACGTCCCGCCGCACAATCTGGGCGAGGTGGTCGACGCCTGCCTCGCCACGATCGATCGCCGGGTCGAGGGTGGCGAGCCACTGACCCATGACGAACTGTGCGAGATCGTGCCCGGACCCGACTTTCCGACCGGCGCATTGATGCTCGGCCGCGCCGGTGCGCGCGCAGCCTATGCCGGCGGTCGCGGGTCGATCATCCTGCGCTCACGCCATATGGTCGAGGCCCGCGGCGAGCGGCGCTCGATCGTGCTGACCGAAATCCCCTTCCAGGTCGGCAAGTCGGGGCTGGTCGAAAAGATCGCCGAGGCCGCCAAGGACAAGCGGATCGAAGGCGTCAGCGACATTCGCGACGAATCGAACCGCGAAGGCGTGCGGATCGTCATCGACCTGAAGCGCGATGCGACGCCCGACGTGGTGCTGAACCAGCTGTGGCGGCACACGCCTGCGCAGTCGAGCTTCGCTGCCAACATGCTGGCGATCCGTGGCGGGCGGCCCGAGCTGCTCAACCTCGCCCAGATCATCGATGCCTTCGTAGGCTTCCGCGAGGAAGTCATTACACGGCGGTCGAAGTACGAACTGGCCAAGGCGCGCGAGCGGGCGCATCTGTTGCTGGGGCTGGTGATCGCGGTCACCAATCTCGACGAGGTGGTGCGGATCATTCGCGGGTCGGAAAGCCCCGCCGCCGCCCGGGCCGCGTTGCTGGCGCGCGAATGGCCAGTCGCGGAGATCGCGCCGTATCTGAAGCTGGTTGAGGCGGTCGAAGCCGACACGACCGGGGACGTCTATCGCTTGTCCGACCTGCAGGTTCGCGCGATCCTCGACCTGCGGCTCCATCGCCTGACCGCACTGGGTCGCGACGAGATCGGCGAGGAGCTGAAGACGCTCGCCGGATCGATCAGCCATCTGCTCGAAATCCTCGGCAACCGCGCCAAGCTGTATGCGGTAATGCGGCAGGAGCTGGTCGATGTCCGCGCCGAATTCGCGACGCCCAGGCGGACCGAGATCGCCGGGGCCGCCGACGGCATCGACGACGAGGACCTGATCGAGCGCGAGGAGATGGTCGTCACCGTTACGGTGCAGGGCTATATCAAGCGCACGCCGCTCGATGCCTTCCGCGCGCAGAAGCGCGGCGGCAAGGGGCGCGCCGGCATGGCGACCAAGGACGAGGATGCGATCACGAACCTGTTCGTGACCAGCACCCATACCCCGGTGCTGTTCTTCTCGACCGCCGGCAAGGTGTACCGCATGAAGGTATGGCGCCTGCCCGAAGGTGGGCCGGCGACGCGCGGGCGGCCGATGGTCAACCTGCTGCCGCTGGCGGCCGGCGAGACGATCTCGACCGTGTTGCCACTGCCCGAGGACGAGGAGCGGTGGAGCGACCTGCACGTCATGTTCGCGACGGCAAATGGCACGGTGCGGCGCAACTCGATGGATGCGTTCGCGAATATCCCGACTGCCGGCAAGATCGCGATGCGTTTCGACGACGACAGCGACGATCGCCTGATCGGCGTGGCGCTGCTGACCGAGACCGACGACGTGCTGCTCGCGACCAAGGCGGGCAAGGCGATCCGCTTCGCCGCGACCGATGTCCGCGAGTTCCAGAGCCGGACCTCGACCGGCGTGCGCGGCATTTCGCTCGGCAAGGACGACGAGGTCATCTCGCTGTCGATTCTTGGCGGGTTCGATGCGACGCCGGACGAACGCGAAGCCTATCTAAAGGCGGCGCCGTGGAAGGAGGGCGAGCGCGAGGTGACGCTGTCGGCCGAGCGCATGGCCGAGTTCGAGGCGGCGGAGGAATTCATCCTGACCGTCACCGCCAACGGCTTCGGCAAGCGGACTTCGGCGTACGAATATCGCCGGACGGGGCGTGGGGGTCAGGGGATCACCAATATCGTCACTTCCGACCGCAACGGGCCGGTCGTGGCGAGCTTCCCGGCGCATAATGGCGAACAGCTGATGCTGGTGACCGATCAGGCGAAGCTGATCCGCACCACCGTCGGCGATATCCGCGTCGCGGGCCGCAATACGCAGGGGATCACGATCTTCCGCGTGGGGCTAGGCGAACAGGTCGTGTCCGCCGCGAAGATCGACGAGGACGAGAACCCGGAGAACGAGGCGGAAGCGATCGTCGCCGAGGAACGCGCCGCGCTGCCGCCGGTTGAGGGCGATATCATGGTCGACGACGGGACCGGTCCCGCCACGATCAGCGAGAAGGATATCGAGGAATGACGCCTGCTACCGCCTTCAAGGTGCTGACCGCCGAACAGATGGCAGTGCTGGAGGCGGGCAGTTTCGACGGGGCGCCGGTGGATGTGGCCGATGGCTATATCCACCTGTCGACCTTCGACCAACTGACCGAAACGGTCGAGAAGCATTTTGCCGGGCAGGATGATCTGCATGTGGCGGAGGTCGATCTGGAGGCGCTGGGCGAGGCGGTAAAATGGGAGCCGTCGCGCGGCGGGCAGTTGTTTCCGCATTTGTACGGGCCGCTGCCGCTGGAGGTGGTGGTGGCGTATGGGCCGTTACACCGGGATGATGCGGGGCAAGTCCAGCGGCCGGTGACCGGCTGAAATTCCTCCCCGGCACGGGGAGGGGGACCGCCGCCGAAGGCGATGGTGGAGGGGGTTGGCCGCGAACGCATCGCTTGGGGAAGCCCCCCTCCACCATGCTGCGCATGGTCCTCTCCCCATTCCGGGGAGGATCTTTACGCGTAGAGTTCTACTATCTCCGCGCCCTGCCCTACGGCTTCGAGCAGTAACGTCCGGTGGCAATGTGCCGGTTCGCGTTCGAAGCAGAGCAGCGCCGACGGCATTTCCGCCGCCAGTCCCAGCATTATCGCCGCCTGCGCCTGCGCCTCGGGCAGTTCGAGTTGCTCGTCATACACCGCGCGCAGCGTCGCGACGTCGCCCTTTTTCGCCGCGTCACGCCCCCGCTTGGGCGTGCCGAGCGCCTTCAGATGCACGTAATCGATCCCATGCGTCGCCAGTTCGGCCGCCAGCGAGGATTTAGAAAAGCCCGGCCGACGCGACAGCGGCAGCGCCCGCACGTCGATCACCCGCCTGACCCCGGCCGCCTGCAACGCCGTCACGAATTCAGCCACCGTCACCGCCTCGTAACCAATGGTGTAGATTTTCATGCGCCTTCCCTTCGTCGTACTTCCCCAACGCGTAACCCAACAAATCGACGGTCCGTTTCGTACGTTCATTGCCGGTTGGGCTTGTCCGGCCTAGACGCCCCGTCATGCAGTATGACGTTCACATCATCGGCGGCGGGCTCGCCGGGTCCGAGGCCGCGTGGCAACTGGCACAGGCCGGGGCGAAGGTCCGTCTGTCGGAAATGCGCGGCGGCGGCGACAGCACGCCCGCGCATCAGGGCGACGATCTGGCCGAACTGGTCTGTTCGAACAGCTTCCGTTCGGACGACGCCGAATCGAACGCGGTCGGGCTGCTGCATGCCGAGATGCGCGCGCTGGGATCGCTCATCATGGCGAAGGGCGACGAACACAAGGTGCCGGCGGGATCGGCGCTGGCGGTCGATCGTGACGGCTTTTCCGCCGCGGTCACCGCCGCGCTGGTGGCGCATCCCAACATCAGCGTCGTCCGCGAACGGATCGACACCCTGCCCGACAGCGGCATGACCATCGTCGCGACGGGGCCGCTGACCGCGCCCGGCCTGGCCGGCGATATCGGCAGCGCGACGGGGGCAGAGGCGCTCGCCTTCTTCGATGCGATCGCCCCGATCGTCCACCGAGACTCGATCGACATGGAACAGGCATGGTTCCAGAGCCGCTGGAACAAGGGCGACGGCAAGGATTACATCAACTGCGCGATGAACCGCGAACAATATGAGGCCTTCCACGCCGCGCTGCTGTCGGCGGAAAAGGCCGAGTTTCGCGAATGGGAAAACGTCCCCTATTTCGAAGGCTGCATGCCGATCGAGGTGATGGCCGAACGCGGGCTGGACACGCTGCGCTTCGGCCCGATGAAGCCGGTAGGGCTGGATGATCCCCGCACCGGGCGGTGGCCGCATGCGGTGGTGCAGTTGCGGCAGGACAATGCGTCGGGCACGCTGTGGAATATCGTCGGGTTCCAGACCAAGCTGAAGCATGGCGAACAGGTGCGGTTGTTCCGCACCATCCCCGGGCTCGAGAATGCCGAGTTCGCAAGGCTGGGCGGGCTGCATCGCAATACCTTCATCCGCTCACCCGAATTGCTCGATGCAACGCTGCGGCTGAAGGCGCGGCCGCATTTGCGCTTTGCCGGGCAAATGACGGGGTGCGAAGGCTATGTCGAAAGCGCCGCCGTTGGCCTGCTCGCAGGACGTTTCGCTGCCGCCGAACTGGCCGGGCGCAGCGTCACACCTCCGCCGGTCGAGACGGCGATGGGCGCGCTGCTCCATCACATCACCGGTGCGGCGGTGGCCGAGACCTATCAACCGATGAACGTCAATTTCGGGCTGATGCCGCCGATTCCCGGGCGGACGAAGAAGGCCGACCGCAAGAAGATGTACACGTCGCGCGCCCGCGACGCGTTCGAACCCTGGGCGAGCGCGCTTACGGCCGGGTGAGGTTGAGCGCGAGGAAACTCGCCCCCGCCCCCAACATCAGCAGCCCGGTGCCCCCGATCGCACCATAGACCGGCCCCCATGCTGCGAACGCCGCGACGAAGGTCGCGACCACCAGCGCCCAACCGCCGCGGCGTCGCCAGCGAGGGTCGATCGCCGGCCACCGGTCGCGGTGCCGGTCGCTGGCAAGCGCCAGCAGCGCGAAGGCGGCAAGTGCTATCAGTAAGGCGAGCAGGATCATTCGGCGGGTGCCCAGTTTGCGGTGTCGATCGCCGAAACGGCGCGGGCGGCACGACGCCGCGCCTTCGGACGGAAGCGATGGACGCGCCATGCCGCGAAGCCGAAGCCCAGGCCGAGCGCGAGGAACGTCAGGTCGGCACCGGCCAGCACCCAGTCGCCGTGCGCGATCGTCGCGGGCAGGCCGGTCGGCAGCGCGACGATATTGTAGAGCGGCAGGGCGAACAGCAGCACCGCCTGCAACGCCAGCAACTCGACCCATGCCCGTGCGGGCCTGCGCAGCAGGGCGTAGAGGAACAGCACGCTCCAGCCGGCGAACATCATGTTGACCTCGCCATCTGCGCGTGCCGCCATGTCGACCGGCAGCAACCGGTTGGCCCAGAGATACAGCGTCATCGCGATCGGGAAGCCGGCAATGAAACCGACATTCAACCGCTCGACCACCCGGAATCCAAAATGCGGGTGCGCCGGATCGGGCAGCCGCTCGCGCCGCTTGACCGTCCACAGCACCAGTCCGCTGGCCACCATCAGCGATCCGGCGATGCCGCACAGGAAATACAGCCAGCGCATCGGATAGTCGCCGAAGCGCCCGGCATGTAGCCCGACCATCACCCCCTGCGTCTCGACCGCGCCGCCGGGCGGCGGGGCGCGCCAGGTCAGCCGCCCGGTCACGCCGTCATAGGCGAGTGCCGGGGTGCGCGCCGACAGCATCGACGTGCCCGACTGGGTCAGCGTGATCCGCGCCGCGGCATCGCCCGGATTGAAGACGGTGATATAGCCGACCTGTCCGCCCAGCCGCCGTTCGGCATCGCGCAGCACCGGGGCCAGCGGGGTCAGCGGTGCAGGCCGTTCGGTCCGCTCGACCGCCGGTGCCTCCGGGAACACCGCGGCATAGAATTTGGTCGGATCGTCGTAATGGGCGACGATCGCCCATGGCATCAGCATCGCGATCAGCGTGACCAGCCCGGTATAGGTAATCATCAGGTGGAACGGCAGCGCCAGCACCGCCGTCGCATTATGCCCGTCGAGCCAGCTACGCTGCCCCTTCCCCCGGCGCAGCGTGAAGAAATCGCGGAAAATCTTCTTGTGGGTGACGATGCCGGTGAAGATCGCGACCAGCATGAACATCGCGGCGATGCCGACCAGCCAGCGCGCCCAGAAGACCGGGACATAATGCAGGTCGAAATGGAAGCGATAGAAGAAGTCGCCGCCGCGGGTTTCGCGGGCGGTCCCCTCCTGCCCGTCGCTGCCGATAAAGGCGCGGGTATCGCGGCGGCCGCGGCGGCGTTCCTCGCCCGGCTTGACCTGCGGCACCCAGAAGACCTCGCCACCGGCACTCTCCGTACCGGGCACGGTGATGAACCAACTTTGCGCATCGGGGGCGCGGCGGTTCAGGAAGGCGACGGCGCCTTCGACAACCCGCTCGCGATTGGCGATTGGGGCCAGTTCGGGTCGTGCCCAGCGGTTCAGCGCCTCCCGCCAATATGCGGAGGTGCCGGCGACGAAGATCGCGAACAGCAACCAGCCGAGCAGCAGCCCCGACCAGGTGTGCAGCGTCGATTGCGACTGGCGAAATCCCTTGCTCATATCCGCCCCCAGATGGCGACCGATCCCCAGGTGAACGCGCCGGCGACCGCGCCCGCCACGACCAACGTCCATAGCGCCCGCCAGCCGCTACGCGCCGCATAGGCCCACATGGCGGCGAGCGCGCAGAGCAGCAGCGCGATCAGCGCCGCCGCCATCGTCGTCTGCACCGGATCGCCCGGCAATATCCGCGCCAGCGCCATCGCCCACAGGCTGGCGACGGCATAGCCGACCGGCAGCGCCGCGATGAGCCGCAGCGCATTGTCGGCCAAGCGCCGCCACAGGATATGCCGCGCCTGTGCGATCACGGGAAGTTCACCCTGACACTGGCGAACACGGTGCGCGGGCTGCCATAATAATTGCCCCGCCCGGTCGAGGAGATACGGGCATAATAGCTGCGGTCGAACAGGTTGTTGACGTTGACCGCCAGCGACAGATTGTCGGTGATCCGGTATCCGGCGCGCAGGTCGGCGACCGTATAGCTGCCCTGCCGCACGATCGTGGACGGCGTGCGCAGCGTGCCATTGGCGTTATAGACCGGCGGGTTGCCGCTCCACGTGCCGTCGAACCAGGTCACCCCCGCGCCGATGCTCGCCCCCGCGAGCGGGCCGTCGCCGGCTTCGTAATTGGTGAACAGCTTGACCATATGTTCCGGGATGACCGGCAACAGGCTGAGCCCCTCCAGCACCGGATTGGCGTCCTCCAGATATTTCGTGCGGGTGAAGGTATAGCCACCATTGACCCGCCAGCCGGGCAAAATCTCGCCGCTCGCCTCCGCCTCGATGCCGCGCGCACGGACCTTGCCGATCTGATAGGCAAGCGTCGGTTCGTTGGGATCGTTGAACAGGCGGTTGGTCTGCGTGATCTGATAGAGCGCCGCCGACAGCAGGAGCCGCTTGTCCATCAGCGACAGCTTGCTGCCGACCTCATATTGTTCGCCGATCAGCGGCTCGACCGCACCGCCGCCGGGCAGACTGCGGCCGGCGGGCGGGGCCTGTGGCGTGAAGCTGTCGGCATAGCTGGCATAGAGGTTCAGGTCGCCGGTCACGTCCCATACAATGCCGGCATAGGGGGTGAAGCGTTCGTCGAAGCTGTAGCGGCTGGGCAGCGGGATCGATCCGGTCGCGACACGGGTGGTGGTGATGGTCGTGTCCCACCACGTCATCCGCCCGCCGCCGACCAGCGTCAGCCCGGTGAGCGGGCTCAAGCGCATCTGGCCGTACAGGCCATATTGCTCGATGTCGGTCAGCGACCCACCATAGACCTGCGTGACCGGGCCGTTCGGTCCCTGGAACGCCGGCAGCGGGCCATAGGGGTCGAGTGGCGGCTCGGCCGGTGAGACGGGGTCGAAGACGTTGATCCGCGCATAGTTGGACAGGCGGGTGAAATCCGATGTCGCCGAGCTCGCCTGATAATCGGCGCCGAGGATCAGCGTCTGGTCGCGGCCGAAGGCGGGGAAGCTGCCGACGCCATTGAAGTCGAACGAGCGGGTCTGCATCGCGCTGTCGCCGCGATAGGCGATGTGGTTGGTGGTGCCGCCATTGGCGGGCGTCACCGGCTGGTTGCCGATATAGCTGTAGATATCGATGCGATCGACGTTGGTCAGCAGGCCGGTCGCGCGCAACGTCCACCGGTCGCTGACGCGGTGCGCCAGTTCGACGAAGCCCGACCAGCTTTCCGAACGGAACCGGTTCCAGTCGGCGCCGAGATAGGTCGAACGGTCGACGTCGAGCAGCCGCCCGTCGCTGCCGTCCGCACCGCCGACGAACCCGGGCAGGCCCGACTGAATCGCCGGTTTGAACAGGTCGTAATTGCCACCGACGGTCAGCGTCGTGCGATCGCCGATCTCGGTATCGGCCACGCCGAATGCCGCGAAGCGATAGCGGTGGGCGATGTCGAAGAACTGGTCCTGGTCCTGCACCATCGCGCCGAGGCGCAGGCCGGAGCGGTCGCCGAGCGGTGTCGACATGTCGACCTCACCCCGGACATTTTGGAAATTGCCATAGCCGGCCAGCGCGCTGACGGCGAAGGTGTCGAGCGGCCGCTTGCGCACCAGATTGATGCTGCCCGCCGGATTGCCCGCGCCGCTGAACAGCCCGGCCGGCCCGCGCAGCACCTCGACCCGGTCGTACAGGAACAGGTCGGGCACGACCGCCGGAAAGCCGAAGGCAAAGGTGGGGACGCCGTCGACGAGGTAATTGTTGATGGTGAAGCCGCGCGACAGATAGGACGGGTCCTCGCTGCTGATCCCGGTCACGGTCACGCCGTTGGTGACGATCAGCGCGTCTTCGAGGGTGAAGAGGTTGCGTTGCTGCAACTGCGTCTGATCGATCACGGTGATGGTGTTCGGCACGTCCTTCAGCGGGGTGACGGTCTTGCCGACCGCCTGCCCATAGCTTTTGCCGACGACGATGATCTCTTCACCACGTTGCGCGTCCGATTCCCCCTCCGCCGGAACGACCGGTTCGGCCAATGCCGGGACCGCTGCTAACATCGCGAGCAGTCCCGCCAGCGTCGTCGTGCGTACCGGACGCTTCATCATTCCCCCTTTGCGAGTCACTTTCAATATGCCTCGCATTAACGGCCCGAAATGGACATTGCAACGCTATTGCGACCTACTCTCATTAGAACTATGCGGGAGCCATGGCGTCGTGGACGTGGACCGTACAGGAGAGATCGATGCGAACCTTGGCTTTTATTCTCGCGCTGGCGCTGCCGGCGGTGGCCGATGCCCATGAAATCTGGGTCGAGCGCGACGGCACCGGCCCGGCGCGCATCTATCTGGGCGAACCGGCCGAGGCGCTGCCGCCGGGTGGTGATCCCGAATTCAAGCGACTGGTCGCGCCGCGCATCGTCGGACAGACGGGCGCGCAGTTGCAGCGCAAGGTCGGCTATCTCGAAGCGTTAGTGCCGGCGGGCGACGTGCGCGTAACCGACGATTCGGTGTTCGCGCCATGGGGTGACGCCGAGGCAAAGGAAGGCGTCGTCTATTATGCGCGCGCCGGTCGTGCCGAGACCGCGACCGCCATGCCCTATGAGATCGCGCCGCTCACCGCCGGTGGCCATCGTTTCGCGCTGATGCAGGGCGGCAAGCCGGTGAAGGCCGCCAAGATCACCGTCATCACCCCGGAGCGCAAAAGCGTCGAGATGACTGCGGATGCCGAAGGGGCGGTCACGGTGCCGGTTACGGCGAAGGGGCGCTACCTGTTGACCGCGGCGCAGGCCGAGACGGGGAAGCTGCGCGTCGCCGGCGGACCGGTCGACAAGCTGCACCACATCGCGACGACCAGCTTCGTCGCAGGGTGATCGACCGGGCGGCGGGGCTTCCTTCCCGCCGCCCGAAGACCGTCAGCGCACCGGCAGTTCGAACGGCGCCGCCGGCAGGTCGGCGCCATCGAACAGGTTGACGAACGGCGCATCGGCCCAGGCGTAGCGCACCGCCGTCACCTCCGGCCGGTTGGCGCCGGGCAGGACGACCGTATCGCCCTCGACCCGGCCGTCGACGAAGCTGCACATGGTGCCGGCGCAGCGTTCGAACCCGATCGCCCCTGCCCCGCCATAGCGTTGCAGGCCGCCGGTCACGTTGCGGAAGCGCACGACGATATCGCTGCCCTGCCGCGCCGCCTCGGCCGCTTCGGGACCGCTGCGCAGACCCGGCTGGCCATAGGCGACGACACGCGCCAGCCGGGCCAGCCGCTCGCCGATCACCGTCTTTTGCGCCGGGTGGATATCGAACCGGTCGCCGACGTCGATGGTGACGGCGAGGCCGGCATGGGCATCGGCGGCGACCGCCTGTGCCTGCGACTGGCGCAGCGCCGCCCAGCCCGAATCGCGCGGCGCGGTGGCGGGCTTGCCATAGCTGGTCAGTTGCACGACGAAGAACGGCAGCTCGGGTGCGGCGAAGGCGCGCCGCCAATCGGCCATCAGCGTCGACATCAACCCGCGATAGGCTGCAGCCTGCCCGGTGTTCGATTCACCCTGATACCAGGCCGCCAGCTTGAGCCCGTATGGCGCGATCGGCGCGATCATGCCGTTGTAGAGCGTGGTCAGGCTGTTCGGCACGTCCCATGGCGCCGGACCGACCGCGACGTCCTTCAACACCGAGCCGATCCGGTAGCGCCACGGCCCCGCCAGCGGCACCGCCCCGCCATCGGACAGGCCGATGGTACGGATGCTCATGTCGGTGAAGCGCCCGTCCTGCTTAGGGCCGACCGTGCGGATCGCGATGACGTTGCGCCCTGCGCGCAGCATGCCGGCCGGGATGCCATAGTTGCGCCAAGCCCAGTCGACGCTGCCCCCGCCGACGAAACGGCCGTTGACATAGGTTTCGTCATAGCGTCCGATCGGCCCCAGCCGCAGCGTCTGCGCGGACGCAACTTGTGCCGGGGTCAGGTCAACCGTCGTACGCAGCCAGACGACCCCGCCCAGCCGATCGCGGTCGGCAGCGGGCAGTTGCTCATACTGCGCAGGCACCGTCGCCCATTTGCGATCGTCGTAATCGGCGTTGCGGAACGCGCGTTCGGTCCTGGCCGCCGGGTCGAGCGCTTCCCATGCCTTTTCGCGCCGCACCCCGTCCGCAGCCGTCGCCGCCGCCGGATCGCGGTCGAACATCGCGATCGCGTTCAGGCCCTCGGTAAAGCTGGGCTGTGTCGCCAGCGCCGGCGCGCTGATCCAGCTTTCGATGCGGGTGCCGCCCCATTCGGAGGCGATGATCCCCATCGGCACCTTCTCGGTCCCACGCAGAGAACGCGCCATGAAATAGCAGACCGCCGATGCGTCGCCGACCGTCTCGGGCGTGACGCTGCGCCAATCGACCCGCTTGGCGAGATCGCCGGCGGGCGCAGTCTTGCTGCTGTCGGGGATGGTCGTGAAGCGCAACGCGGCGTCGTTAGCCGACGGGATCACTTCGAGGCCGGTGGCATGCTTGACCTGAAACTCCATGTTCGACTGTCCGCCGCACAGGAACACGTCGCCGATCATGATGTCGGACAGGCGCTGCACCGATGCCGTGCCGGTGCGGACGTCCAGTGTGTAGGGGCCGCCCGCCGGCATCGACGGGAGCGTCGCGCGCCATTTGCCGTCGCTGCCGGTCTGCGCCGTGACGCTGCGATCGTTCAGCTTGACGGTGACCGCCGTGCCGGGCGCGGCATTGCCCCAGATCGCGATCGGGCGGTCGCGCTGCAGCACCGCGTGATCGCCGAAGATATTAGCGAGCGTTGGCGCCGCCGATTGCGCATGGGCCGCCATGCTCCACAACAGCGATGCCGACAGCGCGCAGCCTGCCAGAGCCCGAATCGAACGCATAACCCCTCCCCGACTATTGTGAGCGCTACCATGCAACAGCCGCGCGGGCGGCGCTACCGTCGCGTTTGCACCATGGGGATCGCGTCACATCGCGGTGCGCGTATCCTCCAGCGCCAGCGAGACGAGCGCGGTCATCGCCTCCTCCGCCGCTTTCGCATCGCCAGCCGCCACCGCCTCGAACACACGGGTATGATCGGGCACCGGATCGCGGGGCAGTGCGCGCTGGCGCTGCTTGAACTGCGTCGTCCAGTTGACCGCCGCGCCAATGCTCGCACTCAGGGCCACGAATGTTTCGTTATGCGTGGCATAGATCAGCGCATCGTGGAAATCGCGGTCGGCGGCACGCCCAGCCTCGGTCGCCAGTGTGTGGCGGCGCATCCCGCCCAGCGCGGCGCGCAACGCCTTAATATCGTCTTTGTCGCGCCGCTCCGCCGCCAGCCGCGCTACCGCCGGCTCGACGACCGCACGCAGTTCGAACAGACCGCGGATGAATGCGATGTTCGGCTCCCCCTCGAACGCCCAGGCGAGCACCATAGGGTCAAGGAAATTCCACCGTCGCCGGGGCAGCACCCGCGTCCCGATCTTGGGTCGGCTCTCGACCAGCCCCTTGGCGGTCAGCACCTGCACTGCTTCGCGATAGGCGCTGCGCGAGACGTCCAGCGCCTCGGCATTGGCGACTTCGCCGGTCAGCAATTCGCCCGGCGCGATCCGGCCGGACACGATGGCGGTACCCAGATAATGCGCCACCGCACCGCGTAGCCGGCGGCCCGACCCTTTGCGTGCCGGGGCGGCGGGTTCGTCCGACAGCGTTCCGGCGACGCCCTCGTCGATTTCGGCCATGTCGATATCCTGCCCCTTCGTGCTCACACAGCTTCCTTCGCCCTCAGCGTCGACGCGGCGGCCGGCAGCGCAATGTAGAGGTAATAGGCCGCGGTTCGATGTCGGTTCGATCCTTGCACACGATGCTACGGACCCGGACAGCCGCCGTCAAATCGGGCAGGACAGGACCAGTTTCGGATCAAAGCGCGGCAGTTCGGTCAATACGTTACCGCTACCACGAACGGCGTTGACGCATGGGCGCGGGGCGAATACCCAGACAATAAACGGCCGCAAGTCGCCGGACAGGGAGAGCGATGTTGGCTACCAGATCGATCCGAGCGACGTTGTTCGTCACCATCGCCGCGCTGGCCGGCACCGCCCCGGCACAGGTGTGGCGCGCCGATCAGGGCGATGGCAGCTATCGCAACCCGATCCTCTATGCCGATTATCCCGATCCCGACATCATTCGCGTCGGCAGCGATTATTATTTCGTCACCACGACCTTCGCCAATGCGCCGGGCCTGACACTGCTCCATTCGAAGGATCTGCTCAACTGGCAGATCATCGGCCATGTCGTACCCCGGCTGGACGATCGGCCCGAATATAACCTGACCGATGGCAAGAACGCCTATCGGCGCGGCCTGTTCGCAGCCAGCCTGCGCCATCACGCCGGCACCTTCTATATCGCGGTGACCCCGGTCGGGCAGAATACGCGCATCTACCGCACCCGTGATCCGCGTGGAGCCTGGACGATGAACGAGCTCGATCGGGCGGCGTTCGATCCCGGCTTGTTCATCGAACCGGACGGCTCGGCCTATATCGCCACCGCGATCGGATCGGACGGGACGACGCGGCTGCTCAAGCTCGACCGCGATCTCCGCAAGGTCGTCGACGATCGCAAGATCCATTACAATGCCGGGGCGGAAGGATCGAAGATCATTCGCCGCGGCGACTATTACTACCTGTTCAACGCGATCCCGCGCCGGCTGGGCCTGACGGTATCGCGCGCGAAGAGCCTGTACGGGCCGTGGGAAACCCGGCCGCAGATCGACGACAAGAGCGGCGGTCATCAGGGCGCGTTGGTCGATACGCCGGACGGGAACTGGGTCGGTTTCGTGATGATCGATTCCGGTTCGATCGGTCGGATGACGAACCTGAGCCCCATATTCTGGCGTGACGACTGGCCGGTCTGGGGTACGCCGGATGCGCCCGACCGGGTGCCAGAGCGTGCGGCCAAGCCGATCAAGGGCTTTCCCTTTGTCGAACCTGCGACCTCCGACGATTTTTCCGGGTCGAAGCTCGGGCTGCAATGGCAGTGGAACCACAACCCGATCGACGCGCGCTGGTCGCTGACGCAGCGGCCGGGCTTCCTGCGGCTGCGCCCGACCCAGGCGGACGGTTTTTGGACCGCGCGCAATACGCTGGTCCAGAAGGCGCAGGGACCGCGCAGCCGGGCGGAGGTGAAGCTCGATATCGCCGATATCCGCAGCGGCGACCGCTGCGGCTTCGGTACCTTCGGCCAATATAGCGCGACGCTGGCGGTGACCCGCGATGCGAAGGGCGCGGCGTCGCTGGCGATGGACCTGATCGAAAGCACCGATACCGGCCCGAATATCGACAACCGGGTTGCTGCACAGCCGATCGCCGGACGCGATCTGTGGATGGCGATGGACCTCGACTTCACTACCGACCGGGGCCGCCTGTCCTATAGCAGCGACGGCAGACGCTGGCAGCCGATCGGTGGCGACTTCCCGCTCGCCTTCGCCTGGCGGACCGGAACGTTCCAGGGCGAGCAGATGGCGATCTTCTGCTATAACCCCGCCCCCGGCGCCGGCTTCCTCGACGTCGACAGCTTTACGCTGAAGGCCGCGAAGTGAAGCGCTGGCTGCTCGCCGGCATCGCCGCGCTGCTGCCGCTGGCCGCCGCCGCACAGGATTTGCGCCCGACCGGCCGCTGGAGTGCGAATACCGAAGGGCGCGCGCAGCTGCCGCCGATGGGTTGGAACAGCTGGAACGCCTTCTACACCGATATCGACGAGGAAAAGCTGCTCGCGTCGGCAACGATCATCATCGACACCGGGCTGGCGAAAAAGGGCTATCGCTACGTCAACATCGATGACGGCTGGTGGCTGCAACGGCGCCAGTCGGACGGGCGGGTGCTGATCCGCACCGATACCTTTCCGTCGGCGCGAACCGCCGATGGCAATACCAGCTTTCGCCCGCTGACCGATCGGCTGCACGCCATGGGGCTGAAGGCCGGCATCTATTCGGACATCGGCCGCAATTCCTGTGGCCAGGTGTTCACGTCGAATATGCCGAACCAGCCGCAAGGGTCGGTACTGGAACGGGAAATCGGGCTGTACGGCCATGTCGATGGCGACATCCGGACCTATTTCGCCGAATGGGGTTTCGATTACATCAAGGTCGATGGTTGCGGCATTCGCGGGCTTGGGCCGGACAGTCCGGCGGTGCGCGGCGGGCGGCACCGGGTGTTCCAGCCGCTGGTCGATGTCGACTCGCTCGGTCGCACCGACATTCCCGCTACCCGCAAGCTGTACGAGGATGTCGCGAGCGCGCTGCGGCGGCACAATCCCGATGGCGACTATATCCTATCGCTGTGCCTGTGGGGGGCGGCCGATATCCGGTCGTGGGGCCGCAATATCGGCGGCACGTCGCGCACCAGCGAGGATATATCTGCCACTTGGAGTCGGATGCTTCATAATCTCGACAGCACGGCGCGTCGCCCGCTCTATGCCCATCCGGGGTCGTGGAACGATACCGACATGCTGTTCGTCGGCACTGGCGAATTCGATGCCAGCCATCTGACCGAGGCGCGATCGCACTTCACGCTGTGGGCGATGGTCAATGCGCCGCTGCTGATCGGCTATGACCTGCGCAAGGCGACGCCCGAACTGCTCGCGATCCTCGGCAACGAGCGGATCATCGCGCTCAATCAGGATGCAGCGGGCAATCAGGCGGTGCTGGCGCATGACAGCGACGATGTGCAGATTTTCGTCAAGACGCTGGCCAGTGGCGACAAGGCGGTGGCGATCCTGAACCGGCTGAACCAGCCGGTCGAGGCGGTGCTGACCGCCGATCATCTGAAGCTGCTAAGCGATGCCGATATCGACCTGACCGACCTCTGGCGCGGTACGGCCAGCCGCTTCCGGGGCGAACGCAAATTGCAACTGGCGGCACACGAGACGCTGGCCTTCGTCGCACGCGGCACGCGGCGGCTGGCCGACGGACGGTATCTGTCCGAAATGCCCGGCCGGGTGAACCCGGCGGTGGACGGCGTCGTCGTGCCGGAGGTCGAGCCGCTGATCCATCGCGGGATGCTGCCATGGCGCAGTTCGCGTGGTGATGGCGAGCGGCCGCGCTATGGCGGCTGGGGCGGCGCGCAGGCCGACAGCACCCCCTATGGCGAGACGGCGGGCGTCGCGGGGCGCCGCTTCCAAACCGCGATCGGCGTGCTTGCCAATTCGCGGATCGAGGTCCGCAACACGACCGCGCGGCGCTTCACCGCGACGGTCGGCGTCGACGACAGCGCGCGCGACCGCCGCTATCCGGTGACCTTCCGCATCTATGGTGACGGCAGACTGCTCGCCTCGTCGAAGCCGCTGCGCTTCGGTGAGACCGCCGCACCGATCGCCGCCGACGTGCGCGGCGTCAAGCTGATCGAACTGGTCGCCGCGGGCGAGCGCGGCGCACGGTTCAACGATCCGGTGGTGTGGGGCGATGCCGCGCTGCTCGACCGATAATTGGGGGAACGGGGCATGACGACCGACGGAATCACACGGCGCGGACTGATCGGTGCGGCAGGCGCGGCACCGATCATTGCCGGCGCGGCGCGAGCGGCACCGCGGACCAAGGCAAAGCTCGCCCAGACGCCGCCGATGGGGTGGAACAGCTGGAACAGCTTCGCCACGACGATCACCGAAGCGCAAGCGCTGCAGACCGCGCGGATCATGCGCGACAAGCTGCTGCCCGCCGGCTATTCGATCTTCACCATCGATATCCAATGGTATGAACCCGGCGCCACCGGCTACGAATATCGCGCCGATGCAGTGCCGGTGCTCGACGGTTATGGCCGATTGCAGCCCGATCCGAAACGCTTCCCCTCCGCCGCCGATGGTCGCGGCTTTCGCGCCATCGCCGATCAGGTTCATGGCATTGGCCTGCAATTCGGTATCCACCTGATGCGCGGCATCCCGCGCGAGGCGGTGCGCCGCAACTTGCCGATCCTCGGGACCCGCTACCGCGCGCAGGACATTGCCGACCCGTCGAGCATCTGTTCGTGGAATGGCGACATGTACGGCGTCGACATGCGCCGGCCGGGCGCGCAGGCCTATTATGACAGCGTGTTCGCGCAATATGCCGAATGGGGCGTCGATCTGGTCAAGATGGACGATATGAGCCGCCCCTATGACGCGCACGCGCCGGAGATCGAAGCAGCGAGCGCGGCGATCAAACGCTCGGGCCGCCCGATCCTGCTGAGCCTCTCCCCCGGCGAAACGCCGGTCGCAAGCGGCGATCATGTCCGCACGCACGCGCAGATGTGGCGCATCAGCGACGATTTCTGGGACGAATGGCCGCTGCTCGACGCGCAGTTCGTCCGGCTGGAGAATTGGCAGCGTTTTGCGGGTCCGGGCGGCTGGCCCGATGCCGACATGCTGCCGCTCGGCCGACTGGCACTCGGCAAGCGCGACACCAAGTTCACCCCGGCCGAACAGCGCACGTTGATGACCCTATGGTCGATCGCGCGATCGCCGCTCATCATGGGCGGCGACCTGCGCCATCTCGACGCGGCGACGCTTGCACTGCTGACCAACCCGGAAGTCATCGCCGTCAACCAGGCCAGCACCGCCAACCGCCCGCTGCATGTGCAGGACGGGATGCGCGCCTGGACCGCAAGGGCAGCGAATGGCGGCACCTACCTCGCGCTGTTCAATCCGGGCGACAAGCCACGGAAAACCGGCGTCGATCTGCGCTGGTTGAAGCTGAACGGTCCGGTCCGGGTCCGCGACCTGTGGGCGCGCCGCGACATCGGCACCGCCTCCACACGGGTCGAGGCCGATCTGCCGCCGCACGGTGCCGGCCTTTACCGCCTCGACGCCTGACCCCATCCCCATTGCGACAGGAACAAGTGATGCTCCGACCTCTGATGACCGGACTGGCCCTCATCGCCAGCACCACCGCACTTGCCGAACCGGCGCGGTTCAGCCGCTTCACCTATGAAGGCCGCAGCGTCGAACGTGCGACGCCCGGCCCCGACCAGTATCGCAATCCGATCCTGTCGGGCTATTATCCCGACCCGTCGGTCACCCGCGTCGGCGACGACTATTATCTCGTGCTGTCGTCCTTCGCCCATTTTCCGGGGCTGCCGATCTTCCATTCGAAGGATCTGGTCAGCTGGACCCAGATCGCCAACGCGATCAGCCGGCCCGAACAGCTCGATTTCACCGGGCGGCGCGTGTCGGAAGCGGTGTTCGCACCCGACATATCCTATCACGACGGCACCTTCTACATCGTCAACACCTGCGTCGCGTGCAAAGGCAATTTCGTCATTACTGCCAAGGACCCGAAAGGCCCATGGTCGAACCCGATCTGGCTGCCGTTCGAGGGTATCGACCCGTCGATCTACTGGGAGGGGGACCGCGCCTATATCGTCAACAACCGCGCGCCGAACGAGCCGCCGCGCTATGACGGCCACCGCGCAATCTGGGTGCAGGAATATGACTGGCGCGCCGGCCAGATGGTCGGTGCATCGACGCAGCTCATCAACGGCGGCGTCGACATCACCAAGAAGCCAGTGTGGATCGAAGGACCGCACATCTTCCGCAAGGACGGCTGGTATTATCTGACCGCTGCCGAGGGCGGGACCAGCGTCAACCATTCGCAGGTCGCCTTCCGTTCCAAAAGCCTGCGCGGGCCGTTCACGCCGTGGAGCGGCAACCCGATCCTGACCCAGCGCGACCTGCCCGGCGACCGCGCCGATCCGGTATCGGCGGCGGGCCATGCCAAGCTGGTCCAGACGCAGAATGGCGACTGGTGGGCGACCTTCCTCGCGGTGCGCCCCTATGGCGACGATTACTACAATATCGGGCGCGAGACGTTCCTCCTGCCGGTGACGTGGAAGGACGGCTGGCCGACGATCCTGCCCGCCGGACAGCGCGTACCGTTCGTCGCCGCGCGCCCGAAGCTGCCGCGCCAGCCCGCGCCAAAGCTGCCGACCAGCGGTAACTTCGGCTATGTCGACGAGTTCGACGGCAACACGCTGGCCATGCAGTGGATCGGCGTGCGGACGCCCAAGGCACCGGTGTATCGCGTGGCCGGTGGGGAGTTGCTGATCGACGGCGGCGCGCCGATCGGCGACCTAAATGGAGTGCCGGGCTTTGTCGGTCGACGCCAGCAGCATCATATCGCGACGATGGGCACGACGGTCGCCTTCACGCCGCAGCGCGACGGCGACCGTGCCGGGCTGGCGGCGATGCAGAATGACGAAAATTATCTGTTCTTCGGCGTCACCCGGCTGGACGGCAAGCGGGTCGTCGCGCTCTACACGCGGAACAAGGGGGCCGAGGAACTGGTCGCCGCCGCCCCGGTCGCGAACAACGCGCCGGTCACCCTGACCATCCGTGCCGATCGCGGCACGATGGCGTTCGACTATATGACGGGCGGCGCGAAGCGGACGCTCAGGAGCGACGTCGACGTCCGCTTCCTCAGCACGAAGGTTGCAAGCGGCTTCGTCGGCACCGTCGTCGGGCCTTATGTCTGGCAGGCGAAATAACCGGGATGAATTGCGGGAGCGTCGCAGCGGCGCTCCCCATTTTCGAACGAACGGTTCGGTACCGTAGACAAGGAAAACCCCGCCAGACCGTTAGTCAGGCGGGGTTTTCCATGGCGCACCCGGAACGATTC
>NZ_JBQCMO010000010.1:0-95593 GCF_051965015.1 Sphingomonas sp. SAFR-052 | reverse complement strand
GAACGTCCGACCCTCAGATTCGTAGTCTGATGCTCTATCCAGCTGAGCTACGGGTGCCCGGTGGAGGCAGCCTGTTAAACGCGAGGTTTTGGGTTGGCAAGCCCCTGCGCCAAATGTTCGCATCGGCCGTCGAAGTTTGCGACCCTATCGCTGCCGCTCAGGACACAACGGACAAAGAAAACCCCGCCGAACCACTGGTCAGGCGGGGTTTTCCATGGCGCACCCGGAACGATTCGAACGTCCGACCCTCAGATTCGTAGTCTGATGCTCTATCCAGCTGAGCTACGGGTGCCCGGTGGAGGCAGCCTGTTAGACGTGGCATTTTGGTCTGGCAAGCCTGTTGTACGATTTTTTTTGGACGCATAACGGGGGCCGATGAAAGCCGCTCTGCTCCCGCCCATCCTGTTCGCCGCCCTGCTGTCGGCCTGTGCCGCAACGCGTGGGGACTATCCGTCGCTGCTGCCGCGCCCGATCGAGCAGATCAGCCTTACCGAGCCGATGCGGCCGGTACCGGTCGCGACACCCGACGCCGCACTGGACGGAAAGATCGCCGCCGCGACCGGCGCGGCTGCTGCCGCGACCCGATCGTTCGAGGCGGCGGTCGCCCGCGCACGCCCACTGGTGCGCGCCGCCGCCGGCAAGGCCGAGGGCAGCGAAACGTGGCTGAACGCACAGGTGGCGCTGGCCGAGCTCGACGTTGCGCGCACCGCGATCGACACGCCGCTCGCCGATCTCGAACGCCTCGCGATCGACCGCGCCGCCGGCGGTGCCCCGCCCTACCCCGCGCTCGACGCCGCGCTGGCGAGGGCGACCGAAGCCGCCAACGCGCAACGCACGACCATCGCGACGCTGGGGACGAGTTTGCGGTAAGGGTGCTTCGAACGCCTTTATTGCAACGCGCGCAGCACCGGGAGGATCGATGCATAATCGTCGGTCCATGGCGCGGTATCGGTGACCGGCAGCGGCTCCCAATACCCACCGCTCGCCAGCAATTCGCCGAGCACCTCGGGATCGCGGGTCAGCGCGATCCATACCGATCCGCTGTCCCCGGCCGCGCCACCGACCGGCTGATAGGCCAGTTGCGCCGCCATCCATCCCGATGCCGTTCGCGCCACGACCGGCGCGAGGTCGAGATAGCGGTTTGAGACATGCACCAGCAACAGCCCGCGCCGCCCCAGCACCCGGCCATAGGTATCGAACGCCTCGCGCGTCATCAGGTGCATCGGCACCGCATCCGATGAAAAGGCATCGAGCGCCAGTAGGTCGAGGCTCCCCGCCGCCGCCTGGGCGATGCTCAGCCGCGCATCGCCCAGAACGATCTGCGCATCGGGCGCACAGCGGCGCAGGAAGGTGAAGGCGCCCGAATCGCGCGCGATCCGCACTACGACCGGATCGATTTCGTAGAAGCGCCATTGCTGGCCCGGTTGCGCGTAACAAGCGAGCGTCCCGGTACCGAGCCCGACGATCCCGATCCGCGCATTGCGACCGTACAGCGCGGGCGCCGCCCGCAGCGCCTCCCCCACCCCCGAATTGGGGACATAATAGGTGGTCGCGGTCCGCTCGCGCTCGGGACTGCCGGTCAGTTGGATGCCGTGCAGCGTGGTGCCGTGCTGCAACTCGTTCACCCCCTGCCCGCGGGTGATGGTGTAGACGCCGAAATAGCTTCGCGTCCGCGCGCCGGGTTCCAGCGATAACTGGATCGCGCGATAGCCGCCAAACAGGAACAGCGCGCCGGCCAGCGCAAAGACATAGGGCACGCGCGATCCGATCGCGACGGCTCCGACGATGGTGATGGCGAGGAACGCGATCGGCTCTGGCGCCGCACCAAGCACGTCGTCTGGATTGGCAAGGCCCAGCACGATCAGCGCGCTGATGGCGACCAGCGCGGCGATGGTCAGCCGCACGCCGCCCAGGCGCCACAGCCGCTCGGTCGCCGGCAACAGGAACGGCAGCGGCGCGAGTATTCCGGCCGCCAGGATCAGCAATGGATATTCATAGGTCCAGTCGAACAGCACCGGCGCGACCAGCCCGGCGAACACCCCGCCCAGCGCGCCGCCGACCGACATCGCCAGGTAGAATCCGGTCAGCCGCGCGGGCGCCGGCCGCAGCGCATACATCTTCGTATGCAGCGCCACCGAAACCGCGAACAACAGCATCAGCGCCGCCAGCGCGCTGAGCAACGGCCAGTCGTGATGTCCGCCGATCATCATCCCCCCGAACACCAGGATGGTGATCGGCGCATAGCGGGTGATCGCCTCTGCCAGCCCACGCCGGTCGGCAAAGGCGACGGTGAAGCTCAATAGATACAGTCCCAGCGGCAGCACCCACAGCAGCGGTACCGCGACGATATCGGTGGTCAGGAAGGTCGACGTCGCCAGCATCAGTCCCGATGGGACCAGCGCCAGCACGATCCAGTGCAGCACCCGCCGCTTCGTCGGTGCGTCGCCGGGATCGAGGGTCACCGCCTGCTCGCGCCGATGCGGCAGCAACCAGCCGCAACCGGTGACGAGCACGGTCAGCAGCGCATAGCCAGCGCTCCATCCCCAGCTTTGCGAGCGCAGCGGCAGCAGCGGCTCCACGATCAGTGGATAGGCGATCAGCCCGGCGAAACTGCCGACGTTCGACGCCGCATAGAGTGCATAGGGGTCGCGTCCCGGACAGAGGAACGCGAACCAGCGTTGCAGCAGCGGCGCCTGTGCCGACACCGCAAAGAAGAGCGGACCGATCGACGCGGCCAGCAGCCACGGCGCCCATAGCGCCGGCTCGACCCCGGCGGGCACCTGCGTCGCATTGACCCCGATCGGCAGCCATACCGCCGCGCACAGCAGCACCAGCAAATGCACCGCCGCCTGCGCCTTGGGCATCAGCTTGCCGAGCAGATGCGCATAGGCATAGCCGCCGAGCAGCAGCGCCTGATAGACCAGCATCGCCGAATTCCACACCGCCGGCGCCCCGCCCAGTTGCGGCAGCGCCATGCGCGCGACCATCGGCTGGACGAGGAACAGCAGGAACGATCCGGTCAGGATCGTCGCCACGAAGATCCAGCGGATCGGCCAGCCCGCGGTCCTTTCGGGCGCGCTCACGCTCGCTGCTTCCAATAGGTGATGTGGCGTTTGAGTCGGCTGTCGTCGGGCACGGCCGGATGATCAAAATCTCCCGCCGCGTCGCGGACCATGCCCAGCCGCTCCATCAACCCCCAGCTGCGGGTGTTGGGCGGGCTGGTGATCGCGCCGATCCGGTCGACCGGCAGGTTGGCGAACCCCCATTCGAGGCTCGCCTGCGCCGCTTCGCGGGCGAACCCCTTGCCCCAATGCTCCTTGCCGAACCGCCACCCGATCTCGACTTCACCCTCCAGCGGCGTACCTTCCGCACCCGGCTTCAACCCGCAAAAGCCCAGCATCTGTCCGCTGGCGCGATCCTCGACGACCCAGAAGCAATAGCCATGCAGATCGGCGAACCCGTCCTGCCGCGCGATGGCGGCGTCGACCTCCTCGCGGGTCATCAGCGCGGGAAAGTAGCGCATGACCTCCGGGTCCGAACAATGCGCGTAGAAGGTCGCACGGTCCCGCTCCTGCCAGCGCCGCAGCACCAGTCGCTGCGTATCGATCATGCTCCCAGCAACCGAGCGGCATGCGCCGCATGATAGGTCAGCACCCCCGAACACCCCGCTCGCTTGAACGCCAGCAGCGTTTCGAGCACCAGCGCGTCACGGTCGGCGACTCCTGCCGCCACGCCCGCCTCGATCAACGCATATTCGCCCGACACCTGATAGGCGAAGACCGGCACCTCGAACGCCGCCTTCACCCGGGTGATGATGTCGAGATAGGGCAGCCCCGGCTTCACCATCACGCTGTCCGCGCCCTCGGCAATGTCGAGTGCCACCTCGCGCAGCGCTTCCTCGCTGTTCGCCGGGTCCATCTGATAGGTCTTCTTGTCGCCCTTCAGCAGCCCGCGCGATCCGACCGCGTCGCGGAACGGACCATAGAAGGCGCTCGCATATTTGGCAGCGTACGCCATGATCTGGACGTTGACATGGCCATCGCTCTCCAGCCCCTCGCGGATCGCTCCGACCCGGCCGTCCATCATGTCCGACGGCGCAACGATATCGCTCCCCGCCTCCGCCTGCACGATCGCCTGCTGCACCAGCGCGTCCGACGTTGCGTCGTTCAACACATAGCCGTTCGCATCGACGATGCCGTCATGACCGTGCGAGGTATAGGGGTCGAGCGCGACGTCGGTCAGTACGCCGATCTCGGGCACCGCATCCTTGATCGCCCGGATCGCGCGGCACATCAGATTGTCGGGGTTCAGCGCCTCCGCCCCGTCGTCGCTGCGCAGATGCGGCGGCGTGTTGGGGAACAGCGCCACCACCGGAATACCGAGGCCGCGTGCCTCGCGCGCACGCTCGACGATGCCGGTCAGGTTCCAGCGCGATACGCCCGGCAGCGATCCGATCGGCTCGCCCTCGCCTTCGGTCACGAACAGCGGCCAGATCAGGTCGGCGGGGGTCAGGACCGTCTCGGCATGGAGGCGGCGGCTCCAGCCGGAGGCGCGGGTGCGGCGCAGGCGCAGCGCGGGATAAGCAGCGGACATGGCGCGACTTGTGGGCCAGAGCGGCAGCACGTTCAACCCAAAGTCGCGTGGCTCGATTTTCGTTACGGAGCGTTACCGACCGCATGACGCAGATCCGCTCCGCCGCCATGATCGTCAATGCCCGGTCACGCAGCGGCCAGGACCAGTTCGCTGAGGCGTGCAGCGCGATGCAGGGCATGCCGTTCGAGGTCGACGCCCACGCCGTCGAGAACCCCGACGAGCTAGTGCCAACGCTCAAACGCGCACTCGAGCGCAAGCCCGATCTGGTGATCCTCGGCGGCGGCGACGGCACGATCAGCAGCCTGGTCGACTATCTGCTCGGCCATGACGTGATTCTCGGCGTCCTGCCCTTCGGCACCGCCAACAGCTTCTGCCGGACGCTCGGCATCCCGCTTGACATTCCAGGCGCCGTTGAGGTGCTGAAGACCGGCCGTCCGCGGCGCATCGATCTCGGCATGATCGACGGTGATTATTTCGCCAATTGCGCCGCGATCGGCCTGTCGCCGCAGATCGCGCAGACCGTGCCGCACGGCGTCAAGAAACTGTTCGGCCGCGCCGGTTACCTCGCTTGGGCGACGCTGCAATTCGCCAAGTTCCACCCCTTCCAGCTGATCGTCGGCGAAGGGACGAACGCCAAGCGCATGACCGCGACCGAGGTCCGCATCTCCAACGGCCGCTTCCACGGCGGCACCGAACTGGTCGAGGAAGCTCGGCTCGACAGCGGCGAGATCATCGTTCAGGTCGTGTGCGGCAAGGGCAAGCGCAGCCTGGTGCGCAACTGGGCGGCGGGCTTCTTCCGGCTCAATTCGCGCCGGGTCGATACGGTCACCTTCCACGGCAAAGCGTTGCGCATCGAAACCGTGCCGCCGCTACCGATCTCGATCGATGGCGAGGTCTTGGCCAAGACGCCAATCATGGCCAAGGTCGCGGCCGGCATCATCGAAGTGATGGCGCCGGTGCAGGGGTAACGCCTCTCCCGTCCCTTTCGGGAAGGAGCAACATCAGCCCAGCCGTCCGAGCGCCGCGTGCAATCGCGCCGCCTCGGCCATCTTGTCGGCATGGTCCGCCCGCGCTTTCTCGACCGCTTCCGGCTTGGCACGCTCGACGAAGCTCGCATTGCTGAGCCGTCCGCCCAGCGCGTCGCGTTCCTTCTCTGCCGCCGCGATCGCCTTGGTCAGGCGCACCCGCTCGGCGTCGAGGTCGATGACATCGCCTAGCGGCAGGACGAAGGTTGCCTCGTCCACCACGATCTGCAACGCCCCGCCCGCCGGCGCATCGCCCGTCGCGGCATCGACCCGCGCCAGCCGTGCCAGCACCGCCCCCTGCCGCGCCAGCCGCTCGACCGTTTCCGCCGACGCATCGCGGACATGCAGCGGCAGCTGCGCGCCGGGCGGTACGTTCAGCTCGGTCCGCGCCGCGCGGATTTCACTTACCAGCCGGATCAGCCAGTCGATCTCCGCGCGCGCCGCCGGATCGATCGCGCGGGCATCCGCTGTCGGCCAGCGCGCGACGATCAGGTCGTTCGACCGCTGCCCCAGCGCATGCCACAGTTCCTCGGTGATGAACGGCATGAACGGGTGCAGCATCACCAATATTTGGTCGAGCACCCAGCCCGCGACCGCGCGCGTTTCGTCACCGCCCTCGGCCCCGCCCTGCAACACCGGCTTGATGAGTTCGAGATACCAGTCGCAGAACCGGCTCCACGTGAACTGATAGACGGTGTTCGCCGCGCCATCGAAGCGCAGGTCGGCCAGCGCCAGATCCAACGCCTGCACCGTCTCGATCGTCTCGGCGATGATCCAGCGATTGACCGCCAGTTCGGCCTTGGGCGGCTCGATCGTCGCCGACGCGCCGATGCCATTGGCCTGCGCGAAGCGGGTCGCGTTCCACAGCTTCGTCGCGAAGTTGCGATAGCCTTCGACCCGCTTCTCATCCATCTTGATGTCGCGGCCCTGGCTTTCCATCGCCGCCATGAAGAAGCGCAGCGCATCGGCGCCATAGCGGTCGATCAGTCCGAGCGGATCGACGGTATTGCCCTTCGACTTCGACATCTTGGCACCATCGGCTGCGCGGACGAGGCCGTGGAGGTACAGCGTCTTGAACGGCACCTCCTTCATGAAATGGATGCCCTGCATCAACATCCGTGCGTCCCAGAAGAACAGGATGTCGAAGCCCGAGATCAGCACGTCGTTGCTGTAGCGCCCGCCGAGCGTCGGATCGTCATTCTCGGGCCAACCGAGCGTCGCGAACGGCCACAATGCCGAGGAGAACCAGGTGTCGAGAACGTCCTCGTCTTGGGCGAGCGCGACCCCCGCACCCGCCTCAGCCTGGGCCTCCTCATAGGTTTCGGCGACGAACACCCGGCCGTCCTCGGCGAACCAGGCCGGAATGCGATGGCCCCACCACAACTGGCGCGACACGCACCATGGCTGGATGTTCTCCATCCAGTTGAAATAGGTCTTTTCCCACGATTTCGGCACGATCTTGACTGCGCCCGATCGCACCGCCTCGATCGCCGGCTTGGCGAGCGTCGCGGCATCGACATACCATTGGTCGGTCAGCCACGGTTCGATCACCACCCCCGACCGGTCGCCATAGGGCGTCTGGATCGTGCGCGGTTCGGCGTCGTGCTCGCCACCGTCCTTGTCGACATGCGGTATCAGGACACCTTCGTCCTTCAGCCGCGCGACGACCGCCTTGCGCGCCTCGGCGCTCGACAGGCCCAGCAACTCCTCAGGGATCAGCCCGTCGGCCGTCTGCACGATATGCGCCTTCGCATCGAGCATGTTGAGCATGTCGCGCGCCTCGATGCCGGCGCGGCGGCCGACTTCGAAATCGTTGAAATCGTGGCCCGGCGTGATCTTGACCGCGCCCGAACCCAGTTCGGGGTCGGCATGTTCGTCAGCGACGATCGGGATCAGCCGACCGGTAATCGGCAGGCGCACTTGCTTGCCGATCAGTGCGGTGTAGCGCGCATCGTCGGGATGGACCGCGACCGCCATGTCGGCGAGCATCGTTTCCGGCCGCGTCGTCGCCACCTCGATAAAGCCCGACCCGTCGGCCAGCGGGTAGCGCAGGCGCCAGAAGTTGCCCTTTACCTCGCGCGTTTCCACCTCGAGGTCGCTGATCGCCGTGCCGAGACCGGGGTCCCAGTTGACTAACCGCTTGTCGCGATAGAGCAGGCCCTGGCGGTGCAGTTCGACGAAGACCTTGAGCACCGCCTTCGAAAAGCCGTCGTCCATGGTGAAGCGTTCGTTCGTCCAGTCCATCGAACAGCCCAGCCGCCGCAACTGGCCGGTGATCTGTCCGCCGCTCTCGGCCTTCCAATCCCAGACCTTGGCGATGAAGTCGTCACGGCTGAAATCGGTGCGCTTCTGTCCGGCGGCATTCATCTGCCGTTCGACGACCATCTGCGTCGCGATGCCGGCATGGTCGGTACCGACCACCCAGCGCGCGTCCTTGCCCTGCAAACGGGCATGGCGGACCAGAATGTCCTGCAACGTGTTGTCGAGCGCGTGGCCGATATGCAGGCTGCCCGTCACATTGGGTGGCGGGTTGACGATGGTCCATGGCGTCGCATTCGGACGCTCGGGGCGGAACAGGCCGCCCAGTTCCCAATGGGCATACCAGCGCGCTTCGATGGCGGCGGGATCGAAAGTCTTGGGCAGTTCGCTCATCGCCGCCGCATGGCGCGGATGCGGCGGCGTTGCAAGAGAGCGTTATTCGCGGCCGCTGATCCGGGCGATCTCGCGTGCGACCATCGTCTCGACGATGCCCGGCAGCTTTGCATCAAGCCATTCGCGCAGCATCGGGCGGAGCATCTCGCGCACCAGCCCTTCGAGCGAGTCGGCACCCGGCGTTTCCGGCTTCACCAGCATCCGCGACAACTGGTCCAGCGCACCGCGACTCGCCTCGGCAGCGCGGTCCGACACGATCGATGCATCGGTCTTGCCGGGTGCGGGTGCGGTGGGCATCGGTTCCGGTTCGGCTTCCATGCGCGGCTCGGGCGCACGAGGGCGCTCGACCCGCGCTGCCTCGGCACGCGGCTGCTCGACCCGCGCCGGTTCGACCCGCTGTTCCATGCGCGGCGGCGGTGGTGGCGCCGCAACGCTCTGATTCAGTTCGAGGATTTCGTCGCGGTCGTCGAGGTCACGCGCCTGCGCCGTGCGGATCGACTTGCGTCCGCGCAACGCCTGGGCCGATCCTTCGCCCTCCTCGGCGATGATCCGCTTGATCGAGGAAAGAATGTCCTCCATCGACGTTTCGTTGCTGATATCGCCCATCGCAACCCTCATCCGTTCCGCCCCTTGAACGCCTAGCCTTCGGGGTTGATCCGCGGCGTGTCAACGCCTTGCGTTGCGCGCGGGGCTCCACCCTGCCGATTTGGCGCGTCTATGCCCTGGGTCGGGGTATAGGGATTGGGCGTCCGCTGCAATGCGGGATCAAGTTCGCGGGTCACCACCGGCGTCTGCGCCGGGGTGTTGACCGTGCTCGGCGCGACCGGCACCGGCGCGGGATCGTCGCTCCAGTCCCAAATGCGGTTGCGGACCCGTTCGTAATTCGCGATCGGATCGTACAGCGCGCCGCCGTCCAGCCCCAGGTCGCGCGCTTCGGCCCGGCCCATCGCCGCCAGCAGTGCAAAACCGGCGACATAGGCGTCGCGCCGAGCCGTCACCAGTTGCACCTGCGAATTGAGCAATTCCTGCTCGGCGTTCAGAATGTCTAGGATGGTGCGCGTGCCGACACTGTTTTCGGCGCGGACGCCTTCCAGCGACAGGCGGTTGGCCTGGACCTGCACTTCCGACGATTCGATCACGCGCAGCGCCGACTGCCAATTCGCGAACGCCGACCTGGCGTCGGACACCACCGAACGTTCGACCTGCGTCACCTGCTCGATCGCGGCGCCCTCCAGCGCCTGCGCCCGGCGGATCTGCGCACTTGGCCGGCCGCTCTGAAACAGCGGCAGGTTGAACTGCACGCCGGCCTGCGCCTGCCCGCCATCCTGTTGCAGCACGATGCCGTTCACCGACTGGGCCGACCCCAGGAAGCTGGTATAGCTGCCGCCCGCCACGGCACTCACCTGCGGCAGCCGGTTGGCGCGTGCGACGCGCACATCGAACCCGGCGGCATCGCTGCTGCGCCGGGCGGCGATCAGCGCCGGATTGTTCGCGACCGCCACGCCCACCGCGCCGTTCGGATCGGCGGGCAGGTTGGGCAGCGCGGGCGGCGCGTCGAGCGTGGCCGCCGGCGCACCGGTCGTCGCGACATAGTTCTCGCGGCTGCGGATCAACGACGCCTCGGCATTGCGCAGCTGCGCCTGTGCCGATGCCAGCCGCGCCTCGGACTGGGCGACATCGGTGCGGGTCAGGTCGCCGACCTGGAACCGGTCCTGCGACGCCTGCAGATTGACCTCGAGCACGCGGACATTCTGCTGGTTCAGCCGCACGATCGCCTCGTCGCGGATCACGTCGTTATAGGCGGCGACGACCAGCGTGAAGACATTCGCTTCGGTACTGCGCAGATTGGCGCGGCCCGCATCGACCCGCGCATCGGCGGCGCGTACGCTGTTGCGCACCGATCCGCCGGCATAGAGCGACTGGGTGACGTTCAGCTGCGCGTTGCCGACGCGCGGCGCCTGGGCGAAACCGCGACTGGCCGGGGTCAGCACATTCTCGATGACCTGGCCCTGAGTAACGATCTGCGGCAGCCCCTGCGACCGGGCGATCGGCACCGTTTCGTCGGTGGCGCGCTGATTGGCGCGCGCCTGCGTCAGCTGCGGATTGGTGGCATAGGCGCGCGCCAGCGCTTCGCGCAACGTCTCCGCACTGGCGGGTTGGGCCAGCCATGCCAGCACCGCAACCCCGCCGATGAACTTCCCCCCCCGCATCTTTTTCCTACCTTGCGAACTGAAACGTCTTGGGCTTCGCGAAGCCCGGCAGGACGACACATTCGAGATCGGCGAAATCCACCACCCCGAACCCGCCTTCGCTGCGACGGCCGAGCGCCAGCCGCGTCACGCCGCGATCGACCAGCCCGGTCGTCAGCCGCCCGCCGGGGGCGAGCTGACCGGCGATCGCGTCGGGCACTTCCTCGACGGCTCCGTCGATGACGATGACGTCATAGGGCGCACCTTCGACCCAACCGGCCTTCAACGGACCTTCGACCACACGCACCTTCGCATCGGCGATCGCATCGCGCGCTGCACCGGCAAGCGCGGTATCTTCCTCCAGCGCGACGACCGACCCCGCGAGCCGCGCCAGCACCGCCGCCGCATAGCCCATCGCCGCCCCGACCAGCAGCACGCGGTCGGTCGGTCGGATGTCGGCGGCGACCAGCAACCGGCCGGTAATCAGCGGCGGATTGATCGCGCGGCCGCCCCCCAGCGGCAACGGCGCGTCGCGATAGGCCAGCGCTGTCTGCGCAGCCGGCACGAACGCCTCGCGCGGCACGTCGCCCATCGCATCGACGACGCGCGGATCGCTGACGGCGCTGGTGCGAAGCTGGCTGACGACCATCGCGTGGCGCATCGCTTCGAAATCGGGTCGGGTCTGGTTCGAGTCGGTCATGGTGCAATCCTGTCGCACAACTGTTTTAGCCACGCAATACACATCGCATCGCGACGCGCTGTCTATCGCGACACGCGGCCTCCGCCAAGGATGGGGCGGCGTATAATTTGAGACCGAAGCGGTCGCCTCGCGATGGCATCACTGGACGGCCACGTTCGGCAGATGCCGGACGACGTCGCGCGAAGCCGCGAACGTTAGATGCCCGTAATCGAAATGATAGGGTCCGCCGTCGCTGTCGAAGAGCTGACAATGTCCGCCCGGGCACTCGATGTCGATTTCTGAGACGTATCTCCCGCCCGCAGCCTCCACGACCGGGCGCATCTCATGGTCGAGCGCGCTCCGCTGCGGCCGCTGCCGCCTGGCAAGGCTCGCCAAATCGCCGCGCAACATCGCACGGGCAAGGATGCGCGGCATATCCTCCTGGTATTCGACGTTCGGTCCAATGACCGTAACCGCCAACTTGCGCTCCCGCAGCCGCTTGACGGTTTTGCCCAACGCGGCAACCTCGTTCTGTTGCCACCGGCCCGCCAGTACGACGCCAACGACACCCGGTCGTCCAATGACGTCGTTGAACACCGTCCGCACGACGGAAACACAGCGGTCCTTCCCGGTCAGCGCCACGGTCGGACGGCAACCCGATGCGGTTGCCTGCACGACGTTGATGTTCGGGAAGCGCAACGCGATCGCTCGCCAATATTGCGCCGCATGGCTGTCACCCATCACGATGACATTCGCTCGATCGGGTCGCAGAACGAGGCATCGCGCAAAATCATACCGCTCACCCTTCCCGATGAAACAAGAATCGGGCCGAAACTGATATCGGTGCTGTGACATATCCCGGTAGTCGAGATACCCGCCAACCAGATCGACTTGCGCTGGATGTTCGACCACCGCTTCCGCTCGTGCCGCGATCAGAAGCGAAGCGCCGGCCACCGTTGCGATCGCGGCGCCGCCCGCGACCAGCACCGGGCGAACCGGGGCCGGCCGGTATCGACGCAGAAAAGGCCGCTCGATCACCAAATAGGATATCGAGGCGATGGCAAAGGTCAGCGAAACAACGACCGCCTTCCCGCCAAGACTCAGTACCATACCGTTTTCGAGACGATAGAAGGTCGCGATCGGCCAGTGCCAAAGATACAGGGAATAGGAAATCAGCCCGACCGCGCGTACAGGTGGCAACGAAAGTATTGCGGCCGTGATCGCGTGGCGACCGTAAGCGATCAACAACATCGTCCCGATACACGGTAGCAACGCCCAAGGGGCAGGGAAGGCGAAGTCGGTGCGGATCTGCGCGAACGCCACGAATAACAGCACTGCACCCGTGAGCGCGGCAAGGTTCTGGACGCGGCGCGATGCCAGCCTTGGTAGCGCGTTCAGCGCGACCAGCGCTCCGACGCCCAATTCCCAGGCGCGCATTGGCAAGAGATAGAAGGCGGTCGCAGGGTCGGATTTGCTGTAATATAGGCACAGGACGAACGATCCGACGGTGACGATCGACACCGCGAAGGTCAGGGCGCGTGGGAACCAGCGCCGAACGACTAAAAGCAGGATAGGATAAAATAGGTAAAATTGCTCCTCTACTCCCAGGGACCAACTGTGCAACAACAGCTTGGTCTCGGAGGCGGCGTCGAAGTAATCCGTCGAATTCCAGAAATGAACGTTCGCGACGAAGGCGATCGCTGCTGCCGCGCTGCGTCCGAGATCACGTAGCTCTACCGCCAGCAAGAGAAACTTTCCGGCGATCAGCGTTCCGACGAGCATGAAAACTAGCGCGGGCAAAATCCGAACAATGCGCCGTTTGTAAAATGCGGCGATGGAAAACTTTCCGTCGTCCATCTCCCGGCAAATGATCGACGTAATAAGGTATCCCGATATCACGAAGAAGACGTCGACGCCGGCAAAGCCACCGGGCAAAATCGTTACCCCGATATGAAATAGCAGGATCGGTATCACCGCGACTGCGCGCAGTCCGTCGATATCGTTCCGGTGTTCCATCCATATCCCCCATTCGTGCCGGCGGCTCCTACGCCTGAAGGCGGCCGGCCTATAAAAAGGCCGGTTGAATTTTAATAGCGGCTACATCGTTGCAATTCGAAGCGCTGCATTCGTGCTTTCGCGATGCCCCCGTGCGAGCGGAGCGCAGTTTGCTCTCATCGGAATTGCATCAGTGTTTGCCGACCTGCTCAAAGGTCGTTTTGCGTTTGCCCGGGAGTATTGCGGGTCATGGGGTTGACGTGACGTTCAAACGAACGCAAACGGCCGCTCCCACCGTATCGAGGCGCGATGGCGGAGTGGTGACGCAGAGGACTGCAAATCCTTGCACCCGGGTTCGATTCCCGGTCGCGCCTCCAGGGTTGGCAACTGCCGCCCGAATCGGTTGCTTTCGAAAAATCGGCATGATCCGCCACCCGGACGAGGGTTGACCGCAGCCGCTGCGTAGCATTGCTGTGTACCCATGGAATGGATGCCATGACCGACGACCTCGACCGATCGCTGCGCCTGCTGTCCGACGTGACCGACGATCCGCGGCTCGACACGCTGGCGCCGGCCGTGTTCGCGCGGGTGCGGGCCGATGGCGCGGCGCGGGCCGCCGGGGTCCGCCTTGCCAGCCTTGCCGCGGTTGGGGCGGTGACGATGGGACTGATCGCCGCCGATCCGATCCCGCGGCCACAACCGGCGGCGACCTTTGCCGACGACATGGCGCTCGCCCCCTCGACGCTGCTGGCCGGGCGATGAGCCGGACACGCTGGACGATCCTTGTCGCGATCGTCGCCTTCGTCGCGGCGCTCGCCGGGGTGCTGGCCGGGCGCGCGATCGGCGACCATGGCGCGGGCCATGGCAGCGAATTGCACGCCCTGCTGCACGATCATATGCAGCTGACCCCCGAACAGATGCGCCGGCTCGACGCGCTGGAGGCCGGTTATGCGACGCGGCGCGCAGCGTTGCAGGCGCAGATGCGGGCCGACAACGCCCGGCTGGCACAGGCGATCTCCGCCGAACAGGATGACGGCCCGCGCGTCGCCGCCGCGGTCGATGCCTCGCACCGGACGATGGGTACGCTGCAAAAGGCGACGCTGGCGCATGTCTTCGCGATGCGGCGGCTGCTCCGGCCCGATCAGACCCCGGCCTTCGACCGGGCGGTGGCACGTGCGCTGACACATCCCGGCCAGTGACCCCCGCCGATCCTGGCCCCGATGACGGCGTGCTGGCGGCACAGGCGCTGGCCGGCAGCGAGGCCGCCTTCGCCACGCTGATGCAGCGACATCGCAGCCGGGTCTATCGCCTGATCCTGAACAGTGTCGCCGATCCCGACGAGGCGCTCGACCTGGTGCAAGAGACGTTCCTGTCGGCCTTTCGCGCGCTTAGCCGCTACGACGCCGCGCGGCCGATGGCGGCATGGCTGGCGACGATCGCGCTCAACAAATGCCGCGACCGGGCGCGACGGCGGGCGTTACGGCGTTTCTTTTTCGGTGCGCGGACGATCGACGATCTGGCCGACACGCTCGCTGCCGCCCATCCCGATCAGGCGCAGGCGGCGGAACAGCGGCAGGAGACCGCCCGGTTACGTGCCGCACTGGCACTGCTGCCCGCGACGCTGCGCGAACCGCTGCTGCTATGCACCGTCGAGGAGATGCGCCAGTCCGAAGCGGCGGCGCTGCTCGGCATTTCGACTAAGGCGGTCGAGACCCGCATCCGTCGCGCCCGCGCCAAACTCGCCGAATTGCTGGACGGCTGAGGGGAACGCGCTTTCGCTGCGTAGGACCGGTTGGATGATGAGGATTTCTGCATGACGACGATCGATCGCCGCCGGGTGCTACGGGGTGCGGCGCTGGGGGGCGTTGCACTCGGCGCGTGGACCCCGCTCGGCGCGCGGCAGGCGGCAAGCGGCCCGGTCGTGTCGGGCGAGTTGATCGAACTGCGCATCGGCCGGATCAACCGCATGGTCGATGGCCGCCCGTCGCGCAGCATCGGCATCAACGGCATGTCCCCCGCCCCGCTGATCCGCCTGCGCGAGGGGCAGCGTGCGCGGATCCGCGTCGTCAACGACCTCGACGTCGAGACTTCGCTGCACTGGCACGGGCTGCTGGTGCCGTTCCAATATGACGGCGTCCCCGGCATCTCCTTTCCCGGCATCCCGGCGGGGCAGAGCTTCCTCTACGACTTTCCGGTGCGGCAGAACGGCACCTACTGGTATCACAGCCACTCGGGCGGTCAGGAGCAGGAGGGGCTGTACGGCCCGATCGTGATCGACCCCGCCGCGCCCGATCCGGTCGCGTTCGACCGCGAACATGTCATCGTCCTGTCCGACCACAGCCGGTCGAGCCCCACGACGATCTTTCGCCGGATGAAACTGCAACCCGGCTATTATAATTTCCAGCGCCAGACACTGGTCGGGCTGCTGGCGGGCCGTGACCAGAAGGCGAAGGACCGCGCGGAATGGGGCAGGATGCGCATGGACCCCGCCGACATCGCCGATGCCACTGGCGCGACCTACACCTATCTGGTCAACGGCCATGGCCCCGGCGACAACTGGACCGGCGCGTTCACGCCCGGCGAGCGGGTGCGGCTGCGGATCGTCAATGCGTCGGCGATGACGACGTTCAACGTCCGCATCCCCGGACTGCCGCTGACGATCGTTCAGGCGGACGGGCTGAACGTAGAGCCGGTGACGGTCGACGAATTCCAGATCGGCGTCGCCGAGACCTATGACGCGATCGTCACCCCCGGTGACGCGGCCTATACGCTGGTCGGCGAGAGCGTCGACCGGTCGGGCATGGCGCGCGCGACGCTATCGCCGCGCGCGGGCATGGCCGCCCCGGTCCCGCCGCTCCGCGCGCGTCCGCTGGCGACGATGACCGACATGGGCATGGGCGGCATGGGCCATGAAAGCAAACCCGGCCGCCCCGATCCGACCGCCGAGCAGAATGGATCGCGCAAGCTCGCCACGACCGCGGCTACCCCGCCGCAGCCGGCGATGGACCATGCGGCGATGGGCCATGGCGACGCGATGGGCGGCATGGATGGCATGGATGGCATGGGCGAGATGCAGCACGGCATGCGCGACTTCGCCAACGCGCCCGGCGTCGCCAAGACGCCCGGCGTCCAGACCATTTCCCCGATGGCCGCCGATCGTACCGACTATCCGGGTCAGGGGCTGGAGGATGTCGGTCACCGCGTGCTGACCTATCGCCAGCTCCGCGCGCTCGATCGCAACCCCGATGTCCGCGCACCGGGACGGCAGATCGATATCCACCTGACCGGCAACATGGAACGCTTCATGTGGGGCTTCGACGGGAAACGCATGGTCGACACCCATGAACCCTTCGCCTTTGCCGAAGGCGAACGCGTCCGCATCAACCTGATCAACGACACGATGATGGCGCATCCGATCCATCTGCACGGCCATTTCTTCGAACTGGTCACAGGGCACGGCGACCACAGCCCCCGCAAGCATACCGTGCTGGTGCAGCCGGGCGGCATCGTCAGCCTCGACCTGACCGCCGATGCGGTCGGCGACTGGGCGTTCCACTGCCACATGCTCTACCATATGCTGTCGGGGATGATGCGCGTCGTTTCGGTCCGTCCGCAGGGAGGCGCCGCATGACCCGCACCCTCGCCGCCCTGCTCGCGCTGTCGATCGCCGCGCCCGCCGTCGCGCAGGACCATAGCCATATGGAGCATGCGCAAATGGGCCATGCACCGCCGGCGCAGCCCGCCGCGCCGACCGCGTCCGCACCCGCCGCCGCGCCGGAACCGGCCGAACCGACCGGCACCGATCAGTCGCCGGGCAGCGCCCCGCCGCCACCGGTGCCGATGCCGCATTATGCCGACCGCGTCTGGGGCGGCGACGTCATGGCCCGGTCGCGCGAAGCGATGATGGCCGAGGAAGGCGGCGGCCAGCGCTTCGCCCAGCTTCTGCTCGACCGCGTCGAGTGGAAGGACGGCGGCTATGCTTGGGAAGGCGAAGGCTGGGTTGGCGGCGACATCCACCGCCTCGTCGTCAAGAGCGAGGGCGAAGGCGGCGACCGCGTCGAGTCCGCCGAGGTGCAGGCGCTCTACTCCCGCGCGATCGACCCCTATTTCAACCTGCAGGCGGGCATCCGCCAGGATATCCGCCCGACCCCGGCGCGGACCTATGTCACCGTCGGCGTTGAGGGGCTGGCCCCCTATTGGTTCGAACTGAACGCCGCCGCCTTCCTGTCGACCAGGGGCGAACTGCTCGGCCGGATCGAAGGCTATTACGACCAGCGCATCACTCAGCGGTTGATCCTGCAACCGCGCGCCGAACTGAACCTGTCCGCGCAGGATATCGCCGAGACCAGCACCGGATCGGGGCTGACCAATGCCGAACTCGGCCTGCGCCTGCGCTACGAGATCGCCCGCGAATTCGCGCCCTATGTCGGCTTAAACTGGGAACGCCGCTTCGGCGACACGCGCCGGTTCGCTCGGACGGCCGGCGAGGACAGTGGCGGCATCGGTTTGGTCGCTGGTATTCGCGCATGGTTCTAAACGCACGAGCTTGCCGCTAAGGCCGCCCCTTCAACAGGGGAAAAGTCGATGCCGGTATCCGACGCAGCGGGGTCGCCCGCCTATGTGCTGACGCTGTCCTGCGCCGATCGCGTGGGGCTGGTCGCGGCGGTCAGCGGGCATCTGGCGCGGATCGACGGCTTCATCCTCGACAGCCAGCAATATGCCGATCTGGAGGCTGGGCGTTTCTTCATGCGCGTCGAATTCGCCGCGGCCGGTCCCAACTTCCCCGCCGATCCCGACGCCTTAGTGCAGGGGTTCGCAGTGATCGGCACCGACTTCGCACTCGATTGGGAAATCGTGCCTCGCGCCGAACGCATGCGGGTGCTGATCGCGGTGTCGAAGGGCAGCCATTGCCTCAACGACCTGCTCCACCGGTGGAAGACCGGCGACCTGCCCGTTGAGATCGTCGGCGTCCTGTCCAACCACGAATCGCTCCGCGCGCTGACCGAATGGCATGGCGTGCCGTTCCATTACCTGCCGATCGTCGACGGCGACCGGGTGGGACAGGAGGCGGCGATGCTGCGCGTGTTCGAACAGTCCGATGCGCAACTACTGGTGCTCGCCCGCTATATGCAGGTGCTGGGGCCCCACCTGTCGCAGCGGCTCGCCGGACGCTGCATCAACATCCACCACAGTTTCCTGCCGAGCTTCAAGGGCGCCCGTCCCTATGCCCGCGCGCACGACCGCGGCGTCAAGCTGATCGGCGCGACCGCCCATTACGTCCACCGGCGACCTCGACGAAGGGCCGATCATCGAACAGGCGGTCGAGCGCGTCGACCACCGCGACACCGAAGCCGACCTGATCCGTATCGGCCGCGATGTCGAGGCACAGGTCCTCGCCCGCGCCGTCCGCTGGGCGGCGGAACGGCGGGTGTTCCTGAACGGGCACCGGACGGTGGTGTTTCGCTGACCTGCGCCCCTTCCGTCGAAGGAAACACGCGCGAAAGGCCGCGTGCCCTGCCACGTACTTGCCGTACCCCCGCGCAGGCGGGGGTCCAGAGCCAAGCAAAGCAGAGACTTATGACTGCAACCCTGGCCCCCCGCCTACGCGGGGGTACGGAAAAAGAGTCGACGGTAGTGATCTTCGAAGAGGCTGCCCCGAGGTGAGGGGCCAGCCTCACTCTCCGTCCGGCTTCGCCATATTGGTATGCATTTTCGCCAGCACGCTGTCGGGCGTGACATGGCTGATCGCCGCCTGGATCTTGTTCTTTGCCCCCGACACGACATGCGCCGAACCGGCCATGACCGCATCCCAACCATTGCGCGCGGTCTTCGCCGGATCCTCCTTCGAATCATCCCGGCCGACCGGCGTGTCCATCATGCCCGCCCGTTCGAAGAACGGCGTATCGGTCGGCCCCGGCATCAGCACGGTGATCGTGACGCCACTGTCTTTCAGTTCCTCGCGCAGCGCATAGGCGAAGCTGTCGAGATACGCTTTCGTCGCGTTATAGACCGCCTGATAGCTGCCGGGAATCAGCCCGGCGATCGACCCGGTGATCAGGATGCGGCCATCACCCCGCGCCGCCATGTCACGCGCAACCTTCTGCAACAGATACGTTGTGCCGGTGACGTTGGTGTCGATGACCTTGCGCCACGCCGACACGTCCTGTTCGATGAACGCATGACCGAGACCTCGCCCGGCATTGGCGATCAGCAGATCGATCGGCCGCCCGCCGACCTCGGCCAGCAACTGTTCGTTGCCGTCGAAGGTCGACAGGTCGGCCTCGACCGCCCGCACCGCACCTGCGCCAAGTTCCTCGGCCGCAACGCGGATCTGCGGTTCGTCGGCAACGACGATCAGGTCATAGCCCTCCGCACCCGCGATCTTCGCCAATTCATAGCCGATACCCGTCGATGCACCGGTAATCACCGCCAGCTTGTTCGCCATTACGCTTCTCCCGCTGCATCGGCCTTCGCCCAGTCGGGCTTCAGTACGACCTTTGTGCAGACATTCTGTTCGTCGTGGAATTTCTTGTAGCCCGTGGGCGCATCCTCCAGCGCCATCCGGTCGGAGATCAGGAAGGTCGTGTCGATCTTGTCTTCCATGATCGCCGCCAACAGCCCCGGCAGGTAGCGCTGGACATGGGTCTGCCCGGTCTTGAGCGTCAGCCCCTTTTCCATCAGCGCGCCAAACGGGAATTTGTCGATCATCCCGCCATAGACGCCGGGCACCGATACCCGCCCGCCCTTGCGGCACGCCACGATCGCCTGCCGCAACGCATGCGGACGATCAGTGCCGAGGAAGGTCGACGCCTTGATCTGGTCGACGATATTGTCGACGAACAGACCATGGCTTTCGAGGCCGACGCTATCGATCACCGCATCAGGGCCGATCCCGCCGGTCATCGTCATCAGCGCGTCATAGATGTCGGTTTCCTCGAAATTCAGCACCTCCGCACCCAATCCCTTGGCCAGTGCGAGCCGGTGCGGGAAATGATCGATCGCGATCACCCGGTGGGCACCCATCAGCAGCGCCGACTGGATCGCGAACAGCCCGACCGGGCCACAGCCCCAGACGGCGACGATGTCGCCATCCTCGATATCGGCATTCTCCGCCGCCATCCATCCGGTCGGCAGGATGTCCGACAGGAACAGGACCTTCTCATCCTCGATGCCGTCGGGGATGACGATCGGTCCGACATCGCTGAACGGCACGCGGACATATTCGGCCTGCCCGCCCGGATAACCGCCGGTCATATGGCTGTACCCGAACAGGCCGGGGGCGACCTGTCCCCAAAGTTCTTGCGCGATATCCTGATTGTCGGCCGGGTTGCCGTTATCGCAGCCCGAATATTGCTGCTTCGAACAATGATAGCAGCTGCCACAGGCAATAACGAAGGGCACGACGACGCGCTGCCCCTTCTTCAGGGTCGATTTGGGGCCGGTCTCGACCACCTCGCCCATGAACTCATGGCCCAATATGTCGCCCGCCTGCATCGTCGGGATATAGCCGTCATACAGGTGCAGGTCGGACCCGCAGATTGCGGTCGACGTGATCTTGATGATCGCGTCGCGTGGATTGATGATCTCGGGATCGGGAACGCTGTCGACGCGGACGTCGTGCTTGCCGTGCCAGGTGAGTGCGCGCATCGCCGGCTCCTTCTTAAGACTTGGGTTCGCGGTTGGGCGGCGTGGTCGTCGCGATCTCGCCGGTTTCCATCAGTTGCTTGAAGCGCCGCAGGTCGCGCCGTGCCTGGATCGCCGGCTCCTTCTGCGTAACCTTGGCGACCAGTTTGCCGAGGATGCCGGCCCGCGGGTCGTAGGCGATCATCGCCGTCACCACCGTGCCGCGCCCGGGTGCCGCCTCGTGGAACGACACCCAGCCGCTGTTCGGCACGTCGCTATTCTCGGCCTGCCAGCCGATGCGCTCGCCATCGACGTCCTCGGTGACGACCGCGTCCCATTCATAACTGCCGTTCGGGCCGCTGACTGACCAGTGCGAACGTTCCCGGTCGCGCACTTCGATCCGCTCGACGTTCAGCATGAAGGTCGCGAGATTCCCGAAGTCGCGCCAATAGGCGTAGAGTTCGTGACGCGGTCGATTGATGGTGACCGCGACGCCGGAAACCGACGATTCGCCGCCCGGCGCGGCCTCCGCGCGTTCGGTCCTGTCCTTGGCGGTAAAGGCCGGCGCGTCGTCGCGCTCGATATCGCCGGGGTGATCGCTATGGGCCATGGCCGTGCTCTCCCGTCGGCCGAACCGCCCGGTCCGGCCGATTGATCTAGATTAAATTATTGATCGAACGTCGTTTTTCGACCACGGTCACTCCAACCGCTGTCGTCGCGGGCTGTTCCGACGCGTCCGTCCTTTTGCAGGTCAACGGTACGGATTTGCAGACGGGTCGCACCGCGCTATGCGCTCGGCCATGCACGGTGCCCCGCTCACGCTTCACAATTCGCTGACCCGCAGCCTCCAGCGCTTCGAACCGCTCGACCCGGCCAAGAGGGTGCGCGTCTATTCGTGCGGGCCGACCGTCTACAACTACGCCCATATCGGCAACCTGCGCGCGTACGTCTTTACCGACACGCTCAGCCGGGTGCTGCGGTGGAAGGGCTACCCGCTCACCCATGTCATCAACATCACCGATGTCGGTCATCTGACCTCGGACGCCGATGCCGGCGACGACAAGATGGAGGCGGCGGCGAAGGCGCGCGCCCAGTCGATCTGGGACATTGCCGCCCACTATACCGCCGCGTTCAAGGGCAATCTGCGCGACCTCAACATCGACGACCCGACGCGCTGGTCGGTTGCGACCGATCACATCGCCGAGATGATCGCCTTTGCGGAGAAGATCGCCCCCGACCATTGCTACGAACTCGACAGCGGCCTCTATTTCGACAGCAGCACCGTGTCGAACTACGGCGCGCTGGCCGGCGGGCAGGACGATGCCGGTGAGGGCCGCATCGATCCGGTCGCGGGCAAGCGCCATCCGCAGGACTTCGCCATCTGGCGCAAGACTCCGCCTGGCGAAACGCGACAGATGGAATGGGACTCGCCCTGGGGGAAGGGCGCACCGGGCTGGCATCTCGAATGCTCGGTCATGAGCCTCAAATATCTGGGCGCCCCGTTCGACATCCATACCGGCGGCATCGACCACCGCGAGATCCACCACCCGAACGAAATCGCCCAGAACCAGGCCTATTGCGGTTGCGCCGATAGCGGGGCTGCGTTCTGGATGCACAACAACTTCCTCGTCGACCGATCGGGCAAGATGTCGAAGTCGAAGGGGGTGTTCACCACGCTCCAGACGCTGATCGACGGCGGCGTGCATCCGCTCGCCTATCGCCTGATGTGCCTGTCGGCGCAGTATCGCTCCGAACTGGAATTTTCCGCCGAAAACCTGATCGCGGCGCTGACCCGACTGAAGCGGCTGGCGATGACCGTCGTCGGTTTGCGCACCCGCGCCTCGGGCGAAGGGGATGCGAGCAAGGCCGCGGCCTATCGCGAGCGCCTCGACGCGGCGGTGTCCGACGACCTCAACACGCCGCGCGCGCTGCCGGTGCTCGACGAACTGCTGGCGGACAAGAAGTTGACACCCGCCGATCGTCTGGCGGCGCTCGCCGATTTCGATGCGGTGCTCGGCCTGGGTCTTGCCACGATCGAGCGCGCCGACCTGCGCGTCCGCCCCGCCGGTGCGACGATCGACGCGGCCACGATCGAAGCCCGCCTGTCCGACCGCCGCGAAGCCCGCGCGTCGAAAGATTTCGCCAAAAGTGACGCGATCCGGGACGAACTGACCGCCGCCGGGGTCGAGGTCATGGACGGCGACCCGCTCGGCTGGGACTGGCGCCCGACACTGGGGTAGGCAGCGCTAACCTCTTGCTCCCGCCCCTGCTTCCCCGTCATACCCTTCGGCGCGAATCATCGGGGGACGATATGCGGGGACAGGTGCTGGGCGTCGATCGGGACGGACGCGAGGGGCGGATCGCCGGCGACGATGGCCAGCGTTACTGGTTCCAGCCCGACGACTGGAGCGACCGCGTCGGCCCGTCGGTCGGCGCACAGGTCGATTTCGAGGTATCGAACGGCCGCGCACTGCGCATCTACCACGTCCCCGGCACCGTCGCCCCCCGCCCCGCCAACGACGACCGCCGCCGCCGCCCGCGCAAGGACAAGGTGGCGGCCGCGCTGCTCGCCTTTTTCCTCGGTATCTTCGGCATCCACCGCTTCTATCTGGGCAAGACTGGATCGGGCATCGTCATGCTGCTGCTGACCTGCACGATCGTCGGCACGATCGTCACCGGCATCTGGTCGCTGATCGATTTCATCCGCTACCTCGTCATGGATCACGACGAATTCCATCACCGCTACGGTTGATCGAAGCAGTCGATCGGGTCGACCAACCTTTCCTTCATTGCGCGAACGGCCGGTTTCGCGCATGGGAATTGCCCGAACCGACTGGATGGAATTTCTGATGGCCGCCAACTGGGCCCCCGATAGCTGGACCACCGCCGAAGCGCGCCAGCTTCCCAACTATCCCGACCGCGCCGCGCTCGACGCGACCACGGCACAGCTCGCCAGCTATCCGCCGCTGGTCTTCGCCGGTGAAGCGCGCAGCCTGACCGCCGAACTCGCCGAAGTGGCCGAGGGGCGCGCGTTCCTGCTGCAGGGTGGCGACTGTGCGGAAAGCTTTGCCGAGTTCCATCCCAACTATATCCGCGACACCTTCCGCGTCATTCTTCAAATGGCGGTGGTCCTGACCTTCGCCTCGAAGCTGCCGACGGTGAAGGTCGGTCGCATGGCGGGTCAGTTCGCCAAGCCGCGCTCGGCCGATACCGAGGTCGTCGGCGGCGTCGAACTGCCGAGCTACCGTGGCGACAATATCAACGACATCGCCTTCACCGCCGAAGGCCGCGTGCCCGATCCGCAGCGCATGATCCGCGCCTATTCGCAGGCGGCGGCGACGCTCAACCTGCTGCGCGCCTTCGCGACCGGCGGCTATGCGAACCTGCATCAGGTCCATCGCTGGACCCACGACTTCATGGGCCGCAGCCCCTGGGCGAAGAAGTACGCCGACGTCGCCGACCGCATCGGCGAGGCGCTCGACTTCATGGCGGCGTGCGGCATCGACGCCGACAGCGTGCCGCAGTTGAAGGCCACCAGCTTCTACACCAGCCACGAAGCGCTGCTGCTGCCCTACGAACAGGCGCTCACCCGGCAGGATTCGCTGACCGGCGACTGGTACGACACCTCGGCGCATTTCCTGTGGATCGGCGACCGCACCCGCTTCGACGGATCGGCGCATGTCGAATTCCTGCGCGGCATCGGCAACCCGATCGGCATCAAGTGCGGCCCGACGCTCGAGCCCGACGCGCTGCTGCGGATGCTCGACACGCTCAATCCGAACCGGGTGGCGGGCCGCATGACCCTCATCACCCGCTACGGCCACGACAAGATCGAGGCGGGCCTGCCCAAGCTGATCCGTGCCGTCCAGCGCGAAGGGCATCCGGTGGTGTGGTCGTGCGATCCGATGCACGGCAACACGATCAAGGCGACGACCGGCTACAAGACACGGCCGTTCGACCGCATCCTCGCCGAAGTCCGCGGCTTCTTCGCCGTCCACCGGGCGGAGGGCAGCCATGCCGGCGGCATCCATGCCGAGATGACCGGACAGAACGTCACCGAATGCACCGGCGGCGCGATCGCGGTCACCGAACAGAGCCTGGCCGACCGCTACCACACCCACTGCGACCCGCGCCTCAACGCCGGACAGAGTCTCGAACTCGCCTTCCTGCTGGCCGAAATGCTGAACGAGGAAATGGCCGAACGCCGCGCCGTCGCGGCGTAACGTTCCGGCATACGCCGTCCCTTCTCGTGGCGCGGGGACGGCATCGGCAATGTCCCACCCCGCCAAACAACGTCGCCCCAGCGAAGGCTGGGGCCTCAACCGGCTCTTGCCGTGTCCGACAACCAGAAGATTCCAGCCTTCGCTGGAATGACGCAGGCGGCGACGTTCGCGTCGGGCACGCGATGCCGCCAACCCGACGCCAACTTCGATCGGCGCGACAACCACCCCCTAGCCTCTTGGCGCGACACGCAATACAGCACACCGACATCGGGCACGCGCGCCGCCACGGCGCGTACGTCAGACGACTGGCCCGGGTCGTTCCGCGTCTCCACGCGGAGCGGGGCCGAATGCGTTAAGGGAACCGGTAGATGACCGACGAGACACAGATGGTTGAGGCGCTGGACGCACGGGCGCGTCGGCGCGAAGAACGCCGCGACTTTTTCCGCGCCTTCGGTGCGGCGGCGGCGATCGGCGGCGGTCTCGCGCTCACCTCGTGCGGCGACAGCGATTCCTCGCCCACGCCCACCCCTACCGGTACCGCAACCACCACCCCCACGCCCACCCCGACCCCGACGGCATCGGGCACCGCCGGAACGTCCGACGTCGACGTCCTCAACTTCGCGCTGAACCTCGAATATCTCGAAGCGCAATTCTATGCCTTCGCCGCCAACGGCACCGGCCTTGCCGCCAACCTGCTGACCGGGCCCAGCGGCACCACGCCGGGCGCGGTGACCGGCGGGCGCAAGGCGACGCTGAACGATCCCGTCGTCGCCAATTTCGCCCGCGAAATCGCGCAGGACGAGGTCGCGCACGTCGAATTCATCCGCAATGCGCTGGGCAGTTCGGCGATCGCCATGCCCGCGCTCGACCTCAGCGCCACCGCGACCAGCGCCTTTTCGAACGCAGCCCGTGCCGCCGGGCTGATCGGCGCCAACGACACCTTCGATCCTTATGCCAGCGACGACAATTTCCTGCTCGCCGCCTATATCTTCGAGGATGTGGGCGTCACCGCCTATCGCGGCGCGCTGCCCGGAATCGCCAACACGCTGATCCGACAGGCGGCGGCCGGCATCCTCGCCGCTGAAGCCTATCACGCCTCGATGATCCGCTCGGCACTCTATGTCCGCGGCCTGTCGACCCCGTCGCTGATCGACGCGACCGAATCGATCTCGACCGCGCGCGACAGCCTCGACGGCAGCACCGATATCGATCAGGGCATCCGCCCGATCGGCGACCAGTCGAACATCACCCCGTTCAACCCGACTACCGGCCTTCCCTATGGCCGCACCACCGGACAGGTGCTCAACATCGCCTATCTGAACCGCAATGCAGTCGCGACCGGCGGGTTCTTCCCCGCCGGCGTCAACGGCAACATCAAGACCAGCGCGGCGAACTGAGCCTTTCGGGAGCGAGACACATGACCAACGAATCGATGCTGCCCGTGCTGGATCGGAATGACAGCCGCCGCGACTTCCTGCGCACTGCCGGGGGCGTATCCGCCGCCGTCGCCGGGGCCGGACTGCTCGCCGCTTGCGGTGGCAATAACGGCAACCCGGCTCCCACGCCGACGCCGACCCCCACGCCGACCGCATCGGGCACCCCGACCCCGGTGCCGAGCCCGGCGACCGATGCCGACATCCTCAACTTCACGCTGAACTTCGCCTATCTTCAGGCGCAGTATTACAGCTACGCCACGACCGGTGCCGGGCTCGACGCCGGCCTGCTCGGCGGTGCCGGTACCCCCGGTGCCGCGACTGGCGCACGGCAGGTCGCCTTCAGCGACGCGACGATCGGCCGCTATGCCCGCGAACTCGCCGCCGATACTCGTGCGCATGTCGCCTATCTGCGTGGCGTGATCGGTTCGACGGTGATCGCGCAGCCGGCCATCGACCTCGGCGTCGCCGCGACCAGCGCCTTTTCGAACCTCGCCCGCACCGCCGCGCTCATCACCACCGCGGCGGCGACGTACGACGTGTATGAAAGCGACGATCGCTTCCTGCTCGGCGCATTCGTGTTCGAAGATGTCGTCGTCACTGCCTATCGCGGCATCATCGCCTCGCTCGCCGGGGCGGCGTTCCTTGATGCGGCAGCGGGTATGCAGGGGGCAAAGGCCTATCATGCCGGCCTGATCCGCCAGGCGCTCTACCGGCGCGGTATCGCCACCCCGGCGCTGATCGACGCGACCGAGGCGCTGTCGACCGCGCGCGACAATTTCGATGGTGCGGCCGATATCGATCAGGGCGTGCGCCCGGCGAACAACGCATCGAACATCGTGCCCACCGACGGCAGCGGCATTACCTATGCCCGCGCACCGGCGCAGGTGTTGAACATCGCGTTCCAGACACGGACCTCGGTCGCCCTCGGCGGGTTCTTCCCTGCGGGCGTCAACGGTTTCCTGAAAACCAGCGCCGCGATTTGACGTTTTTCCGGGGACAGCGACCGACCATGGCTCCACCACCGTCTGCCGCCGACATCACCCCGGAACGTCGGCCCAGCCTTCCCGGATCGTTCCGCACCGTGCCGGTCCCGGCCGGTGCGGGGCAGTTCTGGCGAAAGCTCGGCGCCTTTGCCGGTCCCGGCTATATGGTCGCGGTCGGCTATATGGACCCGGGCAACTGGGCGACCGACATCGCCGGCGGATCGGCGTTCGGCTATACGCTGTTGTCGGTCATCCTGTTGTCGAACGTCATGGCGATGGTACTGCAATCGCTGTCGGCGAAGCTTGGCATCGTCACCGGCCTCGATCTGGCGCAGGCGTGCCGCGAATATTATCCCGCCCCGGTCCGCTGGGTGCTGTGGGCGCTATGCGAACTTGCCATCATCGCCTGCGATCTGGCGGAGGTGATCGGCACCGCCATCGCGCTGCAACTTTTGTTCGGCATCCCGCTGGTCTGGGGGGTGTGCATCACCGCGGTCGACGTGATGCTCATCCTGCTGCTTCAGCAATATGGCTTCCGCAAACTCGAAGCGTTCATCGTCGCGTTGCTGATCGTGATCGCAGGCTGCTTCGCGGTCGAACTGTTCCTCGCGCAACCGTCGATCGCCGCCATCGCCAACGGCCTGATCCCGCGCTCGGAAATCGTTACCAACCCGGCGATGCTCTACATCGCGATCGGCATTCTCGGCGCGACCGTGATGCCGCACAATCTCTACCTGCACAGTTCGATCGTGCAGACGCGCAGCTTCGACCGGTCGCCCGAGGGCCGGCGCGAGGCGGTGAAGCTCGCCACCATCGACAGCTCGGTCGCGTTGATGCTGGCGCTGTTCATCAACGGATCGATCCTGATCCTTGCCGCCGCGACCTTCCACACTGCCGGCCGCACCGACGTGGCCGAGATTCAAGACGCCTATCAGTTGTTGACGCCGATGCTCGGCGCCGGGGCCGCCAGCATCCTGTTCGCCGTCGCCCTGCTAGCATCGGGCCAGAATTCGACGATCACGGGCACGCTCGCCGGACAGATCGTGATGGAGGGGTTCCTCAACATCCGCCTGCCGGCATGGCTGCGCCGCATCGTCACCCGGCTGATCGCGATCGTTCCCGCCGTGGTCGTCGCCAGCCTGTATGGCGAGAGCGGCACCGCGCAACTGCTGATCGCCAGCCAGGTGGTGCTCAGCCTGCAACTGCCCTTCGCCGTCTATCCGCTCGTCCGCTTCACCGGTGATCGCGGCAAGATGGGCGACTTCGCCAACCGCCCGATCCTCGCCATCGCCGCCTGGACGATCTGCGCCGCGGTAATCGTGCTCAACTCGGTGCTGCTGTATCAGGTCGTGACCGGCTGATCCCCGCCTACGCCTGATCGCCCTGCGCTCGCACGAACTTGCCCGACACCCGCCCGCGCACGGCACAGGCGTCGCCGCCCTCGAAGCACAGCAGCAACAGCGCATCGTCGCCGACCCGGTACCAATGCTCATCGCCCTTGGCGGCACCGAGCCCCAGGTCGGTCAGCTTGGTCAACCGATACGCCGCCGTCACGCACGCCGCCGGCACCCGCGCGACCGGCTTCGCACCGGTATAGTCGCACCCGGCGGGCGTCTCGAACGCTGCCGCCACGACCGGCTGGCTGGGATAGCGGTGCATCTCCAGCACCCCCTTTGCCGCCACGCCGAACGCCAGCAACAGCAACAGCGCCGCTGCCCCGATCTCGAACAGCACCAGGCTCCGTTTGCGTGCGACTTCGACCATCGATCCTTCCCCTCTCTTCGTCGGCAAAGGGTAGATGGGGAGGGTTAAGAAGGCGTTGGTCATCCCCGCCGGCCGAACTTTCCTACAGCATCGGCGGATGCGACAAGGGCAGTGTTCTTTGACAGCGCCGTTCCAATCTGCCGCCAATGTCGCATTCGGCGTCAACTTCGACGCCGACGATGCAACCTAACTAATTAGAATTGCTATTTTTGTTGTGAACAAATCCCGCTCTGCAACACCAACATTGTGTCACCTTCGTCAACTTCCGCCACTGGACAGCCATTACGGTTGCGCTATGAAACTCATATGGCGCTTCCCCCTTTGTTCGACACGCTCGCCCTCCCCGTGATCGGCTCGCCGCTCTTCATCATCTCCGGCCCCGACCTCGTGATCGCCCAGTGCAAGGCCGGGATCGTCGGCTCCTTCCCGGCGCTCAACGCCCGGCCGCAGGCGCAACTCGACGAATGGTTGCATCGCATTACCGAGGAACTGGCCGCGCACGACCGCGCCCATCCCGATCGCCCCGCCGCCCCCTTCGCGGTGAACCAGATCGTCCACCGCTCGAACGACCGGCTGGAGGCGGATCTTGCCACCTGCGCCAAATGGAAGGTGCCGATCGTCATCACCTCGCTCGGCGCACGCGAAGATCTGAACACCGCCGTCCATGGCTGGGGCGGCATCACCCTGCACGACGTCATCGACGACCGCTTCGCCCACAAGGCGGTCGAAAAGGGCGCCGACGGCCTGATCCTCGTCTGCACCGGCGCCGGCGGCCATGCCGGTCGTCTCAACCCCTTCGCCTTCACTCAGGAGGTGCGCCAGTGGTTCGACGGTCCCCTCGCCCTGTCCGGCGCGATCGCCAATGGCGGCGCGGTGCTGGCGGCGCAGGCGGCGGGCGCCGACCTCGCCTATGTCGGCTCGCCCTTCATCGCCACCGCCGAAGCCAATGCCGTGCCCGCCTACAAGCAGGCGGTCGTCGACGGTCGCGCCAACGATATCGTCTACAGCAACCTCTTCACCGGCGTGCACGGCAATTACCTGCGCGGATCGATCGTCGCCGCTGGTCTCGACCCCGACGCGCTGCCGCAGAGCGACAGCTCGGCAATGGATTTCGGCTCTGGCGCAAAGGCTTGGAAGGATATCTGGGGCGCCGGCCAGGGGATTGGCGCGGTCGATGCGGTCGTCCCCGCCGCCGATCGCATCGCCCGCATGGCCGCCGAATATCAGGCCGCCCGCGCCCGCCTGCTATAGCCGCGTCGCCAGCCGTTCGAACATCGCCCGCGCGGGACTGGCGGCGGGCGGGGCACTGCGCGACCGCTCCATCCGCTCGGCGCGGCGGTACAGGTCGATGCTCGCGCGGATCAGCGTCTGTGTACCCGTCGGCATCGTCGCCAGCGCGTCGTCCTCGGTCTCCGGCCCGGGCGGCAGCGCACGCAGCGGATCGTCGCCCATAGCCGCCGTCATTTCGCCGGCATCGATCGCCTTCTGTGTCAGCAGCCACGCGATGACGTGCATCAACCGCGTGGTAATCTTCAGCGACTCGCATGAAAGTACGACCCGCGCCATCGGCTCGAGCATTGCGCGTTCAGCCAGCCCGCCCTGATCGAAATAGGCCCGCGCCTCGTCGGCCAGCACCATCGCCTCGACATACATCGAATCGATAAGTCGGCGATGCACCATCGCGCCGTTTGCCGGTACGTCCATATCTGCAGAATGCCACGCTGCCGCGACTCGCGAAAGGGGCAGCCGGATCGACCGCCTGTGCCGACCGTCCCCGAACGCGACGGTCAGGCGATGATATCGGGGATCAACTGGTCCTCGATCGCCGCCATCTCGTCGCGCAGGCGCAGTTTGCGGCGTTTCAGCCGGGCCAGCTGCAACTGGTCGAGGTGAGTCGCCGAACCCAACGCCGCGATCGCGTCGTCGAGGTCGCGGTGCTCGATCCGGAGCATGCCGAGCCGCTGTTCAAGGTCCGATTCGTCCATCGCCGGCCACTTTCACCCGACGCCCGGGCGCTGGCAACGGTCCGTCAGCGATTTTCGCACGTCGTGTCGAAAATCCCACCAGACATGGCGACATTCGCCCGATCGTGTGTTTTACTCACTCCCCCAACAGCAAAGCAGGAGGATGCAACGATGCAGTCTGCCCACCTCACCGCACTCGAAGCGAAACATGCGACGCTCGACCGACAAATCGCGGTCGAAACGCAGCGCCCCTCGCCCGATCAATCGCTGCTGTCGTCGCTCAAGAAACGCAAGCTGCTGGTGAAGCAGGAGATCGCGTCGCTGTGACGCACCGCGCGGGGTCGGCCACCGGCCCCGCGCTTCGCATCCGCGCTATTCCTCGCGCGAGACCTTTTCCTGCCGTTCGTGGCGGCTCTGCGCCTCGACGGTCATCGTCGCGATCGGACGCGCTTCCAGCCGGCCTAGCGCGATCGGCTCTCCGGTCACTTCGCAATAGCCATATTCGCCATCGTCGATTCGGCGCAGCGCCGCCTCGATCTTGGAGATCAGCTTGCGCTGCCGGTCGCGGGTGCGCAGCTCGATCGACCAGTCGGTTTCGCTGGATGCGCGGTCGGTCAGGTCCGCCTCGCGCAGCGATTCATTCTGGAGATGCGCCAGCGTATCCTGCGACTCGCGCAGGATAGCATCCTTCCATGCCAGCAACTTGGCCCGGAAATAGGCCTGTTGCCGCGGGTTCATGAACGGCTCGTCCGCATGGGGGCGATACCCGTCGTCGTTCGCCGGCGGCGGTATGTCGAGAGGTTGTGTCGTGTCGCTCAAAACCGTGGCCATCCCCAATCTCCACCCCGGAGCTTCCCCAGACCAAATCGGCCGGGCGCCCCCTCTCATTGTCCGCGCGCCTATATCGGGCAGAGGGCAGCACGACAAGCGTTCAGGACCAACCGACGAAATGCCCGTTGTTCACAGGGTTAACCGGATAGGTTTCCTTATCCTCCCACGTCCCTTTACGGTACGTTAACCAGCATCGCCCGCTGGCGTGTCGTCCCGTTCCGAAATAAGGCTGCGATTTGAACCCGGCATGGGTTGAGTTTTACGCTTTGTTTTGCCTTGGTGGGGCAAGTCGATCCGATGCATCGCGGCGACGCGGTGGTCGATGATTCTAACGGAAGAATGGTGCGGCATGTCGGTAAGGATGGCCCTGGCGAAACTGTGCGCATGTGCCTGCGGTGGCGCGGTCATCGGCGGCGGCGCGGTGCATGTCGCCGAATCGAGCCAGAACCGTGAGATTACGAAGCGCGCGATCACCAAGCGCGCCATCACCAAACGTGCCGCGCCCCGCCCCGCCCCGCGCCGGGTCGTCACCCGCGTCGTCACCCGGACCAAGACGGTCTGCCCGCCGACCGTGGTCACCGTCGCCAGCCAGGCGGCGCCCGTCCCGTTGCCCCCCGCCTTCACCGGCGCGGAGATGCCGCCGATGATCGGTGGCGGCGGTTTCGGCGGCGGCCCAGTGCTGGTCGGTGGCACCGGCGGCGGCGGGATCGGCGGCGGCTTCTTTGCCGGCGGCTTCTTCGGCGGGGGCGGCGCTGGCGGCGGGTCGAGCGGGATCATCGTGTCGTCGACCTCCAGCACCAGTGGCGGCTCGACCTCGACGTCGTCGGGGGGCTCGGGCGGATCGTCTTCGTCGACGTCGTCCGGGGGCTCGGGCGGCTCCTCGTCGTCGACGTCGTCGGGTGCCAGCTCATCCTCGACCTCGTCGGGCGGATCGTCGACCAGCACCGGCGGCGTGTCGAGCACCAGCAGCACCTCGTCCGCATCGGGCGGCAGCAGCGGCAACGTGTCATCGTCGTCGAGCGGGAACGTATCCTCCTCCTCGAGCGGCAATGTCTCGTCGTCGGCGTCGTCCAGCGGCGACGTGTCGTCGTCGACCTCTTCGTCGTCGAGCGGCAACGTCTCAACCAGCACGTCCTCGGCCTCGTCGGGGTCGACCAGCACCTCGACCTCGACCTCTTCGTCGTCGAACGGTTCGTCGAGCAAGGGCTGGAGCTCGAATGGCGGCTGGAGCTCGAACGGCAGCTCGCACGGAAACCCGCCACCCGGCCCCGACGGCCCGACGCCGGTGCCCGCGCCGCCGATGCTGCTGCTGTTCGGTGGTGCCGCCGCAGCGCTGGTCGTGCGCAAGCGCTTCGGCCGCAAGACGACCGACGCCGCATAACGGGCCGCGCCTGACCACGTGCGGTCCGTCTGACGATCAGGCGGCGGTGATCAGCTTCTCGATCTGATCGACGGGGTGCCCGGTCAGGTCCTTGTCGAGTTCGCCGGCCAACCGGTCGCTGACCGTCTTGTGATAGTGCTTCCGCATTTCGCCCAGCGTCTTGGGTGGTGCGACCACGATCAGCGCTTCGAACTCATTCGCCAGCGCCCGCTTGCGCAGCAGTTCGGCGGCCTCGGCGGCAAAGCGGTCCTCGGCCTGCTGATGATAATCGGTCTCGCCCATACTGCCGCCGCCCTGCGCGAAATTGCCGCCACGGATCGACTGCGCCTGGCCTGCGGCATCGGTCTTCTGATGACGATCGGCGGGGTTCGCCTGCATGGCCTGATCCTCCACGATCAGGTTCGGGGTGTTCGCATCGCCTTCGTTGCGAAAGAACAGCATTTTGCGGCCATCGGCGACTAATACGCAGGCGTCATGGGGTATCCGCATTCCATCTCTCCTCGGGTTTCGCTGCCCGCCCAACGCACCGGCGGCGGCGGCGGTTGCGGCTTGCATGGCTGCGGATCGCTCGCCATAGCCCGGCCATGCACGATATCCGCCTGATCCGCGACGATCCCGCCGCCTTCGATGCCGCTCTTGCCCGCCGCGGCGTCGAGCCGCGATCGGCGGCACTCGCCGATCTCGACGAACGCCGCCGCGCGCTGCTGACCGAAGTGCAGGTCGCACAGGCGCGCCGCAACGAAGCGTCGAAGGCGATCGGCGCGGCCAAGGCGAGCCGCGACGAAACCACCGCCGCCGCGCTGATGGCAGAAGTCGCCGCACTGAAGGAACGGATGCCCGCGATCGAGGCGGAGGAAGCGACGCTCGCCGAGGAGCTGAACGCCAATCTTGCCGCGATCCCCAACCTGCCGCTTGCCGATGTGCCGCAGGGTGCCGACGAAGACGACAACGTGGTCGAGAAGACCGTCGGCGATCCGACTGCCTTCGGCTTCGACCCTCGCGAACATGACGCGATCGGCCCGGCCATCGGCCTCGATTTCGAAACAGGGGCCAAGCTGTCGGGCGCCCGCTTCACGCTGGTCCGGGGTGCTGCCGCCAAGCTGCACCGCGCGCTTGGCCAGTTCATGCTCGATACGCTGACCGGCATCCACGGCTATGAAGAGGTCGTGCCGCCGGTGCTGGTGCGCGGCGACGCGCTGTTCGGCACCGGGCAGTTGCCGAAATTCGCCGAGGACCTGTTTCGCACCACCGACGATCGCTGGCTGATCCCGACTGCCGAGGTCTCGCTGACCAATATCGTCGCCGGGCAGATCCTGCCCGAGCGCGAGTTGCCGCTGCGCTTCACCGCGCTCACCATGTGCTTCCGCTCGGAGGCCGGCGCCGCCGGGCGCGACACGCGCGGCTTCATCCGCCAGCACCAGTTCGAGAAAGCGGAGATGGTGTCGATCACCACCCCCGACCAGTCGGATGCCGAGCATGAACGGATGACGCAGGCGGCGGAGGATATTCTCAACCGCCTCGCCCTGCCGTTCCGGCGAATGAAGCTGTGCACCGGCGACATGGGTTTTTCGGCGGCACGGACCTACGACCTCGAAGTCTGGCTGCCGGGTCAGGCCCGCTATCGCGAGATTTCGAGCTGTTCGACCTGCACCGATTTCCAGGCGCGGCGGATGAACGCCCGCTACCGGCCGGAGGGGGAGAAGGCGACACGCTTCGTCCATACGCTCAACGGATCGGGCCTTGCGGTCGGACGCACGCTGGTCGCGGTGCTGGAGAATTACCAGCAGGCCGACGGCTCGGTCGTCGTGCCCGAAGCACTCCGGCGCTATATCGGACAGGATGTGCTGACCCCGGCGGGTTGAGCGACGAACGGGGGGGCGGCGATGCGGTTCGCGACACGGGCGATGATGGCGGCGGCGCTGACGATCGGCGCAAGCGGCTGTATCCCGTCCAACGAGCGCCGGGTCGCGACGGCGCAGGAACGGCCACCGACCATCGCCCCCGGCACGCCGCCCGCCACCGAACCGCAAGGGGAGGGCGTGACGTCGCTGCCGTCGCCCCCGCCGGCATGGGAAGCCAAGCGGGTCGAGCCGAACGCCCGCAGTGTCCCGCCCAGCAGCTATGTCGTCCGCCCCGGCGATACGCTGCGCGGCATCGCCAACACGACTGGCGCCGGGACCGAGGCGATCGCGCGCGCCAACAACCTGCCGCCGCCCTTCCTGATCCGCGCCGGGCAGCGGCTGACCATCCCCGGCGGCCGCTATCACATGGTGGGCAAGGGCGAGAGCGGCATCGCCATCGCCCGCGCCTATGGCGTCGACTGGTCGCGCATCGCCACTGCCAACGCGCTGACCGAGCCGTTCATCCTGCGCGCCGGACAGCGTATCCTGATCCCCGGCGACGCCCTGCCCCGCTCGGCAGCGGAGCGGGCGGCGGCGTTCCAGCTCGACATCGACGACATCCTCACCGGCGGCGAACCGGCGATCGAGCCGAACGCGCGCCCCGCCCCCGCCGTGACCTCGCCGCGACGCGTCCTGCCCTCGACCGCCGCCGTCGCACCGCCCAGCACCAATCCCGGCACGCTGATCTGGCCGGTCGATGGCCGCGTGTTCAAACGCTTCGGCGCGGGCGACAGCGGCGAGCGCAACAACGGCATCAAGATCGCGGTCCCGCTCGACACGCCGATCGCCGCCGCCGCCGCCGGCACCGTCGCTTATGTCGGCACCGGCGTGCCGGGATTGGGCGGCGTGGTCATCATCCGCCATGGCAGCGGGCTGACCACCGTCTATGGCCATGCCAGCCAATTGCTGGTCCAGCGCGGACAGGCCGTGAAGAAGGGGCAGAAGATCGCGCTGTCGGGCGACACCGGCTATGCCGAGCGTCCGGCGGTGCATTTCGAAATCCGCTCGGGCCGCACCCCGATCGACCCGCTGTCGCGGCTGCCGCGCCAGTGACCCCGCCCGCCCGCCGCGCGATCCTGCGGCAATCGTCGCCGCTGCCGGTCTGGGCGTCGATCCTGTGGCGGGTGGTCGCGGTGCTGACGCTGGTCGGTATCGCCGTCGCGGTGCACTGGTTCGATCGCGAAGGGCTGCGCGACAATTACGACGGCAAGGTCAGCTTTGCCGACGTCATCTACTTCACGATGATCTCGATCACGACGACCGGCTATGGCGATATCGCGCCGGTCACCGAACGCGCGCGACTATTCGATGCGTTGATCGTTACGCCGATCCGGGTGTTCGTCGTGCTGCTGTTCATCGGCACGACCTATCAATTCGTCCTTCGGCGCAGTTGGGAGCGTTGGCGCATGGCGCTGTTGCAAGACAAGCTGACCGGGCACATCGTCGTGGCCGGTTTCGGCAAGACGGGGTCGGAAGCGGTCGACGAACTGATCGCGCGTGGCGAGGATCCGCGCCGGATCGTCGTCATCGAACCGCACCAGACCCAGCTCGACGCTGCGCAGAAGCTGGGCTGCATCGTGCTGCAGGCGGATGCCACCCGCGATGCCACGCTGAACGACGTGTGCATCGCCCGTGCCCGCGCGCTGATCGTCGCGACCGGACGCGACGACACGTCGGTGCTGGTGACGCTGACCGCCCGCCACCTCGCCCCCGACCTGACGATCAGCGTGATCGTGAAGGCCGAGGATAACGAGTTTCCCGCCCGCGCCGCCGGCGCTACGACGGTCATCAACCCGGTCAGCTTCGCCGGACTGCTGCTCGCCGGATCGTGCCGCGGGCCGCACATCGCCGACTATATGCTCGACCTCGCCTCGATCGATGGCGCGGTCGCGCTGTCCGAACGCCCGGTCGCTCCGCATGAGGTCGGCCAGCCGCTGTCGGCGATCACCACCGGACTTGGCCTGCGCATCTATCGGCAGGGCGGCAAGATCCGGTTCGACAGCGAAGAAGCCCGCAACCTGCAACCCGGCGACACGATCGTCGAAGTGGTGACCCGATAATGCCCGACGCTGCCCGTCTCTGGCCGATCCTGCTGCTGATCGCCTCCAACATCTTCATGACCTTCGCCTGGTACGGCCATCTCAAGCACAAGGGCGCGCCCCTGTTCTTCGTGATCGTCGTCAGCTGGGGCATCGCCTTCTTCGAATATTGGCTTGCCGTCCCCGCCAACCGCATCGGATCGCAGGTCTATTCGGCGGCACAGCTGAAGGGGATGCAGGAGGTCATTACCCTCACCGTCTTCGCGATCTTTTCGGTCGCGTATCTGGGGCAGAAGATCACGGTCAACCACATGATCGGCTTCACGCTGATCGCCGGGGGCGCCTTCTTCCTGTTCCGGCAATAGGTTCCGCTGCCCCTATCATTTTTCGCCGAAATCGCTATGTGACGCGGCGATCATGGCAACTCGTCTTCCTTCGCCCCCCCGTGTCGGGATGGTTTCGCTCGGCTGTCCCAAGAACCTCGTCGACAGCGAACGCATCCTGACCAAGCTGCGCAGCGACGGCTATCAGATGTCGCCCGACTATGCCGGCGCCGATGTCGTGCTGGTCAACACCTGCGGCTTCCTTGATTCCGCCAAGGAAGAGTCGCTGGAAGCGATCGGCGAGGCGATTGCGGAGAATGGCCGCGTCATCGTCACCGGCTGCATGGGGCAGGAGGCGGAGACGATTCGCGCCCGCTTCCCGCAGGTGCTGGCCGTCACCGGCGCGCATCAGTATGAACAGGTCGTCGATGCGGTCCATGAAGCCGCACCGCCGATCCCCTCGCCCTTCGTCGATCTGGTCCCCGAGAGCGGTCTGAAGCTGACGCCGCGTCACTATAGCTATCTGAAGATTTCGGAGGGCTGCAACCATCGCTGCTCCTTCTGCATCATCCCGTCGATCCGCGGCGATCTGGTCAGCCGCCGGCCCGACGCGATCCTGCGCGAGGCGGAGAAGCTGGTCGCCGCGGGCACGAAGGAACTGCTGGTCATCAGCCAGGATACCTCAGCCTACGGCATCGACATCCGCCGCGAGCCGCGCGCGTGGAAGGGGCGCGAGGTCGTGCCGCACATGACCGATCTCGCCCGCGAACTTGGGGCAATCGCGCCATGGGTACGGCTGCACTATGTCTACCCCTACCCCCATGTCGACAGCGTCATCCCGCTGATGGCCGAGGGGCTGGTGCTGCCCTATCTCGACATTCCGTTCCAGCACGCCTCGCCCAATGTGCTGAAGGCGATGAAGCGCCCGGCGAACGATGCCAAGGTGCTCGAACGCCTGCGCGGCTGGCGTGAGGTTTGCCCCGATATCGCGATCCGTTCGTCGTTCGTCGTCGGCTTCCCTGGCGAGACCGAAGCCGATTTCCAGTATCTGCTCGACTGGCTCGACGAGGCACAGCTTGATCGCGTCGGCGCATTCCGCTTCGAACCCGTCGAAGGTGCCGCCGCCAACGCACTGCCCGATCCGGTGCCGGAGGCGGTCAAGGAAGAGCGCTACGCACGGATCATGGAAAAGACCGCCGCGATTTCGGCCGCGAAACTCGCCGCAAAGGTCGGCCGGACGATCGACGTCATCATCGACGAGGTTGGCGAAGAAGGTGGCGCGACCGGCCGCAGCACCGCCGACGCGCCGGGCATCGACGGTGAGGTATTCCTGCGCGACGCCGGGCATCTCGCCCAGGGCGATATCGTGAAGGTCGAGGTAGAGGACGCCGACGAACACGACCTGTACGGCGTGCCGCTCTAAAACCCTCGCCGTGGCGGGGAGGATTGCGTTTTCCGCGTGCCATCCCCACCATCGCGATCATGACACCGACGATCGTCGCCGACCGCGGGCAGGACGCCCGTACCATCCACCTGATCTCCGCCGCCGCCTTCGATGCTTGGTTCGCGTCGCAGCCGCCGCGCATCCTCACCGCCGCGACCGCGCAGCGCCTGACCGCCAAGCCCGGCAAGACCGCGACCCTGCCCGGCGAACAGCCCGAAGACTGGTCGGTCGCGACCGTCGTCACCGATCCCGAAGCACTCGCGTCCTGGGATCTCGCCCATCTGCCCGCGCAGCTTCCCGCCGGCGCCTACCGCCTAGCCACCGGCACCCCCGGCGCGGCGAAGCTCGGCTGGGCGACCGCGCAATACCGCTTCACCCGCTATCGTCGGGGCGAGGACGACGCTCCCCGCGTCCTGCTCTCGACCGAACCCGCCCGCATCGATGAAGCATTGCGACAGGCCGCCGCCACCGCCCGCGTCCGCGACCTGGTCAATACCGCCGCCGCCGATCTCGGCCCCGCCGAACTTGCCACCGCCGTCCGCACGCTGGGCGACGCGCACGGCGCGACCGTTACCGTCACCGCAGGCCGCGATCTCGAAACCGGCTATCCGATGATCCACGCCGTCGGAAAGGCCGCCGCCAAGGGCCGCGAGCCGCGCCTGATCGAACTGGTTTGGGGCAACTCCGCTCATCCGCGTGTCGCACTGATCGGCAAGGGCGTGTGCTTCGACAGCGGCGGCCTCGATATCAAGCCGTCTGCGGGCATGCGGCTGATGAAGAAGGATATGGGCGGTGCGGCCCATGCGCTGGCGCTGGCCGGACTGGTGATGGAGGCACACCTGCCCGTCCGGCTCCACCTGCTGATCCCCGCGGTCGAGAACAGCGTGTCGGCCGACAGCTTCCGCCCCGGCGACGTGCTCGCCACGCGCAAGGGGCTGACGGTCGAGAACACCAATACCGATGCCGAAGGTCGCCTCGTGCTCGGCGATGCGCTGACCAAAGCGTGTGAAGACCGGCCCGAGCTGCTGATCGACTTCGCGACGCTGACCGGTGCGGCGCGCGTGGCGCTCGGCCCCGATCTGCCCGCGACCTTCGCCAATGACGAAGCACTTGCCGCCGATCTGCTCGCGGCCGGCATGGCGGAGGACGACCCGCTGTGGCGGATGCCGCTCTGGGACGGCTATGACGACATGCTCAAGTCCGACATCGCCGACATGGTCAACGCCCCCGATGGCGGCATGGCCGGCGCGGTGACGGCGGCGCTGTTCCTGCGCCGCTTCGTGACGCCGGGTACGGCTTGGGCGCATCTCGACACCTTCGCCTGGCGCGCCGCCGCCAAACCCGGTCGTGCCAAAGGCGGCGAAGCATACGGCCTGCGCGCGACGTGGCGATTGCTGAAGGATCGGTATTCGAGACCGTAACATCCTCCCCGTCCCGGGAAGGACCTACGCCGCCTCGGCCGCTTCGGTCGTCCACCCCAGATGCGGCAGTGCGATCGAGCGCTTACCCGCCAGATCGATCCGGCACACCAGCAGATCGCGCCCCTCGATATAGGCCAGCAACCGCTTCACCCGCCCGAGCGAACTGGTGCCATAGGTCCGCGCGATCTCCGCATCACTGGGACACGGCCGCCCCTCGCGCGCCGCGCGCGCGATCAGCATGAACGCGCCAAGCATATCGTCGGGCAGCACGTCGGCGATCGCCAGCGCCTGCGCCCATTCGTCATCGGGCGCCTCGAAAATCCCCGCCCGCGCGCACGCCAGCCGCCGCGTGAACGCCGGCAGGTCGAGCGGAGGACGCGGCAGGCCGACCATCCGACACCGGACGTCGAAATCCTGATACAGTACCGCCGCCGCGCGCGGCTGATCGCCCTCGTCCTCGACCAGCGCGCGTAGCACGTCGGCGACGATGCTATCGGTCTCGTCCGCCGACCGTTCGGGCAGATCGGGAGCGACGTTCGTTCGCGGCGGCGCGGCGATCGCCGCCTCGACCGTCTCGGGCGGCGCAACATGCCGGATCGGCGGGCCGAGCGGCAGCATCGCCTCGACCGGAGCCAGCAACAAGTCCTTGATATCGGCCACCGGTGCGCTCGGCAGTGGGGTCAGCTTGGGACTGCCGCTGCGGGCAGAGGTCTGCACCGGCCCGATCCTGATCGACAGCGGCCGTCTCGACACCGCCGGTCCGAGCGCAAGAAAATGCCCGCGCTGCAGATCGCGGATCGCCTCCGCCTGTCGCCGTTCCATGCCCAGCAGGTCCGCCGCGCGCGCCATGTCGATGTCGAGAAAGGTCCGCCCCATCAGGAAGTTCGACGCCTCGGCCGCGACATTCTTGGCCAGCTTCGCCAGCCGCTGCGTGGCGATCACCCCGGCCAGCCCGCGCTTGCGCCCGCGACACATCAGGTTGGTCATCGCCGACAGCGATGCGCGCCGCACTTCCTCGACCACCTCGCCGCCGCCCGCCGGCGCGAACAGCTGCGCCTCGTCGACCACCACCAGCGCCGGGTACCAGTGCTCGCGTGGCGCATCGAACAGCGCGTTGAGGAACGCCGCAGCGCACTTCATCTGCCCCTCGGCCTCCAGCCCTTCTAGGCTGAGCACGACGGAGGCGCGGTGTTCGCGGGCGCGGGTGGCAAATTTCGCGACCTCACGCTCGCTATGGTCGGCGGCCTCGATCACGACATGGCCGTATGCCCCGGCCAGCGTCACGAAATCGCCTTCGGGATCGATCACCACCTGCTGGACATGGCCGGCGCTGCGTTCGAGCAGGCGGCGCAGCAGATGCGACTTTCCCGATCCCGAATTGCCCTGCACCAGCAATCGGGTCGCCAACAATTCTTCGAGATCAAGGGGAACGGTCTTGCCCGCCGGGTCCGTCCCCATATCGACGTTCACGGTCATCGCGGGTCTTTAGGCGGTGGTGCCGCATCGGGGCAAGCGCTTGCATCGGCGTCCGTCGCACGCCATGGCCGTTGCAGTTCGAGGAGAGCGACGATGCGACTGAACAGGGGCTATGCCGCACTGACCATCGCGCTGCTCGCGATCGAACTCGCCATCGCACTGTTCCTGAACGATCCGATCGTCCGCCCTTATGTCGGTGACGCGCTGGCGGTGGTGCTGGTCTATGCGGGCATTCGCGCCGTCACGCGATTGCCGGTCGTCCCGGCGGCGCTGATCGCGTTCGCGGTCGCCGTCGCGATCGAGTTCAGCCAGTATTTTCGTCTGCTGAAGGCAATCGGCCTCGACCAAAACCGGTTCGCCCGGATGATCCTCGGCAGCGGTTTCGATCCGAAGGACTTCATCGCCTATGCCAGCGGTGCCGTAGCGGTGCTGCTGATCGAGCGTTACCGCCGCGCGTCACGTGCCGATGCCGGAATCCGAACCGTCAGCCCGTCGAGCGAGTCGTCCAGCACGATCTGACACGCCAGCCGGCTGGTCGCGACCGCCCCTTCGGCGAAATCGAGCATGTCCTCCTCCTCCTCGCTGGCCGCGGGCAGGCGCGGCGCGTCAGCCGGATCGACAATCACATGGCAGGTCGAACACGCCATCTGTCCGCCGCACGTCCCCTCCAGCGGCAGGTCATAGGCCTGCGCGAGATCGAGCAGCCGGTCGCCCGCTGCGCCACGCGCTTCCTCGACGCTGCCGTCCGCCCGGACGAACCGGACGATCATCGCTGCCCCCGCGCCGCTTGATCGATCGCCTGCACCGCCGTCACCAGTTCCTCCTGCGTCGTGTACCGCCCGAAACCGACGCGGATCGCGTTCTTCGCCTGCGCATCGCTAAGTCCGATCGCGCGCAGCACATGGCTGGTCCGCCCCGACCCGCTGGCACAGGCCGATCCCGCCGAGAAGGCGATGTCGCGGCACTCGCTCATCAGCCGCGCGACGTCCAACCCATCCATCCGCACGTTCAGATTGCCGCGCCAGCGCGCCTCGCCATCGCCGTTCAGCACCCAGTCGGGTGCCGCCAGCACCGCACGCGCCGCGCTCCACAACGTCTCGATATGGGACGGCTCATCCTGCGCCAGCAACGCCGCCGCCTCCCCGAACCCTGCGCACAGGGCCGGACTGAGCGTCCCGGATCGCAACCCGCCCTCCTGCCCACCGCCATGCAGGATCGCCGCCGGCTCGGCGCCGGCCCGCGCCCACAGCGCCCCGATACCCTTCGGCCCATAGACCTTGTGCGCCGATACCGCGATGAGGTCGCAGGCGGCGACCGGCAGCGCGACCCGTCCCCAGCCCTGCACCGCATCGCAAAACATGACCGCCCCGACCGACCGCGCCAGTTCGCCGAGCCACGCGATCGGCTGCACCACGCCAATCTCGTTATTGACCAGCATCGCCGCGACCACCGCCGTCCGCTCGTCGATCGCCGCTTGTGCCGCGTCGCGATCGACCAGCCCATCCACTCCGACCGGCAGCACCACGACCTCCGCCCCTCGCCCAGCCAGCGCGCGGACGGTGTCGAGCACGCAGCTATGCTCGGTTGCGATCGTCACCACCTTCGACCGGCGCGCGCCGAGCCGTTCGAACGTGCCCGCAATCGCCCAGTTCGCCGCCTCGGTCGCGCCGCCGGTAAAGAACAGGCGCCCGTCCTCGCCTGGCGCCAGCGCCGCCGCCACCTGCGCCCGCGCGACTTCGACCGCCGCCTTCGCCCGCCGCCCCTCGCGATGCGGCGAATGCGGGTTGGCGTGATGGTCGCGCAGCCACGGCACCATCGCCTCGAACGCTTGGCGGGCCAGCGGCGTCGTCGCCTGATAATCGAGATAGGTCATCGCCGCCCCAGCCCGGCATAGGCATCGGCGAAGCGATCGAGTTCCTCGGGCGTGGTCGACCAGCCCAGGCTCACCCGGATCGTCCGGTCGGCGACCTCGCCCGCCACCCCAAACGCCGCCAGTGCGCGGCTGCGCTTCAGCGTCCCCGACGAACAGGCGCTTCCCGCCGATACCGCAAACCCCATCGCATCGAGCCGGATCAGTTGCGCGGCCGCCGGCAGGGTCGCATGCGCGACCGCGAAGATATGCGAGCATTGCACGCCGGGCTGGATCACCTCGCCCGCTTCGTACAGCCGATCCTTGAATCGGAACCGTTGCTCAATATCGGTCGCCCAGCCGTCGCCCCCCCCCGCCTCCAGCGCAGCGGCGAAGCCCAGCGCCCCGGGCACATTCTCAGTCCCGCCGCGATAGCCCGATTCCTGCCCGCCACCCGGCGCGACCATTGCATAGTCGCGCAGCAACAGTGCGCCGATCCCCGGCGGCCCGCCCAGCTTGTGCGCCGACACCACGATCATGTCGGCGTCGGGCAGCGGATGCTTCCCCACCGCCTGCGACGCATCGACCAGCACCAGCCCGCCCGCATCCCGCACCATCGCGATCGCCGGACTGTGGGACCCGGGCAGCAGCATCGTACCCGTTTCCGAATTGATCGCCTGCACCGCGACCACCGGGGGCGCTCCGTCGGCAAGATATCGCGCCAGCGCATCTTCGTCCGGTTCGCCCGCGACGATCGGCAGCACGTCCGCGCCCGGTGCGGCGCGCAACACCGCATCATGCTCGACCGCCGACACCAGCCGCCGCGCCCGCTTCGCGCGGCCTAGCCCGATCGCCAGCGCCTCGCTCGCGCCGCTGGTGAGGATCACCTCCCCGTCCCATCCCAGCTCCGCCGCGATCCGGCCGCGCGCGTCCTCCAGCATCCGCCGCGCTGCACGCCCCTCCGCATGGGGGCTCGACGGATTCGCCCAGCGCGCCATCCCGTCGGCGACGGCGGCGGCCGCTTGCGGACGGATCGGGGTCGTCGCGGCATGGTCGAGATAGATGCGGGTCGTCAAAACACTTCCGTTCCGATTGCGTAGGCCTATATAGCCGCGATCCCATTCCGCGCCATCGCCGCGCCCAATTGTCAGCAGGACGTCCCATGCCCGAAGTCATCTTCCCCGGTCCCGAAGGTCGACTGGAGGGCCGTTTCGCCCCCGCTCCCCGCCCGCGCGCGCCGGTTGCGATGATTCTACATCCGCATCCCTCGTCGGGCGGCACGATGAACAACCGCATCGTCCAGGAACTCTACAAGACGTTCCAGCGCCGCGGCTTCGCGACGCTGCGCTTCAACTTCCGCGGCGTCGGCAAGAGCCAGGGCACGTTCGACAACGGCGTCGGCGAATTGTCGGACGCTGCCTCGGCGCTCGACTGGGTGCAGAGCTTCCATCCCGAGGCGCAGACGACGTGGATCGCGGGCGTCAGCTTCGGCGCGTGGATCGGCATGCAGCTGCTGATGCGCCGTCCGGAAATCCGCGGCTTCATCTCGATTGCGCCGCCCGCGAACATGTACGACTTCACCTTCCTCGCGCCCTGCCCGTCCTCGGGCATCATCATCCAGGGCGATGCCGACGAAGTCGTCACCCCCGCCGCCACGCAGAAGCTGGTCGACAAGCTGCGGACGCAGCGGCACATCACCATCCATCACGACGTGATCCCCGGCGCCAACCACTTCTTCCAGAACGAGATGCCCGAACTGATGGGCAGCGTAGACCGCTATCTCGACATGCGGCTGGATCCCAACTCGCCGATCAAGTAAGTCCGACGCCGCGGGTCGCTACGCCGACCCGTGCCTTTGCGTCGGACCGGCCGGCGGTGCCGATCGGCACCGACCGACGACGTGGCTTCGCCGTGGCGCGCCTTTCAAGCTTGCCATATTGCATCAACGCCATAGGATACCGGCAACCCTCCGTTACAGGACGACCGGACCATGCTGACCTTGCTGCTGCTCGCCGCCGCGACCCAGACCGCGCCCGCTGCGCAAGCCCCGAAGCCTGAAAAGAAAATCTGCCGCCGCGAGGTAACGACCGGATCGATCATGGCGCGGCCGGTCTGCCATACCAAGGCGGAGTGGATGCAGATAGACAACCAGAACGCGGCCAATGCCGGGCAGGCGCTCGACCAGCGCAGCTACCGCATGTCGCCGCAACGCGACTGACGCTCACACCGTCCAGATCGCGACGTTCCCGATCATAACCAGCGCGCAGACCAGCATCAGGCTGCCGTTGCGCCGCTCGCCCCGCGCGATCATGCGGATGCCGAACACGATCAGCAGGATCGCGACCAGCATCAGCACGCCGAGCAGCGTTCCCGCCGGACCGGGCGTCACGCGGCGATGACCTTGCCATAGGCGACGGGATCGACATTGCCGCCGGACACCAGCACCAGCGTGCCCGGCATCACCGCGACGCGTTTTGACAGGATCGCCGCCAGCGCCACCGCGCCACCCGGCTCGACCACCGACCGCAATTGCCGCGCCGCCCAGCGTTGCGCCTCGGCGATCTCGCCTTCGCTGACCGCGACGCCGGTTGCCCCGCGTCGCGACAGTACGTCGAAGGTCCGTTCGGCCACCCGCATCGTCTGAAGCGCGTCGCACGCGGTCGGCGGCGGCGTATCGCCGACCGGCTCGATCCACCCGGCCTCCAGGCTGCGGCGCATGTCGTCCCATCCCTCGGGCTCGACCGTCACCATCTCGGCATCGGGCAGCGCCAGCGCGATCCCCGCCGCCAATCCTCCGCCACCGCACGGCACGATCACGCGCGACGGCGCGGGCAGCCGGGCCGCCACCATCTGCTCGGCCGCCTCGATCCCCGCCGATCCCTGCCCCTCGATCACCCACGCATCGTCGAAACTCGGCACCAGCGTCGCGCCGCGGGCATGCGCCAGATGCGCGGCGATCTTTTCGCGGCTCTCGGTCGCCCGGTCGTAGCGAACGACCTCTGCGCCCAGCGCCATCGTCGCGCGCAGCTTCGTCTCGGGCGCGTCGGCGGGCATCACGATCGTCGCGGCGATCCCCAGACGTTTGGCCGCCCACGCCACCCCTTGCGCATGATTGCCCGAGGAGAAGGCGACGACCCCGCGCGCCCTCGATTCGTCGCTCAACGCCGTCAACCGGTGCCACGCACCACGCAATTTGAACGCGCCGATCGGTTGCAACGATTCCATCTTCAAAGCGACCGGCAAGCCATTGATTTCGCGTATCATCAGTGGCGAGGGCGGCAGGATTTCCGCGATCTTCGCGGCGGCGTCGCGCACGCCGGCGCGGGTAGGTTGTCGCATAATCGTCATAAATTGCACTTTCTGCCGCACAGACACTTTACATCAAGGTTTGTGGGTCATAGATCGCGCCTCCGCTGCCCCATGGGACTTCCAACCGCAAGGCAGCTTTTGTCACCGTATGCCGAAAGGCAATTGGAGGTCCCTTGAATTGGCCAAGCACCATAGCGCGCTGGGGCTAGCTGCCCCCTTTATCGCCCGTGACTCCTCGTTCGAGCGCGGGATCGACATTGCAGAGCGCCGACCGGTCGAACCGGTAACGCTCGTTCGCCCGCACGCCGCCGCGCGCGCAGCCCGATTCTTCGTCGAGAAGTTTCCGGGGCGCTCGATGTATGCGGTAAAGGCGAATCCGTCGCCCGACCTGCTCGCTGTCCTGTGGGACAACGGCATCGTCCACTATGACACCGCGTCGATCGGCGAGGTTCGTCTGGTGAAGTCGACGTTGCCGGACGCAGTTTGCCACTTCATGCACCCGATCAAGGCGCCGGAAGCGATTGCCGAAGCCTATTTCGAGCATGGCGTGCGCACCTTCTCACTCGACAGCATGGACGAACTGCGCAAGATCGAGGCCGCGACCAATGGCGCGACCGATCTGACGCTGTGCGTACGCATGCGCGTGTCGTCCGAATATGCGAAGCTGTCGCTGGGGTCGAAGTTCGGTGTGGGTCCGGGCGAGGCGAAGGAGTTGCTGATCGCGACCCGCCAGGTCGCCGACGCGCTCGGCATCTGTTTCCATGTCGGCAGCCAGACCATGTCGCCCGACGCGTACAGCAACGCGATGGAGCGAGTCCGTGGTGCGATCGTCGATGCCGGCGTCACCGTCGACGTCATCGATGTCGGTGGCGGCTTCCCGTCGCGCTATCCAGGCATGACCCCGCCGCCGCTGGAGCGTTTCTTCGAAACGATCCACCGCGCGTTCGAAAGCCTGCCGGTCAGCTACTCGGCCGAACTGTGGTGCGAGCCGGGCCGGTCGCTGTGCGCCGAATACGCCTCGGTCGTCGTCCGCGTCGAGCATCGCCGCGGGTCGGAGCTGTTCATCAACGACGGCGCCTATGGCTCGTTGTTCGATGCCGCGCATATCGGCTGGAAATATCCGGTGCAGCTGCTGCGGCAGCCGGAATCGGACGCGCGCGATATGGACTTCAGCTTCTGGGGTCCGACCTGCGACGATATCGACCAGATGCAGGGCCCGTTCCCGCTTCCGGCCGATACCCGCAGCGGCGATTATTTCGAGATCGGTATGCTCGGCGCCTATGGCTCGGCGATGCGCACCGCGTTCAACGGCTTCGGCAATGGCGAGACCGTCGTGACCGACGACGAACCGATGGAGTCGATGTATATCGAGCTCGATCCCGTTCCGGCGTTCGTGTCGAACAACGTCGTCAAGCTGTAACGCCTTTATCCTAACCGACCACCTCCCCCTTCCCACATCTGGCGGGAGGGGCCGGGGGTGGGCTTTGCATGGCTTTGCCGCTATGCGACCGCCATCGGCTCCTCCCGCGCTTTGTGGGCAGGAGGCCAACCGGGTTTCCGCGTCCCCATAACGACGACGGCTTATCGATGATGATGGGACCATCATGACCGACACGACGATCAACGACACCCGCAAGGCCGAACTGCTTTCGACCACCGTCGAGCATGTCGACATCACCAAGTTCGACGCCCGCCCGATCATCGACGCCATGGGCAAGATGAGCTTCACCAGCCGCGACCTCGCGCGCGCCACCCGCATCTACAACCAGATGCTGGAGGACAAGGACTGCTCGATCTTCCTCGTGATCGCAGGCTCGACCTCGGCCGGCGGCTGCATGGACCTCTATGCCGAACTGCTGCGCTCGAACATGATCGACGGCGTCGTCGCCACCGGCGCGTCGATCGTCGACATGGATTTCTTCGAAGGGCTTGGCCACAAGCATTACCAGGCGCTGGAAATCCCCGACGACAATACGCTGCGTTCGCTCTACATCGACCGCATCTACGACACCTATATCGACGAAGAGCAGCTGCAGGACTGCGACCACACGATCGGCAAGATCGCCGACTCGCTGGAGCCCAAGGCCTATTCGTCGCGCGCCTTCATCCGTGAGATGGGCAAATATCTGTCGGAGCACGGCAAGAAGGAAAACAGCCTCGTCAAGCTCGCCTACGAGCATGACGTGCCGATCTTCTGCCCGGCATTCGTCGACAGCTCGGCCGGCTTCGGTCTGGTCAAGCACCAGGTCGACCGCGCGAAGGAAGGCAAGCCGTACATGGTGCTCGACGCCATCGCCGACTTCCGCGAACTGACCGATATCAAGATCAAGGCCGGCACCACCGGCCTGCTGATGATCGGCGGCGGCGTGCCGAAGAACTTCATCCAGGACACGGTCGTCTGCGCCGAGATCCTCGGCCATGACGATGTCGAGATGCACAAGTACGCGGTGCAGATCACGGTCGCCGACGTGCGCGACGGCGCCTGCTCGTCGTCGACGCTCAAGGAAGCGGCCAGCTGGGGCAAGGTCGACACCGCGCTCGAACAGATGGTCTTTGCCGAAGCCGGTTCGGTCATGCCGCTGCTGGCGTCGGACGCCTATCACCGCGGCGCGTGGAAGGACCGTGCGAAGCGCGCCTTCGGCAAGATGTTCGACTGATCCTCGACACATCGCTGCAAATGGAAACGGCGGGGGAGCGATCCCTCGCCGTTCTCGTATGGAGGGTGTTGCCGCCGCCTACATCTTGAATCCGAACCGTGCATATTGCCGATCGATCTGCGGCGCGACCCGCCGGGCCATCGCCAGATCGGCGACCGCATCGGCATCGCGTTTCATCGCCTTGAGCACCGCCGCGCGCAGATAGCGGCTGCCGGCCATATCGGGTTCGGCCGCCAGCACCGCGTCGAGATCGGCCAGCGCCTCAGGATAGCGGCCCATCCGGTACCAGACCATCGCCCGGCTATCGAGCGCGGCGAGCGTGCTGTCGCTGAGCTCGATCGCGCTGGTGCAGTCCTTGAGCGCGGTATCGAGCATCAGCGACCGCGTGCCCTTGATCCAGCAGCGCCCGTTCAGCAGGTTCGGCGACCCCGGCTTCTCGGCGATCATCGCGTCGTACAGCTTGACCGCCTCCGCCGCATCACCGAACTCGCCGATCAGCGCTGCCTTGTCCTGCCGTGCCGCACGTTTCTGCTCGCCGCCCAGTGCGATCCGCTGGTCGAGCAGCGCGACTCCGCCGGGGAGGTCGCCATTCTCCGCCTTCAGCCACGCCAACCGCGCCGTCGCACCCTGGTTCGACGGGTCGAGTTGCCGCGCGCTGTCGGCATCGGCCAGCGCCTTCGCCCGGTCGCCCAGCATGTCGTGGACATAGGCACGCTGCAGATACATCTCGATGCTCGGTTCCTTGGCGATCACCCGGTCGAGATCGGCCAGTGCGCCGCGGTAGTTGCCGACCCCGCTCTCGAAATTGGCACGGCTGAGATAACCGCTCATCTCGTCGGGATCATCGGCGATCGCCTTGCCATAGACCGAACGGATCGCCTTGATCTGGCTCGACTGCGCGACGGTCGCGGCGTCGAGCGTCCAGCGGCGCGGCGTATCGGCCGGCGCGATCAGACGCGGGATGTTGGCGGTCGCCGTCGCCACCGCATCACGTTCGCCTGCGATCCGCGCCGCCGGCACCTCGATGCCCAGCGCGTCCATCCGTTCGTCCATGGCCAGCGTGCCGTTGGTGAGCCGCGTCGTCCGCTTGACGACATGGCCGGCCAGCCGCTGGTCGGTATCGGCCGTGCCGTCGAGCGTGAAGCCGCGTCCGGCATCGGGCAGCCGGACCCGCAAGTGCCGTTCCACGCCGAACACCGGCGGCGCGACGACCGGGATGCCGTTCCAATCGGGACGGCTGCGGTCGGGCGCGAAGGTCAGGTCGCTGAGCGGCCCACCCAGCGCCCGCTTGCGCCGTCGGTCCTCCATCGCCCATTTGGTGCCGACCACGCCCGCCGCGCGCACGACGACATCGCCGCTCACCGGATCGGGCGTTATCGTCCCATCCGCGAACTGCCCTTCGCCGACCGCCTGTTGCAAGATCGTCGAGATTAGCTCGCGCTGTTCCTTAGCTCCCATCTGGCTCTTCGCCGCACGCAACTGCGCCGCCATCACTCCGTGCGCGACCAGCGTGACCTGAACGGCACTGGGCAGGTCGACTGCGCCGCTTTCGTCGGCCTCGACGGTCACGCTGGCAAAGGGTCGTGCATTGGCATGGGTTTCGATCCGTATCGGCTCGGCACCCGCGACGCGGAGCGGCAGGACATAGCCGACGCCCGGCGTGTCATGGATATCGGCGATGCGCGCATTGCTGCCGGTGCCGTCGAGCCACAACGTCTCGCCACCGATCGTCGCCCGCACGAACACATGGTTGAACGCCGCCGCACTCGGCAGCCGTTCGGGGACGAAGTCGCCCATGCCGACGCTCGCGATCACCGGCTCCGCCTCGATCCCCATTTCCCGCAGCATGGCCAGCAGCAACAACGTCTTCGCCTTACAATCGCCATAGCGGACTTCCCACGTCTTCGCAGGGGTTTGCGGGACATAGTTGCCGCCGTCCATCCCGACCGCGAGGTACCGGATCTTGTCCTGCACCACCTCCAGTGCGCGCTGCGCCCGGCCGATCGGCGTTGCCTCCGCCTTCATGATCGCTGCGACTTCGGCGGCGATCGGACCACCGCCCGTCACCAGCCCGTCGGTCCTGTACAGCGTGGCAAAGGTTTTCGACACATCGGCCCAGTCGGCGAAGCTCGCCACCTCCATCAGCGGCGGATGACGGAAACGCGACGGCGCATCCTCCGGCATGTCTTTGGGCTTGGCCAACGGTAGCGCGAAGCTGAGTTCGGTAAAGTCGCCCTTGGTCACCGGCGTCGCCTGCACGCCTTCGGCGAGGAAACGGTATTTGGGCTGGCTCCCCTTCGGCCAGCTATAGCGGACCCGCCCCGCCCCGATCCGCATGGGGGCGGCGACCAGCGGGATGACGTCCTGCACCCGACCACGCAGCGCCGCATCGCGCCCGGTGACCGAGAAGCGCATGTCGAGGATATCGCCGACCTCCAGCCCCTCGACCGCCATCGTCGCGGTCAGGATGCCGGTCAGCTCGCGCTGTTCCAGCGACTGTTCACGTCGCAGCACGACGAATTTCTGCCCCTTCGCCAACAGGTCGATGCGCTGGTCGCCGCGCAGGATGGTCAGGCCATGGACGATCAGGTCGCCCTTGTCCGGTGCCCATGGCAGCGTTAGCGTCGCCGCCTGCGACAGCATCTCGCTGCTGGCGATCCGCGTCTGTTGATGGACATAGGACCACAACCGGTCGCCCTCGATCCGCTTCTGGAAATCCAGCAGAACGATCGGCGGCAATTCCTCTCCGGCGGTGGCCGGAACGGCGGGCGGTGCGATCACCCATGCCGGCGCAGGTTGATACAGGGGCGTATCGCTCGCCCATGCCAGTGCCGGAATACATACCGCTGCCATCGCCGCAGCGCGAGCCATCACGAAAGGCTTCACGTCGTCCCCCTTGTCCACCGGCCCCCGCCGGTATGCCAAGGTCTATCGCAGTGCCCCGACTTGTCGAGTGGCGATCGGGTGCAGATTCGAAGGAGATCAGGCGAACAGCTGCGTGGCGCTGCGCTCCAGCATCACCAGCTGCCACAGCGTCCGGCCATGCTCGGCCCGCCCAGCCCGGTGGTCGGCGACGATGCGTTCGATCGCGTGCAGGTCGAACCAGCTTGCCAGCATCGGCGATCGGGCGAGCGCGGCAGCCTCATCGGCCAGTGCCCCACGAAACCACGCACTGACCGGCGTCACGAATCCCATTTTGGGGCGGTAGAGGATGTCGCGCGGCAGCCATGGCTCCAGCGCCTTCTTCATCAACCATTTGCCCTCGCCGCGCCGCAGCCGCAGTTTCGGCGGCAGGGTCGCGCAGAACTCGATCAGCCGGTGATCGAGCAACGGCTCGCGCGCTTCCAGCCCGACCGCCATGCTCGTCCGGTCGACCTTGGTCAGGATATCGCCCGGCAACCAGTGGCGGAAATCGGCATATTGCGCACGGTCGAGCGCATCGCGACCCGGCGCCTGCCGCATCGCTGCGACATAGCGGTCCTCGCCACGATGCCCGCCCAGTTGCCGAGCCATTGCCGGTGTATAGAGCGCCTGCCGCACGCCGGGCGTCGTCACCCCAACCGCACCGGCATAGGCTTCATCGCCATCCTGCGCCAATGCCAGCAGCGTCGTCTTGGCACGGAACGGGCGCGGCGCCCAATCGGCCTTGGGATAGACATCGCCCAGCGCCCCGAACACCGGCTCGCGAAACCCCGGTGGCAGCAATCCGCGCACCCGCTCCTCGGCGGCATGGAACTTGTACCGCCGATATCCGGCCAGCGCCTCATCGGCACCATCGCCCGACAGCGCCACCGTCACCCGCTCGCGCGCCAGTGCACAGACACGGTAGGTCGCCAGCGCAGAAGCATCGGCAAAGGGTTCGTCGAACGCCGAGACCAGCGTGTCGATCAGCGCGAAGTCGTCCGACTGCACCGTCCGCACCGCATGATCGGTGGCAAAGCGCGTGGCGATAGCGGCCGCGGGCGCGCGTTCGTCATGCCCGGCCTCGTCGAAGCCGATGGTGCAAGTTCGCACCGGCGCCTTGCTCGCCTCCGCCATCAGCGCGACGACCGCCGACGAATCGACCCCGCCCGAAAGGAACGCGCCGAGCGGGACGTCGGCGACCATCCGCGACCGCACCCCCTGCCGCATCCGCTCGACCAGCTCGGCCTCCAGATCGCGCGCGTTGCCCTTCGCGCGCTTCGAAAAGTCGATATCCCACCAGCGCACCGGCGGCGGCACCGGCCGCCCGCGCTGCATCAGCAGGAAATGCCCGGCCGGCAACTTGCGCACGCCGGCGACGATACAGGCGTCGTCGGGCACATAGCCGAGCGCCATGTAATCCTCGATCGCCCGGCTGTCGGGTGTCCGCCGCACCAGCGGATGCGCCAGCAACCCCTTCAGTTCGGACGCGAACACCACCGCGCCATCGGCCAATTCGACATAGTGAAGCGGCTTCACCCCCATCCGGTCGCGCGCGATGAACAGCGACTGGCGATCGGCGTCGTGGATCGCAAAGGCGAACATGCCGTTCAGCCGCGCCAGCATGTCCGGCCCCCATGCCCTCCATGCGTGCAGCAGCACCTCGGTATCGCCCTGCGTTCGGAACACCGCGCCCTGCGCGATCAGTTCGGCGCGCAATTCGGCGAAATTGTAGATCTCGCCATTGTACGTGACGACGATTCGCTCACCGGGCAGCGCCATCGGCTGCGGACTACCCGCCACGTCGATGATCGACAGCCGGCGATGGCCGAGCCCCACGCCCAGCGCCGTCCAGACTCCCGACCCGTCCGGCCCGCGATGCGCTTGCGCGTCGGTCATCGCGACGATCCGCGTCGGATCGACCGGCTTGGGGCTGGCGGGATAGAAGAGGCCGGCGATGCCGCACATGGTCAGTCTGCTCCTGCGGCGCGATCGGCGATGGCGTCGACCGGTCCCGCCGCGCGCAGGAAATCGGCGATGGCGGCGCGCGGATCGCCCGCGCCCTTCTGCGCCGATACCAGCACCGCCACCCCACGCTGGCGCCCGCCCATCAGCCGCGTCTTCAGCGTTTCCAGCTTGACCCGATCCTCGCTGCCGGTCGTGATCGATCCGATGCGATACCAGGTCGCGACCTCGCGCTCGACCGGGCCGGGGGCGGCCATGCGCAGCGCACGGCCGCCCGCGATCGGGGGGGTATCGGCGATGCGGACCCAGCGGTCGTTCTCGCGGATCGGTCCCTGTCCGAACCCGACCAGCTCATGCCCCTCGCCCTGCGCGGCATAGACGGCGATCGCCATGTCGACGCTCTGCCCGCGCGCATCGCCATAGCGGCCAATCAGGAAATGGTCGGCACCCGGATAGTTGGGCACCCATGGCTCGCCGGTGATCGCGATCCGCTGCCACCCCGGTACGGCCGGCAGGTCGATCCGCTCGGGCAGGCGGTCGGCGCGGCTGTCGATCACCCATCCCCATCCGGCAAAGGCAACGGCAATGCCCAGCACCGTGCCTGCCGCCATCGACCGGTCGGCGACGCGCATCGGCATCGCTTGCACCCGCGCGACGTCGAACCACGGCGCATCGGGATCGCGGTCGAACCATCGCCACCCGATCGCCAGCACGCCGGCCATGGTTAGCGCGAAGAAGACCCAGCCATAGACGATATGGTCGAACCCGGTCGCCGCCTCGACCGAGGTCAGGTGCGCGGCATAGATCGTCCCCGCCGCGCGCACGCCATTGGCCAGCACCGGCACGACCAGCGCCAGCGCCATGAACCCCGCCCGCCGCGGCCAGGCCACGTAACAAACATTGGCGACCAGTGCGCCGTACGCGATCATCGCGATCACGAACTTCGCGCCCGAACATGCCTCGGCCACCTCGAAATAGCCGTTCGGGATGGTGATGAGCACCCCGTCAACACTCGCCGGCACCCCCAGCGCGTGGAGAATCGGCATGGTCAGCGCGACCGTCACCGATTGCAGCCACGGCTCCATGAAGTCGCCGAACGGCACGAGGAAGAACATATAGCCGAGCGGAAACAACAGCCCGCGCGCGACACGCGGTCCCAGCAGCGTGACCACCGCCCCCTGCAACAACATCACCAGCCCGACATGCCGGAACAGCGCCACCGCCGCCGCCTCCCCGACCAGCCAGCCCAGACCGCCCGCGCCGACGATCGCCAGCCCCGGCAACCACGCCCCCGGCTGCAACGCCAGCACCTCGCGCCGCCGCTGCCATACCAGCCAGCCGATGATCGGGACCACGAACAGGCAATGGCCATAGGTGGTCGAATTCCACCAGATATCGACGACATCGCCGACATCGCGTCGAAAGATCAGCAGCAGCGCTGCCCAGATGCCGCTAAGCGCGATCAGCGACCGCCGCCATTCGGGCGTCAACACCTGCGCCGGCCGCTCGATCGCCACGCTACTCACAGCTCCAGCAACCCAGCCAGCGGTGCCAACCGCGCATCCCAGCCATAGCGCGCGATCGTCCGCGCCCGCGCCGCCTGCCCCAGCGCAGACGCCGTGGCAGGATCATCAAGCAACCCCCTGATCTCGCTCGCAAACGCTCCGGCGTCCCCGGCAACCCGGATCGATCCGCCATGATCGATCCCTTCCGCCGCCGCGGTCGAGGCGACGACCGGCCTCGCCATCGCCATCGCCTCCAGCACCTTGTTCTGCACGCCGCGCGCCAGCAGCAGCGGCGCCACGACGACATCCGCCGCGGCGATCGAGCCGCGCACATCGGCGACCTCGCCGGTCACGATCACCCGCTCCCCCGCCAGCGCCCGAACCGCCGCCGTAGGACTGCGCCCGACGATCGCGAACCGCCCCGGCACGTCCGGCAGCACTTCCTTCACGAACCAGCGCACCGCATCGACATTCGGCCGATAATCCATCTGCCCGGTGAACACGATTAGCGGCCCTGCCGTCTCGACCGGCACAACCGCCGTGGGATCGAAATAGCCGGTGTCGATCCCGTTCTCGACCGCTTGCGCCTGCCCGCCGAACAAAGCCGCTTCGGCCGCGCTGACGAACAGCGTCGCCTGCGCCCGCGCCGCCACCGCCCGCTCGAACGCCCCCAGCAGCCGCGCCTCGCGCCGCAGCATCCAGCGCATCGGCCCGCGCGCATCCGCGGCGTACCCTGAGAACTTCGCCGAATCGAGGTCGACGAAATCCATCACGAACCGCGCGTCGGCGGGCAGATACTGCGCCATCTGCCCCGAATAGACATAGATCGCATCGTAACGCCGCTCACCCAGCAAACCCGCCACCGCCGCCCGCATCGCTTCATGATCGAACGCCGTCATCGACACCGGCCGCCCGCTCACCAAAGCCTCGACCGCCGCCCGCGCATTGCCCTTTGTCCGCGGCACCACCACCGTACTAGCGCACCATTGGCTGAGCGCCGCATCATGCCCCAGATCGCGGGGATCATCGGCAAACGCCGCCAGATGCACCCGCCCCAGCGTCGAGAGATGCCGCATCACATGGTGGCTGCGCACCTTGTCACCGCGATTGGGGGGATAGGGGACGCGGTGGGTAAGGAGCAGGATGTCGCTCACCCCAGCCCCTTCGCGATCCACGGCCCGACCCGGTTCGACACCGCCAGCGGCAGTTTCTGCCAAGCCGCGATCTTCAACCGGTATTTGGGATTGAGCGGGCTGGCATCGCGCGGCGCCGCGCCATCGGCGGTCCAGGTCGGATAGCCGAGCGGTTCGCCGACGAACCCCCAATTCTTCTTGTACGCCGCCGGCCCGGTCCCGACCTTCGACCGTCCGAAATCGAACCGCTCGCATCCGCGCCGCCGCGCATGGCGCATCAGTTCGAAATACATCCGCTCGTTCGCACGCAGGCCCCGCGCCTCGGCCGTGCCGCCCCCCCAATAGGGATAGACCGTCCCACGCCAATAGACCGACAACACACTCGCCAACGCTTGTCCTTCGTGGCGGATGGTCAGCACATCGGCATCCTCGCCGAATGCCGCCACGACCTCGCGGAACAGCGCCTTCGGGAACACCGGCGTGCCGAGATTGCGCACCGACGTGCCATACACGCGGAAATGCTCGGCCAGCGCCGCCGCACCGCGCCCGATTGCCACCTCGAACGGCGCGGCCAGCGCCTTGCGGACATCGGCGCGCTGCTTGCGCGGGATCGCCAGCAATTCCGCATCGTCATCCGCCGCCAGGGGCCGCACGAAGCCCAGATAGCGGCTGTCGTCGAACGTCCAGCCGCCCGCATCGATCGCCGCCCCGCCGCGCATCTCGATCGTCGGACAGCCCAGCTCGCGCGCGACGCCCACCGCCGCCTCCGCCAGCATCCGCGCCGCCGCGCCGTCGCCCAGCACCCCGCCGCCGACCCCGAAGCCGGTCGACACCAGCGCCGCCCCGAACAGCGGCGATCGCACATGGGTCAGCGGCACCAGACCGGCCAACGCCCCAGCATCCTCCGCCAGCAGCATCCGGTACGCCTGCCCGCACCCCGCCGCCGTCGCCTCGCCCCAGACCGGCAAGTGGAACGGCGTGGCATCGGCCCGCGCCGCGACGAACGCCACGATCCGCGCGCGTTCGCCGACGTCGCCCAGATTTGCCCGCCGGACGCGCAGGCTCACAGTGCGACCGCACGCTCGGCGACGATCGCATCGGCCCGACCCCATTCGTGCCGCGCCATCAGCCGCTCCAGCTTGCCCGCCATCGCGCCAAGCCGCGGATAATGGCGCAGCTTCGACTTCAGCGGCGCATTCGCCACCCGCGGCTGGCCGGGATCGATCTCCCATGGGTGGAAATAGAACATTGCCGGATGCGCCTCCACCCGGTTGCTGCGCACCACCGCATCCTCGACCACCTTGTTCGGCAGCAGCCGGAAAAACCCGCCCCCCGCCGAGACATCGCGCCCCAGCACCTTCGCCAGCGTAATCGGCCATTCGATCAGCGCATTGCCCGTTACCGGCCGGTACAGCCCGCGCGGCGCCCCCGCCCAGCCATAATGGTCGTGGGTCAGCGGCGCGACCGACGACGAATAGGCATAGCCGGCATCGGCCAGCACGCCGTGCGCCCACGGCGTCCGCGCATCGATCGAAAAACTCGGCGCGCGATATCCGGTCACCGCCTGCCCGCCGGCGTCCTCCAGCACCGTCCGCGCCCGCGCCAGATCATCGCGAAACTGCTCGGCGGTCATCGTGAAAACGCGCTTGTGGTCCCAGCCATGGCTCGCCAGCTCATGCCCGCCGGCGACGATCCGCTGCATCAGCGCCGGAAACCGATCCGCCACCCAGCCGAGCGTGAAGAAGGTCGCCGTGACGCCAGCAGCAGCGAACAGGTCGAGCACCGCATCGGTATTCGCCTCGACCCGGTGCTCCAGCGCGTCCCAGTCGCGCCGGTCGATCACCGTTTCGAACGCGCCGACCTGAAACCAGTCCTCGACGTCGACCGACATCGCGTTGCGCATGGGGAAACCTCAGCCGGCGACGCGCACGGACGTCAAATCGGGCCGGCGCTGTTCGCCCTCGACCCAGTCGACCAGCAGCGTCAGCACCCGGCGCAGCGCCAGGTCCTGCTGCTCCAGCCGCGATTCGAGCGATTCGATCCGCGCCAGCAACGCCGCGGTATCGGCGACCGGGGCCGCCGGACGCTGCCCGCTGTCGACCACCGACAGATGGATCGGGCGCGGCGGCATCGGCGGCGGGGTCGGGGTCATCGGCCGCGCCTCGGCGTCGCCGAACGCCGCCGGCTCGTCCGCCTCGGCATCGCCCGCGCGGCTGCCCAGCCCGTCCTTGTCCAGATCGGCGATCACATTCTCGACGTCGAGCGCACCGAACCGGTCGATCCCCTCGATCGCGCCGAACAGCAGCACCCGGCTCGCCAGTTGGTTCAACCGGCGCGGGATGCCCCCCGACCAGCGATGCAGCGACTCCAGCGCATCGGGCGAGAAGCTCGGGCTGCCGCTCCATCCGACCACGCGCAGCCGGTGCTCCAGATACGGGCCGACCTCCTCGACCTCCATCGGGTCGAGGTGATGCATCGCGATCACCCGCTGGCGCAGCTGTTCCAGCCGGTCCGATCCGTGCAGCCGCTGGCGGAATTCGGGCTGGCCGAGCAGGAAGATCTGCAACAGCGCATAGCCGCCCGCCTGGAAATTCGACAGCATCCGCAATTCTTCGATCGACGCGACCGGCAACGACTGCGCCTCGTCGATCACCAGCAGTGTCCGCCGCCCCGATCGCGCGACATTGTGCAGCCCGCGCTCGATCCCGCTCAGCAACTGCGCCTTGGTCAACCCGTCGTGCTCGACGTCGAGGCCGGCGGCAACCAGCCGCAACAGGTCGTCGGCCTCGATCTGGGTCGTGACGATGCGGATGACGTTCAGCCGCGCGGCATCGATCGTCCGCATCAGATGGCCGAGCAGCGTGGTCTTGCCGGTACCCGGATCGCCGGTGATGACGATGAAGCCCTCGCCCTGGCTCAATCCATAGCCGAGATACGCCATCGCCTTGCGATGCGTCGCGGTATCGAACCAGAAGGCCGGGTCAGGCGTCAGCTGGAACGGGCGACCGGTCAGGCCATAGTGATCGTCGTACATCAACATCTCCGTTGGGAGTTGTATAACCCCCGATCGGTTTATTCTTCTTAAAATTTCGCGGGCTGCGTGGTTCGCAGAAGTCGGACCTTCCGTCACGCACGCGCGACGCAAGGCCCTAGAACCGGTACCCGATCCCCAGCAACGCCTGCGCGATCACGTCGGACTCGGCGCCTTCGACATCGAACCCGTACAGCCCCGCGGTCAGGCTGCCATAAGCGCGCCCGAACCGGCGATAATAGCCGCCTTGCGCGCCGGCGCCCCATGCGTCCAGCCCGCCCTCGATCCCGCTGACGAAATAATTGCCATAGACGTCGATGCCGATCGACGACCGCCCGTCGATCGCCCATTGGCCGAAGCCCTGCACATAATAGCTCTCGTCGCGCGATCGATAGACGACCGCGCCCGGCACCGGCGGGAGGTAGAAGCGCCGACTGGCATAGCCCGCGCCCAGCCCCAGCCGGGTCGGCCCGCGGGTGATCGAATAGACCGCGTCGATGCCGCGCGCGCGGAACGTCGCCGCGCTGATCGACTGGAATACCGGGGTCAGGCAGGCGCCGGCATTCGACTGCCCCTCGGGCGTCACCCCGCCGCCGAACACGCACCCGCCATAGCGCGCGCCGAACGGGTCCTGCCCGTCGATATAGTTGATCGGCAACTGCGCCAGCGATCCGGTCAGCTGCCGGCCAAAGGTGGTGACGCTGTCATACACCCCGACCTGCACCGCCGCGCCCGGCCCGGTCTGCCATTGCAGCGACGCGGTATAGCTCATCGAACCGTAACGCCGGCCCAGCCGGGCCTCCAGCGCGGTGCGCGGCGACGGCCGCCACAGCACGCCCGCATCCCAGATCAGCCCGTCGATGTCGTATGCGATGCGCGGTGCGGATGCCGGATCGGTCACGAACCGCCCCGCCCCGTCGAGCACTGGCTGGCCCTGCGCATCGAGCAGCGGATCACGCTGCGTCACCTCGATCTTTTCGTACCCCACGCCTCCGACCGCCGCCAGCGTACGGGTGATCGGCAGTACCGCGTCGACCCGCCCGTATGCGCCTTCGAATCTCTGGTCGAGTTGCCCGGCATCCTCGCGCAGCCATGCGCCCGACACCGTGAAGCCGATCGGCAGGATCGTGCCCGCCCGCGTGCCGGCGCTGCCCATCACCAGATGGCTGGTCGCCTCGTCGAAATAATCGACGCGCCGTTGGCCCGGCGCCAGGTCGATCGCGCCCGGCGCCTCGGCCTTCACATAGCCGAATTGATAGGTGCCGTTGACCGCGAACGGCCCGACCCGCGTCGCGATCGTCGGTCCGGCGTACAGGCCATAGACCTGCGCGGTGTTGACGTTGCTGGCGTTGACGAACGGACCGAAGCCGCCACCGCGCTGGTCGCCGCGCGCCCGCGTCGCGATCGCCCCGCCTTCCAGGTTCAGCCAGCGGGTGATGGCGACATTGGCGCGTGCCAGCCCCGAATGGATCTCGCCGTCGCCGAAATCGCTGCCCCAGTCGAAAATCCGCTGATACTGGTAATTGGCCTGCACCTGCACGCGCTGTGTCGTGATCTGCGCATCGATGCCGGCGGTCACCTGCGTATAGGTCACCACATCGCCGTCGGTCAGGTCGGCGGCAACCGCCTGTCCGACCTCGATATAGGGGCTGACATCGACCCGCTGCGCCTGTGCCGGCACGGCGGTCGCGACCAGCACCGGCAGGACCGCCGCCCGCATCAATCCTGTTCCTGCCCGTAATAGCCGAAGCGCGGCCCCTCGGCGCGATAGGTCGTCGCGTTCAGCAACAACTGTATTTCCTCGCACCCATCCAGCAACGCCACCGCTCCGCGCAGGTCGGATTCGCTGCTGCGATCGGCCCGCACCACCAGCACCGTCTGCCCGACCAGCGTCGCCAGCACCGCGGCCGGCGACGCCGCGAGCGCTGGGGGCGAATCGAACAGGATGATGCGATCGGGATCGGCCGCCAGCAGCGCGTCGAACACCGCCCGCGCCCGGTCGCTGCGCAGCAACTCGGTATCGGCATGGGTCCGCTTCCCCGCCGGCAGGATCGACAGCTGCGGCACGTCGGTCGGGATCACCAGCGCCTCGGGATCGACGCTCGCATCGCCCAGCGCGTCGAGCAGCCCGCGTTCGGCCTTCAGCCCCAGCCGGTCGAGAATGTCGGGCTTGGCGAAATCGGCATCGACCAGCAGGACGTTCAGGTCGCGCTCCGCCGCCAGCGACAGGGCCAGGTTGATCGCGCAAAAGGTCTTGCCGTCGCCCGGCTGTGCCGAACACAGCAGGATCATCCGGGCTGCATCTTCGTCGCGCTTGGCGATATCGGCACCGGTCGCCAGCAGCTGGCGCTTCACCAGCCGGAATTCCTCGGCCAGCGCGGTCACCGGCCCGCCGGGGACCAGCATCCCGCCCTCGGCCAGTGCATCGCGATCGATCTTCGCCGGATCGACCGGCCGGATGCGCGCGGCGGGCATCGGCTTCCTTGGCGCAGGCGCGACCTCCGCGACCGGTTCGACCGGGACCTCAGGAGCCGGCCCCATCTGCCAACGCGCTGCCGCCCGCTCCAGCAGCGATTGGCTCCGCAGGCCACGATGCGACTGATCGTTCACTGGCCGTCCTCCCTTCAGGCTACCAGCCCGCGTTGCGCGAACTCGAGGCCCAGCAACAGCACGAACGCGGCGAGCAGCGCCCCCGCCCCGCCGGCGAACAGCTTCAGCCGCCGCTGGCGTTCGGCCCGTACCGCATCGGTCACCACCTCGCCGATCGCGCCCAGCACCGGCATGCCGCTGATCTTCTCCAGCCGGGCGACGGTCGCAAAGCTGGTCTTCAACCGGCTGAGCGCGAACGCCGCACCGACCCCCGCGCCGATCCCGACGACCAGCACGCCCAGCAGCAGCAGCGGCCGGTTCGGCGCGGTGGGTGCACGCGGCTGGGTCGGCGGGTCGATCACGCTGAACTTCACCGCATCGGTATCGGTCTGCACGCTGCTTTGCAGCCGCACCTGCTCGCGATTCTGGAACAGCGTATCATATTGTCCTTTAAGCGACGCGATATCGCGGTCGAGCTGCGACTGCTGCGCCGCCGCCTGCGGATCGGCGGCGATCTTCGCCTGCAATCCGTTTAGTTGCCCTTCGATCTGCTGCTTGCGCTGCGTCAGTTCCGCGACCGTCGCCTGCCGGTCGGCCTGCGTCGCGCGCAGTTGCAGGTAGAAGGGATTGGGCGATGCCGCCGTCCCCCCGCTCACGCCACCGCCCTCGCCCCGTGCCGCCGCGCGTGCCGCTACCAGCTGCCGGTTCAGCGCCACCATGTCGGGATGCGCATCGGTCCAACCCCGGCTGCGCCCCTCGGCGATCTGCCCCTCGATCGCGTTCAGCCGGGCGCGTGCCGGCCCGACCGTCGCCGTCCCCGCCGTTCCCGGCAGCGTCGCCGCCGTACCCGCCAGCTGCGCGTTGGCCGCCGACAGGCTCGATTGCGCCGCCGCAAGGTCGCCGTCGATCTGCGCCAGTTCGGCGCGGGCGTTCGACATGCGGTCGTCGAGCGACCCGGTCCCTGGCAGCATCGCCATATACTGCGCCTGAAACGCCTGCCGCCGCGCCTCGGCATCGGCCAGCTGACGCTGCCGCTGGTCCAACTGCTGGTCGAGGAAGCGCAGCGACTGCACCGTCGCATCGCGGTCGCTCGCCAGATTATCCTCGACGAAGATGTCGATCATCTTCTGCACGATCTCGCGCGCCAGTTTCGGATTGCCCGCCGTCGCCGAAATCTCGAACAGATTGTCCTGTTGCGCGGTCAGCTTGATCGCGTTCTGCAGCGACGCCACCCGGTCGGCCACGTCGCGGTCGTTGGCGATCGTCTCCGCCATCGACGTGCCGCGCACCACCTTTTCCAGGTTCACCGCCGAGGTCAGCGTCTGGCGGATGCGATCGATATCCTTGGCCTGCGCATTCTGCGCCACCGCCGCTTCGGCACCGGGCAGGACCTGCCGCATCTCGACCATCACCCGCGCGGTCGATTGATAGCTGTTGGGGATCTGGCTGACGACCAGCCACCCGGCCAGACACACGCCCCACGCAATCGCCAGCGCGATCCAGCGCCGCTGCCAGATCGCGTGGAGGATCAGCTTCAGCTCGCCAACCAGCCCGTCCATCTCAGAACATGCTCTCGGGGATGATGATGACGTCGCCCGGCTGCAACTTCACATTGGCACTCGAGTCGCCATTCTTGAGCAGGCTCGAGATGCGCAGGCCGAACTCCTGCTGCTTGCCCGTCGTCCGGTCATAGCGGACCAGCCGCGCGCGGTTGCCCGACGCATATTGGTTCAGCCCGCCCACCGCGATCATCGCGTCGAGCAGCGTCATGTTCGCCCGGTAGGGCAGCGACGCCGGCTTCTCGGTCGCACCGACCACCCGCACCTGCTGGCTGAAGGTGCCTGAGAAATTCTCGACGATCACCGATACCAACGGGTCCTTCACATATTCGCCCAGTGCCAGCTTCAGGTCGTCGGCCAGCATCGCCGGCGTCTTGCCGGTGGCGGGCATGTCGTTGATCAGCGGCGTGGTGATCCGCCCGTCGGGCCGCACCTGCACCTTCGCCGACAGTTCGGGATTGCGCCAAACGAAGATGCTCAGCTGGTCGAGCGGCCCGATCACATAGGCCTCGCCCGGTGCCTCCTTCGCCTGCACGAACGGCGCGGGCGGCAGTTCGGGACGCGTCGCGCCGCCGGCGCAACCGCCCAGCACCGCGCACAGCGCCACCCCGGCAACTCCACCCTTTCGACGCATATCACTTCCTCGTTCGAACGCGCACGGCCCGGACCGCGCAGGACTGTAGCCCGCTATGCCGGCCAAGGGGTAAATATCCGGTTGAGTACAGCGCCAAGCGCCGACCCTGTCCCATTTTGCGACAGTCGGTGGGTCACCCGCCACCCCCGACCAGCAATTCGCGCGCCGGCGGATGCCCCAGAAACGCGGCCGGACTGGCGGTCGCGCCGTACGCCCCCGCCTGGAACAGCACGATCGTATCGCCGACCGCGACCGGCGGCAGCGCCACCCGGTCCGCCAGCCGGTCGAGCGGCGTGCACAGGCACCCGACCACCGATGCGGTCATCGTCGCCGCCGCGTCCATCCGCTCGGCCACCGCCACCGGATAGTTGCGCCGCACCACGGTGCCAAAATTACCGCTCGCCGCCAATTGGTGATGCAGCCCGCCATCGACCACCACGAACGTCTCGCCGCCGCTGTCCTTCACATCGACGACCCGCGTGCAATAGACGCCCGCCTCCCCGACCAGCCAGCGCCCCAGCTCGACCGCGAACCCGGTCTGGCGCAACGCATCGCCTCGCACCGCCAACCGCTCACCCAGTGCTGCCCCGACGCTTTCGACATCGACCGGCATATCGCCCGCGAAATAGGGGATGCCGAACCCGCCGCCGAGATTGATGAACGCCGGCACCGCGCCCGCTTCCTCCGCCAGCCGTTCGGCCAGCGTCACCGTCGCCGCCTGCGCCTCGATGATCGCCGCGCTGTCGAGCGTTTGCGACCCCGCAAAGATATGAAACCCATGCCAGTCCGCCCCGACCGCCACCAGCCGCCGCACCAGCGCCGGCACACGCGCCGCATCGATCCCGAACGGCGAAGCACGCCCGCCCATCCGCATCCCCGACCCGCGCAGTTCGAAATCGGGGTTCACCCGTACCGCGATGCGGGGGGCCACCCCCAGCCGATCGCCTATCGCCAGCGCCCGATCGGCCTCGCCCTCCGACTCGACATGCAGCGTCGCGCCCGCCCCGATCGCCGCCGCCAGTTCATCGTCGCGCTTGCCCGGCCCGGCAAAGCTGATCGCCGCCGCCGGCTTCCGTCCCAGCGCCATCGCCAGTTCGCCGCCCGACGCCACGTCCAGCCCGTCGACCAGCGGCGCGATCATTTCCAGCACATCGGGATGCGGATTGGCCTTGATCGCATAATGCACCCCGACCCCGTCCGGCAGCGCCGCGCGCAACCGCGCCACCCGCGCCGCGATCGCCGCCCCGTCATACAGGAATGCCGGCGTATCCCCGGCACGCGCCAACAGTTCGGCGAAATCGACCCCGCCGACCATCAACCGCGACTGCCCGGCAAAGCCCGCCGGGATCGGCCCGATCGGCTTCATGCCACCGCCCCTTCCGCCAGCGCTCGCACCGCCACCCGGTCGAGCTTGCCATTGGCGTTGCGCGGCATCGCCTCGACCCAGACATAGCGCGCCGGCTGCTGGAAACTCGGCAGGTCGCGCCGGAGCCGGGCGCGCACCGCTTCCTCCGCCCCGTCGATCGCCGCGCGCGCGACGACGACGATCGCCTGCCCCTGCCTGGGATCGGGCAGCCCCACCGCCACCGCCTCGGCGACCTCACCGCCGGCCTCGACCACTTCCTCGATCTCGGTCGGGCTGATCCGGTTGCCCGCCACCTTCATCATCTCGTCATCGCGTCCCACGAAGCGCAGCAATCCGTCCGCCCCTTCCGCCACCGTATCGCCCGACCATACCGCCATGCCGCCGCTCGCCATCCACCCCGGCGCCGGCCGAAAGCGTTGCGCGGTCCGCGCGACATCCTGCCAATATCCCTGCGCCACCAGCGGCCCGGCATGGACCAGCTCGCCCGGCTCGTCCGGCCCGGCACGACTGCCATCGGCGCGCACCACCGCCACCTCGGCAAAGGGGATGGCGCGGCCCATCGCCTCGGGCTTCGCATCGATCAGGTCGGGGTCGAGATAGGTCGACCGGAACGCCTCGGTCAGCCCATACATCGCAAACAGTTCGGCACTCGCAAAACGCTCGCGCAAGCCGCGCACCAGACGCGGCGTCAGCGCCCCGCCTGAATTGGTCAGCCGCCGCAACCGCGTCGCCGTCTCGGCCGGCCACTCCGCCTCGAGCAACTGCGTCCATAGCGGCGGCACGCCGGCAAGCGTCGTCGCCCCGAACCGCTCGACCGCCTTCACCACGTCACGCGCGGTCAGATAGTCGAGCGGTACCACCGCGCCCCCCGCCGCCCAGGTCGAAAGCAGTTGGTTCTGCCCGTAATCGAAACTCAGCGGCAGCACCGCCAGCACCCGGTCATCGGGCGTGATCCGCAGATAGTGCGCGACCGAAATCGCCCCCAGCCACAAATTGGCATGGGACAGCATCACGCCCTTGGGCCGCCCGGTCGACCCGGAGGTATAGAGGATCGCCGCCAGCGCGCCCGGATCGCCATCGCTGGCTCCGACCGGCACGCCCTCGGGCGCCTCAGTCACCACCGAACAACCGCCGGGCACATCCCCCGGCTCCAGCGCCGCGACCCGCGCCGCCTGCGTCACCAGCAGCGACGCCCCGCTATCGGCGAGGATATGTGCCACCTGCGCCCGTTTCAGCGCCGGATTGACCGGCACATGCACCAGCCCGGCGCGCGCCGCCGCCAGCGGCATGACGCAGGCCAGCCGCGTCTTGGGCAACCACGTCGCCACCCGCGCCCCTGCCGGCAGTCCCTGCAATCCCCCCGCCACCCGCGCGACCAGCGTTTCGAGTTCGGCAAAGGTCAGTATGCCCTCGCGGTCGATCAACGCCGGCGCATCGGGGTCGCCACGCAACGGCAAGCGATCGATCGTCTGCGGAACCGGATCAAGCATGTCCGCGCCTTAGACCAGTTGCGGCTTGGATTGAACCGGCGAGGCTAGGTGGAGAGTCGAAGATCCGTTTCGAAGCACCTGCGGCGTGGAATCCAATCCAATCAGCCAGCCGTGCCCCCGCGCAGGCGGGGGCCCAGAGCCAAGCAAAACAACGGCCTGCGACTGCAACCCTGGACCCCCGCCTGCGCGGGGGTACGACAGACGATCCTATATCGAACCTCAAACCATACCCCGCCCCCCAACCGGCCACCTTGGCATCCCGCCGCCCACCCCCTAAACACCCGCGATCCGGCGAGCCGATCGCCGACAGGGGAAACGACGTGATCGCACAGGGTTCAGCATCGACCGAGGAAACCGTCCGCGCCGTGTTGCGCGACGTGCTGGGCCTGTCCGCCGAACGTGCTGCCGCGTTCGACGATGCGACGCCGCTGTTCGGCGCGCTGCCCGAACTCGATTCGATGGCGGTCGCCGGCGTCCTGACCGAAATGGAGGACCGCCTGGGCATCCTGATCGAGGACGACGATATCGACGGCGAGACGATGGAAACCTTCGGTTCGCTGGTCCGCTTCGCGAGCGCCAAGGCGCCCGCTTGATCGACCGCTACGACTGGCCCGGCGGCAGCGAGGCGCTCTGGCGTTTCGGTCCCGCCACCGGACCGGTCGTGCTGTTGCTGCTGCCCCCGTTCGAGGAGGCGAACCGCACCCGCACCTTCGCGGTCGGCCTGCTCCGTGCGCTCGCCGCCCGCGATACCGCCGCGATGCTGCCCGACCTGCCCGGACAGGGTGACAGCCTGATTCCGACCGAAGCCGTCACGCTGGCCGACTGGCGCAGCGCCGTCGCCGCGCTTGCCGCCGCGACCGACCGTCCGGTCATCACCGCCGCGATCCGCGCCGGCGCGCTGCTCGACCATAACGCCGACGTCGCCGGCCGCTGGCACCTCGCCCCGCAATCGGGAGATCGGCTGCTCCGCGAACTGACCCGCATCGGTATCGATCGCGGCCCCGACATCGCCGAAGTTGGCGGCAACCGCCTGTCCATGACACTCCTCGACGAACTCGAAACCGCAACGCCTGCAACCACGCAACCGCTGCGGACCGTTCGCCTCGGCACCGATCCCGGCCCCGCCGACCTGCGCCTCGACGCCGCCCCGCTCTGGCGACGCAGCGAACCCGGCGACGATCCCGCCCTCGCCGATGCCCTTGCCGACGACCTCGCCGCATGGAGCCGTGCATGCGCCGGCTGGTAACCATCCCCTGCGCCGGCGAAACCATCGCCGCGACGCTCGATCCCGCCGAAGGTGACACCGCGCTGCTGATTGTCTCGGGCGGCAACGAACTGCGCATCGGCGCGCATCGCGGCATGGCGTTGCTGGCGTCATCGGTCGCCGCGGCCGGCTATCCGGTGCTGCGCTACGACCGGCGCGGCATCGGCGATTCGACCGGGACCAACGGCGGATTTCTGTCGGCGGCGACGGACCTTAGCGCCGCCGCGACGTGGCTCCGCGCCACCACCGGCGCCACGCGCATCCTCGGCTTCGGCAATTGCGATGCCGCGACCACCCTGGCGCTGTTCCATGCACAGGCCAGCATCGACCGCCTGCTACTCGCCAATCCGTGGGTCGTCGAACCAGCGGGCGACCTGCCGCCCCATGCTGCGATCCGCGCAACCTATGCCCAGCGACTGGTTTCGCCCTCCGCATGGCGGCGGCTTTTGACCGGCCGTGTCAACTTCCGCCGCCTGACGCGCGGATTGGTCACCCTCGCCACCGATCGCCAGGCCCCAACTGGCCTGACCAATCGCTTCGCCGAGGGTCTAAGTTCCGGGGTGCCGGTCGAAATCCTACTGGCGAGCGGCGACCACACCGCGACGGCATTCCTCGCTGCGTGGCACCTTCGTCACCTTTCGCAACTGCGCGCCCGTATCCCCTTGCACCAGCACGATTCCGCCAGCCACAGCTTCGCCCGCCCCGCCGACCGCGACTGGCTGCGGACACAGGTCCTGGCCGCCCTCAATCGAGATTAGGCCGCAGCCACCGCTCCGCCTGCTCGACGCTCACCCCGCGCCTCGTCGCATAGTCGGCCAACTGGTCCCGCCCGATCCGCGCCACCCCGAAATAGGCGCTGTCCGGATGCCCGAAATAAAACCCCGACACCGCCGCCGTCGGCAGCATGGCAAAGCTGTCGGTCAGCGTGATTCCAGTGGCTTGGGTCGCGCCCAGCATCTCGAACAGGATCGGTTTCTGGCTATGGTCGGGGCACGCCGGATAGCCCGGCGCCGGGCGGATACCGCGATATTGCTCGCGGATCATCGCCTCGTTGGTCAACTGCTCGTCGGGCGCATAGCCCCACAGCACCGTCCGCACATGATGGTGCAGCCGCTCGGCAAACGCCTCCGCCAGCCGGTCGGCCAGCGCCTTGAGAAGGATGTCCTGATAATCGTCATTCTCGGCCTTGAACCGCGCGATATGCGGGTCGATGCCGTGGATGCCGACCGCGAACCCGCCCATCCAGTCGCCCGCCGGATCGACGAAATCGGCCAGACACATATTCGCCCGTCCCTCGCGCTTCTGCACCTGCTGGCGCAGGAACGGCATCCGGATGGCATGGGTTGCATGGCTGTTCTGCAGCGGCGTCGCGAACTCGTGCGGCACCCCCGACAGCGGCGATACCCGCCCCGCCTCCAGCGCTGGTTCGATCTGTTCTGCGGGCACGTCGACGATCACGTCGTCGCCCTGCGCATGGGCGTGCCACAGTGCCGCAACCCCCTTCGCCGTTAGCCATTTTTCGGCGATGATCCGGTCGAGCATCGCCTGGGCATCCTCGTACAGTGACGACGCACTCTCGCCCACGACCTCATCGGTCAGGATCGCCGGGAAATTCCCCGCCAGTTCCCACGCCCGGAAGAACGGCGTCCAATCGATATAGTCGCGCAGGTCCGCCAAATCCCAATCGTCGAACACATGCCGCCCGGGCTGTGCCGGCGCACCCGGCTTCTGCGCAAAATCGGTCTTGAAGCCGTTGTCCCGCGCGTCGGCGATCGGGGTCAGCTCGCTCTGCCCCTTGCCCGCCCGCGCGATCCGCACCGCCTCGTAATCCGCCGCGACCTGCTCGACATAGGCATCCCGCCCGGTCTCGCTCACCAGCGTCGTCGCGACACCCACCGCCCGGCTCGCGTCGAGTACATGGACAATCGGCCCGTCATAGGCCGGTGAAATGCGCAGCGCGGTATGGACCTTGGACGTGGTGGCGCCGCCGATCAGCAGCGGCATGGTCATGCCCGCGCGCTTCATCTCCTCGGCAACGGTGACCATCTCGTCCAACGACGGCGTGATGAGGCCCGACAGTCCGATCATGTCGGCGTCGTTCTCGTTGGCCGCTTCGAGGATCTTAGTCCACGGCACCATTACGCCTAGATCGACCACGTCGAAGCCGTTGCACTGAAGCACGACGCCGACGATGTTCTTGCCGATATCGTGCACGTCGCCCTTGACGGTCGCCATGATGATCTTGCCCTTGCCCTTCGCACCGGGCTCCTTGGCGGCTTCGATGAAGGGCAGGAGATGGGCGACCGCCTTCTTCATCACCCGCGCCGATTTCACGACCTGCGGCAGAAACATCTTGCCCGACCCGAACAGGTCGCCGACGACGTTCATCCCGTCCATCAAAGGTCCTTCGATCACCTCGATCGGGCGGGCGAATTGCTGACGGCATTCCTCGGTATCGTCGACGACGTGCGCGTCGATGCCCTTGACCAGTGCATATTCGAGCCGCTTGACGACCGGCAGCGACCGCCATTCCGCCGCTGCCTTCTCGGCGACCGCGTCGGTGCCCTTATACTTCTCCGCCAGCGCGATCAGCCGGTCGGTCGCGCCCGGATCACGGTTGAGGATCACATCCTCGCAGGCGGTGCGTAGGTCGGGATCGATCGTGTCGTACACGTCGAGTTGCCCGGCATTGACGATCCCCATGTCCATCCCCGCGGGAATGGCGTGGTAGAGAAAGATCGAATGCATCGCGCGCCGTACCGGCTCGTTGCCGCGGAAGCTGAACGAGAGGTTCGATAGCCCGCCCGAGATATGGCAGTGCGGGCAACGCGCCTTGATCTCGCGGCACGCCTCGATGAAGTCGACGCCGTAGTTGTTGTGCTCTTCGATCCCCGTCGCCACCGCAAAGATGTTCGGATCGAAGATGATGTCCTCGGGCGGGAAGCCGATGGTCATCAGCAGGTCGTACGCGCGGGTACAGATCTCGACCTTGCGCGCCTGGGTATCGGCCTGCCCGACCTCGTCGAACGCCATCACCACGACCGCCGCGCCATAGTTCATGCAGATGCGGGCATGGCGCAGGAACTGCTCCTCGCCCTCCTTCATGCTGATCGAATTGACGATCGGCTTGCCGCTGACGCATTTCAGCCCGGCCTCGATCACGTCCCATTTCGAGCTGTCGACCATCACCGGGATGCGCGCGATATCCGGTTCGGCCTGGATCAGCTTCAGGAACGTCGTCATCGCATGGTGCGCGTCGAGCAGCCCCTCGTCCATATTGACGTCGAGCACCTGCGCCCCGCTCTCGACCTGCTGCAGCGCGACCTCGACCGCAGCGGCATAGTCGCCGGCCATCACCAGCTTCTTGAAGCGCGCGGAGCCGGTAACGTTGGTGCGTTCGCCGATATTGACGAAATTGGTCGAGGCGTTGGTCATCGAAACTTTCTCTACCTCTCCCCTTCAGGGGAGAGGGTCGGGGAGAGGGGAAATCGGAGAGGGCGGTGGACTGCCCCTCTCCCAACCCTCTCCCCTGAACGGGAGAGGGCTAAGTGGGTCACGCTGCCATCGTGAACGGCTCGAGACCCGCAAGCCGCGTTCTAACCGGCACGCTCGGCACCCGGCGCGGAGCGACGCCGCGCACTCGCTCGGCCATCGCCTTGATATGCGCAGGCGTCGATCCGCAGCAGCCGCCCAGCACATTGACCTGGCCATGATCGGCCCAATCACCGACCAGCGCAGCAGTGGTCGCCGGCGCCTCATCATAGGCGCCCAGTTCGTTGGGCAGCCCAGCATTTGGATAGACCATGATGAGCGTGTCGCAGATGTCCGACAGGGTCTTCACATGCGGGCGAAGCTGTTCCGCGCCGAACGAGCAGTTGAGTCCGATCGTCACCGGCTTGGCATGACGGATCGCGTGCCAGAACGCCTCGACCGTATGCCCCGACAGGTTGCGGCCCGACAGGTCGGTCAGCGTCATCGACAGCATGATGGGCAGGTCGCGGCCGAGTGCCTGCCCCGCCTCGATCGCCGCCATCACCCCCGCTTTAGCATTGAGCGTATCGAACACCGTCTCGATCAGCACGAAATCGATGCCGCCATCGACCAGCGCGTCGATCTGTTCGCGGTAGACGGTCTTCAGATAATCGAAATCGATCTCACGATAGCCCGGATCGTTAACGTCGGGCGACAGTGACAGTGTCTTGTTCGTCGGCCCGATCGCCCCGGCGACGAAGCGCGGCCGACCGTCGCGCGCGGCATAATCGTCCGCCAATACCCGCGCGATCCGCGCGCTCTGGATATTGATGTCGGCGACCAGCGCCTCCGCACCGTAATCCGCCTGGCTGATGAGGTTGGCACTGAACGTGTTGGTCGACACGATATCCGACCCGGCGTCCAGATAGGCGCGCGTAATCGTCTCCGGCACCTCAGGCTTGGTGATCGCCAGAATGTCGTTATTGCCCTTCTGATCGTGGCCCAGCGTCAGGCTGCCGGCATAGTCGGCCTCGGACAATTTCCAGTTCTGGATCTCGGTGCCGAACGCGCCATCGGTGATGAGGACGCGCTTGGCAGCTTCGGCGTTCAGCCGTTCGCGGGCGGAGGTCATGAGTCTTCCTTCGGACGTTCGGATCAGGCGGCTGCCGCGACCGGCGTCGGCTTGGGCCGCAACCCTAGCAGGTGGCAGATGGCGTAGGATAGTTCGGCGCGGTTGAGCGTGTAGAAATGGAAATCGCGCACGCCGCCCGCATACAGCTTGCGGCACATCTCGGCCGCGACCGTCGCCGCGACCAACTGCCGCGCGCCCGGATGGTCGTCCAGTCCTTCGAACAGCCGGTCCATCCAGGCGGGGATCGACGCGCCGCACAGCCCGGCGAACTTGCGCACCTGCCCCACATTCGACACCGGCAGGATACCCGGCACCAGATCGGCGGTGATCCCCGCCGCGCCCGCCGCGTCGCGGAAGCGGAAAAACGCCTCGGGCGTGAAGAAGAACTGCGTGATCGCCCGCGTCGCGCCGGCATCGATCTTGCGCTTCAGATTGTCGAGATCGGCGGCCTGGTGCGCCGAATCCGGGTGACATTCGGGATAGGCGGCGACCGAAATCTCGAACGGGTGCAGCTTCTGCAATCCCGCGACCAGATCGGCGGCATTGGCATAGCCATCGGGATGCGCGACGAACTTCTGCCCCATCGTCGGCGGATCGCCGCGCAGCGCGACGATGTGGCGCACCCCCGCCTGCCAATATTCCTCGGCGACCTGATCGATCTCGGCCTTGCTCGCCTCGACACAGGTCAGATGCGCGGCGGCGGGCATCGACGTCTCGCGGGCGATGCGGGCCACGGTGGCATGGGTCCGTTCGCGGGTCGATCCGCCCGCGCCATAGGTCACCGACACGAACTTCGGCGCCAACGGCTCCAGCGCGCGCACCGTTTCCCACAGCGCCGCTTCCATCTTTTCGGTTTTGGGCGGAAAGAATTCGAAGCTGACCGCACAGTCGCCCGCCAGATCGGCGAACAACGGCGCATCGAGCGCGCGCCGCGCTTCTTCGAGGTCGGAAATGGTAGGAGTCATGCCGCCTTCACCTCTCGCACGTCGAACGTTCGCCGTGCCATCCAGAGTTTTACCGTCAATTCGCCGCCACCCAGCGTCTGAGTCGATACCGGCGCTAACCCCGCATCGGCGAACCATCCGAGCATCTGTTCGTCCGAGAAGCCGAGCCGGGCATGGGCATCACGCTGTCGCAGTTCCTCGCGCGCATGCGGTGCGAAATCGCAGATCAGCAGCCGCCCGCCCGGGCGCAGGACCCGCGCCGCCTCTTCGATTGCGGCGCCGGGATGCTGCACGAAATGCAGCACATGATGCAACACCGCCGCATCAGCGACGGCTGCGGCCAGCGGCAGCGCATGAATGTCCGCCTGCCGCAATTCGGCATGGTCGAGCCCCTGTTCGGTCAGCTTCGCACGTGCCAGTCGCAGCATCTCCGACGAACGGTCTATGCCGATCGCCTGCGTTGCCTGCGGGGCGAACAGTTCGAGCATCCGCCCGGTGCCGGTACCGATATCGACCAGCAGCCCGATCGGCTCGGCACCCAGTGCCGCGACCATCGCCGCCTCGACCTGTTCCTCGGCAACATGGAGCGATCGGATCGCATCCCATTCCCTGGCATGCGCCTCGAACCAGGCCGCAGCCGCCGCGGTCCGGTCCGCGCGTACGGCCGCCAGCTGCTCGCGATCCGCAACCGTTGCCTTATCGTCCGCCGGCACCCATGCATCGAGTGCCGCCAGCAATGGACCGACGAGCGCCCGCTGTCCGAGTGCAACGAAGACCCAGCTGCCTTCCTTGCGCCGTACCGCCAGTCCGGCATCGCACAGGATCTTGACGTGACGGCTGACCCGTGGCTGGCTTTGATCGAGCACTTGCGCCAGTTCGCCGACCGACAATTCCATCGCCCGCAACAACATCAGCACCCGTAACCGAGTGGCGTCGCTCGCCGCGCGCAGGATATCGAGGGCTGGAATCATGAATCTTCATATAAAGATATCTTTATATGAGGTCAATCGATCGTGCGCTGTGCTGCACCATCATTCCGCCAAGGAAACTGTCGCCGGGTTGGCGCGTTGGGCGGCGGATCATAACGGAAGGGAAACCGCCATGAAAAAGCTTCTCCTGCTGCCGCTCGCCGCTGCCGCCCTCTCGATCGGCGCCTGCAGCCAGAAGGCGCAGAACGAAACGGGTGAGGCCGCCGATGCTGTCGCTGCCGACGTGAACGCCACGATGGGTGAGGCTGTCGACGACGTGCAGGCCGCCGGCGAACGCGCACTGGGCGCCGCAGAAAATGCGACCGATCGCGCGGGTGACAAGATCGAGAACGCCGCCGATAGTGCCGGTGCGGCCATCGATCGTGGCGCTGCCAAGGCCGATGCCGCCGCCGACAACGCGCAGCGCGATGCTGGCCGGGAACTGGAAAAGGCCGGGCAAGACATGCAGCGCTGACCCGAACCGATTGGAAGCGACAGGCCGCTCCCCGATGCAACGGGGGGCGGCCTTTTTCGTTGGGAGATGATCGATGCGCCAGTTGCTTGCCCTCGCCCCGCTGCTTCTCGCCGCCTGTAGCGGGGGTGACGAACCGTCCGGGCCGGGTGGCGTAACCCAGAGCGAAGCCGCAGCGCTCAACGATGCAGCGGCGATGCTCGACGCGAACAGCATCGACGGCAACGTACTGACGTCCCAACAGAAAGAACCCCGATGACCGATGTTCCGATGCGCACGCTCGGTGCGACCGACCTTGCCACCCCGCCCCTGATCCTCGGCGGAAACGTCTTCGGCTGGACGATCGATCGTGCACAGAGTTTCCGCATCCTCGACGCCTTTGTCGACATGGGCGGCACGATGATCGACACCGCCGATGTCTACTCGGCTTGGGTCGATGGGCATAAGGGCGGCGAGTCGGAAACGATCATCGGCGAATGGCTGCGGCAATCGGGCAAGCGCGACCGCGTACTGATCGCGACGAAGGTCGGCATGCTGCCCGGCGAGGGCGGCGAGAAGCTGGCCCCGGCGCGGATCGCGGCGGCGGCGGAGGCGTCGCTCGCCCGGCTCGGCACCGATCGCATCGACCTGTATTACGCCCATCAGGATGACGAGGACGTGCCGCAGGCCGAATATCTCGCCGCGTTCGGGCGGCTGATCGATGCCGGCAAGGTGCGCGTGCTCGGCGCCTCCAACTTTCGAGCGCTGCGCCTCAAATCGGCGATCGATCTGGCGGTTGCCGAGGGGCTGCCGCGTTTCCACGTCCTGCAACCCGAATATAATCTGGTCAGCCGCCACAAATATGAGGGCGAGCTCCAGAACCTCTGCGTCGAGCACAATATCGGCGTCGCGCCATACTACGGCCTCGCCGCCGGGTTCCTGACCGGCAAATATCGCACGACCGACGACCTGTCGCAGAGCGTGCGCGGCGCCGGCATGGCGAAGCTGCTCGAGGGCAAGGGTGCGGCGGTGCTGGCGGCGATGGATACGGTCGCCGAGGAAACCGGCGCGACGCTCGCGCAGCTGGCGCTGGCATGGCTCGCCGCGCAAGAGGGGGTGACCGCGCCGATCGCCAGCGCGACCAGCGTCGCGCAACTCGAGGAATTAGTCGGGTCGTGGCGGGTCGAACTGACTACCGACCAGCTCGCTCGGTTGACCGACGCCGGCGCGTGATGACAGCGCGGGGGTGTTCACACACCCCCGCCCAATCGGTTATTCGGCAGCTTCGGCCAGCTCGTCGAACTCGGCCGCTTGCAGGAAGCGTTCGGCATCAAGCGCAGCCATGCACCCGGTGCCGGCCGCCGTCACCGCCTGACGATAGACCTTGTCCATCACGTCGCCGCACGCAAATACGCCGGGCACGCTGGTCCGTGTCGATCCGGTTTCGACTGTAATATAGCCGTCCTCGTCGAGCGCCACATGGCCGCGGAACAGTTCGGTCGCCGGGTGATGGCCGATCGCGACAAATCCGCCATCGACGTCCAGCATCGACAACTCGCCGGTCACAGTATCCTTGAGTTCGATACCGACCAACCCATGCGGATCACCACCGCCGACGAAGCGCTCGACCTGCTTGTTCCACAGCACGCTGATCTTGTCGCTGGCAAACAGCCGCTGTTGCAGGATGCGTTCGGCGCGGAAGCTGTCCCGGCGATGGATGATCGTCACGTCGTCGCTGTGATTGGTCAGATACAGCGCCTCTTCGACGGCGGTGTTGCCGCCACCGATCACTGCCACCTTCTTACCGCGATAGAAGAACCCGTCGCAGGTGGCGCAGGCAGACACGCCCTTGCCCTTCAACAACTCCTCACTATCCAATCCCAGCCAGCGCGCCTGCGCGCCCGTCGCGATCACCAAGACGTCGCCCTCGTAGACGTCGCCACTGTCGCCGGTCAGCCGGAACGGACGGCGAGTCAGATCGACGTCGACGATCGTGTCCCACATCATCCGCGTGCCGACATGTTCGGCCTGCGCCTGCATCTCGCCCATAAGCCATGGGCCCTGCACTACATCGCGAAAGCCCGGATAGTTTTCGACGTCGGTCGTGGTCATCAACTGACCGCCGGGCTGAATGCCCTGCACGACGATCGGCTCCATACCAGCGCGCGCGCCATAGATTGCGGCAGACAATCCCGCTGGCCCCGAGCCAAGGACGAGCATGCGGGTATGATGGGTCACAGACATTGCAATAGTTCCGTTCGAAGCCTTTGCGCCGTCTAATCAGACGCGCCGTTCGAACGCAACATGGGTCGTCCCCAGGCTACCGCAACCCACGCCGCCGGCCGCCCTAGAGAACGACTGCGAGCACCACCCCCCAAAACGGCAACGCCAATAGCGTGCAGAGGATCAGGCCCGTCATATTGCGTGGACGATCGCGCGATCCGTCGAGCATCGGGCGACGCTGACTGATGGTACCCATTATCCGAACCTCTCCGGTTTCGTTGTTCAATCTTAACGAACGAAGGTGGCAACAGTTCGATTTTGGCACAGAAAAAGCCGCAGCGACGCCAATCATAGCTTCGCAACGGCTTGCGCTTTCCGATCCTCGACATTTCGGTGGTAGCGAAGGAACGCTCCCAGCATAACCGAGCGATTCGAACGCTGAAAGTTTGAACCCCCGGGTCGCCGTAGGCGGTCCCCTTCCCCCCGAAGCAAAAGCACGGACGCGCGCGCCGCCGTAGCGACGTGCCTTCGCTGAACAATCCGAACACGTCTGGCGACGTCGGAAGCTGCTTCCGGCGCCGCATTCGTGCGCCCCATCGACTTCCGATCCGGGAGCCGGCGCGATGTCGCGTGCCCAACACCATTCTGCTCAGCAAACCCGCGCAACCCGCGCGCTTATCCGCAGCACCGGCGCGCGCTTCGCGGGCCGGGAGCGCGGACGCGATCGCGCCGTCCATCGCGAAAGCTATGACGTTCATGACAGCCGCGCGCAGGTCTCCCGCCAGTTGGCGGACGGCACGGAGGCGGCAACGCACGCCTTCATTGATGCGCTGGTGAAGACCGCGCGCGAGTTCGACCTGTTCGAGCGCGGCAAGGGTAAAGTGCGGCCCCTTAAGGACACCGGCATCGTCGTGCTGGAAGCGTTGCTGCGGCAGCACTGGCACGAGTTTAAGACCGGCCGGATCGATCCGGCCATCAGCCAACTTATGAAGGCGACCGGCTATGTCCGGCAGACGATCGTCGACGCGCTAGCGCGCCTCGAGCGTCACGGCTTCATCGGGTGGGTCCGCCGCACGATCCGGATCAGCAACCCTATAGCGGGCGGTCCGATCCGACAGCAGACGAACAACTCCTATTTCGTGGACGAGGCGCGCATCGCCTCCCGAGCCGGCCGGAACGTTCGCGACCGCTTTCGTCAACTGCTCGCCCGCGCGAAGGCCCGTATGGTCCTGCGGGCGAAGCAGCGCCCCGAAGCGCCACCCCCACCCACGCCCAGCCCTACTCCCCGCCCCGCCGCGACCATCGGCCTCGCTGCCGCCCTTGCCGCCTTGGGAGCCGCCGTCGATCGAGGATCAGGCCCGAGTCTGGATAATGGACTGTCTCCCCCCTCAGAATGAAGATTAGAAGGTGTCGCTCCCGCGACACGCATCAATAGGCAGCACCACCCAGCTCAACCGGATCGCCTTGCGTTTTGTCCCCGCCCGCCACCGCCCGGCAGACGAGCCCTCGCGTCCAGCGGACGCCGCGGGACAGGGCGGCTGCGCCGCCCCGAGGCTTAGCGACGGGGACGAGCACGGATCGTGCCGAAAGAGCCGCCCCGCCCCCCGCGCGCACAGGTCATGCGGCGGGAAATAGGAGATCGGCCCAGACCTGCATCAGCCGGCGGCGTGCGCGGATCTGCTTCGATCGATTATAGGCACCCTCGACCTTCACGTTGACGTCCGCCTCCTTCTTGCCCGCGTGCGCCAGCGCGCGATCGATCGTAACCCGCTCGGTCGGGAACCGCTCGTTCAGGATCGTCGAGAAGGTGGCGCGCCAACCGTGCGGCACATGCCGGCCGGCGAAGCCGGCCTTCCGATAGAGCGCGCCGATCGCGCTCTCCGAGAGGCGGCCGAAGACGAGATCCGCATCAATGCCGAACGCACGGACGATCCGCAGGATCTCTACCGCCTGCCGCGACAGCGGCACAAGGTGATCGAACCGGGCGTCACCCTTCTTCGCCTTCGCCAGCTTCATACGTGCCGCCGGCACGCGCCACACCGGCGCCGCCGGGCCGATCGCGTCACCGGTCCAGTCCAGCCCCTCGACCTCGTCCCAGCGCATACCTCGCAGCGTGCCTTGCCGGACGGCGGTCAGCGCAAGGAACCGCGAGGCAAGATCGACGATCGCCGGGCCGCCGGCGGCGGTCGACGCGGCCAGCAACTCGCGCGCGTCGTCGAGCGTGATCAGCGCCAGTTGCTCGCCTGCGATCGGCGCCGCCGACAGCGCGTGGCGGACCGCGGTCGACGGATCGACCTCGGCCAGCTCGTTGGCGATCGCGTAACCGAACACCTTGCTGACGCGCTGGCGAAGCCGCTTCGCGGTCTCGATCGCGCCGCGCGCCTCGACGGCGCGCAGCAGGTCGCGGACGTCGCCGGCGCCGATATCGTCGACTTCGATCGCGCCGATCGCCGGGAAGACATCGCGTTCGAGGCTGGTAATGACGTCGCTAGCGTGGACGTCGGTCCAGCTCGACCGCCAGTGCGCATGCCATGCGCGCGCGACGGTGGCGAAGGTCCGGTCGATCTCGACACGCGCTGCGCGCTCTTCGCGCGGATCTCGCCCGGCGCGCAGTGCGTCCCGCGCAGCTGCTGCCGCCTCGCGTGCAGCGGTCAGGTCGACGTCGGGAAACTGGCCGATCGTCAGCAGCTGCTCGCGGCCGGCGACGCGGAATCGGACGCGCCATGATTTGAGGCCGGTCGGCGCGACGTACAGGTGCAGGCCCTGTCCGTCCGACAGCTTAAAGGCGCGCGGCTTCGGCCGCGCGGATCGCACCGCAGCGTTGGTCAGCATGACCGTCTCCAATGTTAAGAATTATACCCGAAAGCACGAAAGGCGCTCGCCGAGCGAAAACTGATGCATGCGGAGGCGCGCGGTCAGATCGTGCTTTATCGCTGCGGCTCCAATTCAGGGCACTGCACGCGAGAAAATGGACGATGCCAAATTATCAAATTGCCGTACATCGCAGCGACGGGTCAGTCGAAACGATAACCGCGCTACTCGTCGACCGCGCGCAACTCCGATTGCAAATGGCGGGCTTCGCCGGGCAGTTGCTGAAGGAAGAAGCGGCCTCGATTTGGCAGGCCGGCACATGGCGCGTCCAAGCAAGAGATGAAGGCGGCGAATTTTTATACGAGATCAGCGTAGCCATTGACCGTGGCGAGACGCTCTCCGAGTAACCGTCACGGCGGACATTCCGTCCGCCGCTGGCATCTGACAGGCCGCAGAAAACCGCCAGTTTGCGAAATTGCGCAAACTGGCGATACCCGCGCCGTACCCGCACTTACCGAGGGTGGTTGCGGATGATCAGCTCAGTCACCTTCGTGCCAGCGCGGGCGGCATGTCCCGAGACCGTCCACGTCGTCGCGACTTCCTCGATCGCGAACCGCGCGAAGATCTCGCGGATCAGCGGCGTATCATTGATAGACAGCACGAAGCTGCCGGTGATCGTGTCCAGTCGGTCGGCAAGCGCGCGATATTGATCGGGTCCGAAGTCGAGCCCGTACCCGGTCGTCTCATGGTAGGGCGGGTCGAGGTAGAACAGCGCGTCCCGGCTGTCGTACCGGCCGATCAGCTCGACGGCATCCAGCTGCTCGATCGTCACCGGCGCGAGGCGGGCGCTCAACCGCCGCAGGTCCGCGCGAAGCCGCGCGTGATCGAACCGCGACGACTGCTCGCGTCGCAGGCCGAATGTCCGGCCGACGACCTTCCCGCCGAAGCCGAGCCGCTGGAGATAGAGGAAGCGGACCGCGCGCTCGATGTCGGTCAGGGTCGACGGATTGACCGCCCGCATCCGATCGAAATCGGCCCGGCCGGCGAACAGGAAAGCCATCTCGTCAACGAAGGGCTCGTAATGCCGGCGCACGATCCGGAACAGGTTCGACACGTCGCCCGACAAGTCATTGATGACCTCGACGGCCGCCGGCCGGGCGCGGCGCAGGAAGATCCCGCCCATGCCAACGAACGGCTCGATATACGCCTTGTGGGGGATGGTCTCGATGATCGCGCAGAGGCGTTTGGCGAGATTGCGCTTGCCGCCGAGGTATGGCGCCGGCGGGCATGCGTTCGGGAGATCGGTCAAGGTCAGCTTCTTCCTGGAGGAAGCGCGATGGCTGCGCGCGCTGATGACGCCGCGATCGGCGGCGAGGGTCGCAACCCTTCGAACCTCCGGACCTCTGGTCCGAAGGTTGGGAGGATCGCGATTGTCCGAAGTTGCGATCTAAGCTTAGACCTGAGCTGGCGGGTTGCCTGCGTGACCAATCTCCGGACGAACCGGGTGGTCAGCCACGCAGGCTCCCGAGGATCTACGCCCTGCGTATTTCCCCAAGGGGTCTTATATTCCGCGGGCCACCCGGCGAACCGGAACCCGGGAGCTTACCGCGCGCGCGGGCTGGCCTAACGGCTGCGCTCGAACCAGCTCGCCCGGTATGCCCGGGCGAGCTGGACGCCTCAAGAGGCGATCGCCGACCCGTCGATCACGATCCGCAGCGTCGCTGACGCGCCGATCGCTAGCGTGCCGATATCGAAGCAGACGTGGATCGAATCGTCGCCCTTGCGCTTCGTGCCGACCGGCAGCGCCTTGATGGCGTACGGGTCGAGCGTGGGCGGGACGGCGATCGCCAGCCCGACCGTCGCGCGCGGGTCGTCGCTACCGACCAGCAGGACGCGATTACCTGCCATCGTCGCCCGGGCCCGGCCGCGCTCGACGATCTCGTTGACGGTCTCAAAGGCCCCGGGCTGATCGAAGTCGATCAGGCGCATGTATCGCAGGTCGACCAGATCGGCGCCGGTCCGGTTGGTCAGCTCGACGTCGATCAGGATCAGCTTGCCGTCGACCGAGATCCGCTGGTCGACGCCGATCTTGTCGGACGTGGTACCGATGAAGCGGACCGCGTCCGGCTCAGCCGACACGGCGCCGGGGATCTGGTAATAGCCGGTCAGCAGCGCCGAAGCCGACTGGACCTGCTTTCCGCCGGCGCGATGGGCGATGACGAAGCCCTCGACCGATCGGCCGTACAGGACCGCGTCGCCCATCAGCGGCACCGTGGCGTGGCAGAAGATACCGGCGCGAAGAAACCCGCGGTCGGCATCGGTTGGAATGTCGGCGGGCAGGCGGCCGGCGGTGCCAAAGCTACCGCGGCTACCGACGCCGAGGGCGTAGAAGTCGGTCAGGAGGAAAGCCTCGAGCCCGCCGGCGTCCGTGGTGAAGGTGCCGGTGCGGACCTTCGTCGCCGGCGACGGTTCAGGCGCCGGCGGCTGCACGACGACCGGGGCGGTCGCGCTGTAGGTCGTCCCCTCTACCAGATACAGCCGTTCGATGCCGGCGAGGAAGCACACGCGGCTACCCCATTTATACGCATATCGGCGCTTGTCCGCGCGCCACGAGCCCTCCGTAGTGTTCAGCGCAGCGGGGAACTTGATCAGCTGGCCGGGCTGCAGGGTCGGCATTTGGCCGTGCTTCGCGATGATGACGGGAAGGGTCATGGCAGAGAATGCTCCATTCTGGATAGGTGATTGATTTGGGCTAGGAAACCGGGCGAATGTGCTCGGCCGGGACGCAGAAAATCCGAACCCGGAACGGGATGGGATGCATGCGAACCAAGGAAGAGTGGATTTACGCGGTGATCGTATTGATCGCTGCGATCGCGCTGACGGCCGTGACTGTCTGGGGGCTATCGGAACCCCGTAGCGAACCGGGCGAGAACGGTTTCGTCGTCCCGATCTGACCCGGCGACGGCTTAGGCGGTGCCGAGGAAATTCTTACCATAGGCATGGACCGACTGGATATCGGCCTCGGCCTGCACGCCGGTATAGACGAGGAAGTCGAGGATGATGCCGGGCCAGAACCGCTCGAGCGTTGTCGAGCCAGTCACCATGCTCGAACCGAGAATCAGGCGTGCCAACGACGTGGCGCCTGCGACGATCGTGCCACTCTTAACGAGCACCCCATTCTTCCAGATATCGACGCTCGCGCCCTTGTGGACGACAGACCAGACGTTGCCGCTACCGATTGCCGGGTTGTGCGAGGTGTCGGTAATCACCGACTGACTGGAGCCCGAGTTGTTGCGTTTCCCGTGCGAATAGTTGTTCGAGGTGCTTGCGCTGAAGCGTGAGAAGCCGGTGCCGCTAACCGCCCACGGCGCGGCGGTTGCGGTGGGGGTCGCAGTTACCTTTTCCAGCCAGTGGACCGTGTACGGGACGTCGGTGCCCGAGAAGATCGCCGCGATCGCCGAGGTAGCGGCGACGAGTGCGTCGGAGGTGCCGTTGAATTGCGCACCACCCTTCCCGTTCGCCGCGTTCGCGCGGTACGTGGCGTTGCCGCTGAGGGGAGCATCACCCGCACTACCGGTGTCGGTGACCGACTGGATAGCGTCTCCATCTGCCGCCACCTGCTGCGTACGACCACTGTCCTTGTACAGCTTCGAAGTGTCGTAGAAGGGATAGCGCAACCGCAGGTTCGTCGCCGGCACTGTGGGCGCGGCTGACGAGGTATCGTCGTTCAGGATCGTCCCGCTGGCGCTCATGACCGCGCCGGTAATGTAGCCCCATGGCGTGCTGATCGAGACGGAGAAGGCTTCGTCGGCCTCGGGAGACGTATCGCCCTTCACCAGAATCGTGATCGTCCCGGTCGTACTGCCATCCGCGATCGTCACGACACCGCTCGTCGCTTGTCCCGCATCGAAGTCGCTGGCGTCGGCGGTGCCATATCCCAGCGCCCACGAGACGTTCACCGCACCGACGCTGGTCGACCGGGTAATGACGTAGGCGAAGGCGGTCGTGCCGCTGTTGCCTTCCGGCTTCGACTGCGCGTCGGAAAGCGCGACGGTCGGCGCCGGCGTGGTCTTGCCGATAAGGCGCCCGTTGACCTTGATGCTAACGAGCGCTGGCGCGAGCACGCCGACCATCTGCTGCTTCGAATAGTGCGTGCCGTCGATCGAAGCCTGTCCGCCTACCGTTACTCCGGCAGCACGCGCAGTCTTGATGCCGCCGGTGTATTGGCCGGCATTCTGGAGACCGACGTTGAACGTGCCGTCGCCATTGCTGGTTACTGTCGTGACGAACACGTTCTCGCACGACGACAGGCCCACCCCGACCGCGAGGAAGTCGCCGGGTTGCGGAGCGGCGTTCAGGACGATCACTGTGGCGCCGACGGCCGCCGGCGCCGCCAAGGTGGTGGTGAACCCCGGAACGGGCATCTTGCCCCTCACGCCCGCGGCCTCTTCGGTCACACGGTTGAGATCCCAATAGGCGCTGATGCCGCTGGGAAGGGACAGGATGTATTCGTTCACCGCGTCCCGAAGGGAATTCACCTCCGCGGTCTGACCCGAAAGGGTGGTGCCGCCGCTGGACGTCGTCATGTCGGGGCGCGGCGGGACGGTAGCCTGCACAATCGGCTTCGGGCTGCCGTTGGTGAGCGTCCCCAGGAAGGCCCACATATTGTCGAAATCGCTCTTCCACGCCGACCGCAGCGAGTTACCGCCCATGCCGTTGAGGATCTTGTTGAAGGGGTAGCCCTTCGCAGCGAGCATCGCCTTGCGCGCAGCGAAACCCGAGGCGCTGAGGTTTAACGGCCCGCTCGAGCTGACCGAGAGACATCCATAGGGGATGCGCCCATTGGTCGGGTCCGCGAGGGCATAACCGTACCCGAAGTTTCCGCGCATGTTGCCGGCCGCGTACCCGGCATACATCATGTGATAGCGGCCGAGGCTGTCCCATGTGACGAGCGCAACGTCCCGCCCATCGTTCACGCCGGTCAGGGTCGCGAGGCAGGGTGCACCCATTATGAAGGTGCCCGGAGGCAGCGTCGCGGGGAGGTTTCCCGAGGCGACGCTATCCGCGAAGCTAGCCGAGCCTGTCGCAAACACGTCGCCGCCCTGCGGCGTCGAGTGCTGCGAGGCAGGCACCACCGGCTTGCCCTTGGCGAGAAGCTGCGAACCGACCGGAGCGGAAATCGAATAGACGACGCGGTAGCTGGTGTTGGCAGGGATGACGATCGACGGGTCGACGTCATTCCAAGCGAACTTTCCGGTCCCGCCGGTGAACGACAGCGAGGGGCTGCCGCCGAAGAAGACCTGCTTGCGCGTCCCGTCAGGCAGCTCGATGTAAACGTTCTCGTAGCTGTAGCTGCTCGGGCTGACGTTCTCGGCCGCCGTCGAACTCGACCGATAATAGTTGTGAAAGCAGAAGCTCGGGCCGGTTGAGACCCACGGATGCCCCTCCATCACGATCGCCGTCACCATGCAGGTGTTGTCAGCAGTCGTCGCGGCCGAGAGATCGGTAGGCCACGAGAGCTGATCGCCAGCGAGCCATTCCTGCGCGCCGCTAGGCGTCGGTGCCGGTGCCGGTGCCGGCGTCACGGCAGCCGCGCGGATCGTGATCGACCGTTCGACAGCATCGTTGGTCGTGTTCTGAACCCGAACGACCGCGCTCGCGCTGCCGCCGGCGCCGAGAGCGCCGGACAAGGACAGGACGCCGGCGGCCGAGATCGCGATCGTCGACGCACCGGACAGCTTCGACCACGTCAGTGCGCCCTTAAGCGACGACCGCAGCTGCGCGACCGCACCGGTCTTCGCAGCATCGACGGAGGCAGGATTAGCGATGCCACCACCGCCGCCGCCGCCACCGCCGGCACTGATGCCGAGCGAGATACCAAGGCCCGGCATCAGTCGATCACCAGCATGTCGGTGGCGGTCGTGCCGGTGGCGAAGATCCGCGAAGCGCGGAACGGGATCATCGCGCCATCGGGCACATTCAGCCACGTCCGCGGCGTTGACCCGCCGGTGCCGATCATGACGATCGTGCCGCCGGTGCCGACATACAGCGCCTTGCCGATGTTCGGCAGATCGACCGTGTCGCTGGGAACCACCGGCGTCGCGCGCGTGCCGGGGCTGATGAGGGTGTCGGCAATGCCGGGGAAACGATCGGCCATGGTTCGGTCCTTTGGTTGTGGGCGATCAGCGGGCGACGGGCGCCGGCACGATCGACAGGGCGGTCTCGGCCGCCTTGAGGGCGCGCTGCTGCTCGATCAGCGTGGTCGCGGTCCGCGCGGCCGTAAGCGCACGCTCGACAAGGGCGAGCGCAAGCCGCACGCGGTCCGCCCGGGCAGGCGACAGGTGCGGCAGGGCCAGCTCGGCATAGGGACGCGCCCGGTCGAAGCGCGACTGGATGCGCTCGATGGTGTCGGCCGATGGCGCTGGCAGGCCGACACATGCAGACTGCGAGGCGGCGGCAACCGCCACCACCAGCGCGATCGCGGCGCGGCGCATCAGACGAGCCCCGCATATTCGCGGCCGGCGTCGAAGCTCGGGCACGCCTTGATCCACTCGTTCGCCTCGATCGAACCGTTCCGGTTGCGATCGGGCGAATAGTCGCGGTGGCCCTTGATCGACGCGTTCGGATACTTCGCGCGCAGCTCGGTCAGCAGATGGACCAGCGCCGCCTTCTGCGCGGGCGTACGGGTGTCCTTCGGCGTCACGCCGTCGGCCGCGCAACCGCCGACATAGCAGACGCCGATCGTCCGGGCGTTGTAGCCCGCGACGTGCGCACCGGCCTTGGCAAGCGGGCGGCCGACTTCGATCGTGCCGTCGACCCAGATCAGGAAGTGATACCCGATATCGGCCCAGCCATTGTTGCGGACGTGCCAGTTGCGGACCGTGGCGACGTCGACGTGGCGACCTTCAGGCGTCGCCAGACAATGGATCACGATGCCGTCGATCGCGCGATTGACCGTCGCGCGGGCTACGCGGATCCACGCCGGCAGCGGCGCATCGCCGATCAGGCCGAGCCGCTGGACGACCGCCGGCTGCGGTACCGCGCGGACCAGCATGACGAGCACGAACAGTGCGGTCGAGATCCACGTCGCGACATTCGCCGGGATCAGCGCGCGCAGCTCGGTCGGCATCGTTTGCCACGACGTCTGCAGGGCGACGGGGTCGATCGCCGCCAGCGCTGAGAAGATCGCGCCGATCGCGGCGAGCTGGACGGAATAGGCGTGTGCGAGGACGCGCCCCCGATCGAGGAGCGTTTTCAGCATTCCGATTTCCTTTGGAAAGGGCGGCGTCAGCCGCGAATGGTGTCGGCGATCGCCTGCGCGATCGGCATGACGCCGCCGATCAGCAGCAGGACGATGCCAAGGTCGATCATCATGGCCTCGCTCCTCGGTCTTGCATTTCCTGCCGCACCTCGACGCGAGCGAGCCGTTCGCGCATTTCGCGGATATCGCGCGCCTGAAGCTCGGCCGTCACCTTGTTCTGGCGTACGTCTGCGATCAGGCTTCCGCCGGCGGCGAGCCCGCCGAAGATAGTCGAGCAGGCGGCAACAGCAGGCATCCACGCCAGCCACCGCGGCGGCGCCGGCGGCGTCGTGTCGGTCATGTCGGTCCTTTCGGGTCAGGCCGGCAGAAACGGCTGCACGGCTTTGAAACAGCCGGTGTTCGGCGCATCCACGTAGTTCGCCGGGTCGAACCGAAATTCATACTTGAGGGGCCAGCGCCGGCCGCCTCCCCAGACCGAGACCCCCAGCCAAGGCGACTGATCTCGGATGTAGGTATAGGCTTGGGTCATGATGCCGAGGCAGTTTTCCTGCAGCGGGATCAGATGGTCGCCGCCGGCGATCTCGCCCAGCCAGAGCTTGAAGCCGCGCTCGGCCGCCCATTTGGTAATCGCGGTCAGTCGCGCCGACCCGGACACACAGACAGCCGATGTGCCCGAAGCATCGCCATCGACATAGCTGTGCGGCGAGAAGCAGAAGTTATCGGCCGGATCGTAGAACGTTTCCAGCGCGGCGGCCTGCCCCTCGCGGACCCAGAATTGCGCGCTGGAATAACGCTGCCCTTCGACGAGGATCATGTTCAGCGCGTCCGTGCGCGCCCGGATCGCATTGACCACGCACTGCATGTACGCGGCGACCCGGATCGCCCCCTGCCGATCACCCTCCGGCTCGTTCATCAGGTCGAACCAAACGGCACGGTTGGCATACCGGGCGGCGAGCTTGACCCAGAGATCGACGAACGCTGCCGTCGAGACGATCGGGTTGTCGAACGCGATCTTGCCGCCCGCCTTGTTGCCTCCGTAATTATGGACGTCGAGGATGACGGTGCCGCCCAATTTCTCGAAATGGTTGATGACGTTGTCGAGCCGCGTCATGTCATCATTCGCGCCGGCGAGCGGCCCAAACAGCTCCAGCTGAAGGCGCTCCCACTTCACCGGTACGCGCATGATCCTGAGCTTGTTAGCCCAGTACCAGTTCATCTCGGTCTGGCTGGGATAGGCGTAATTCGTGCCGATCGCGCCGGGCAGGTTCTTCGTGTCGAACTCGGCGCCGGCACAGTTGATGCCGAACTGCTTCGGCGGGATGACTGGCAGGGTGATCGGCGACAGATAAACGGATCTTCCTTCGTCGGCCGGTCGCCGATCGGCGGAAACAGATACTCGATCGCGGCAATGTCGATCTTCGACGCCAGATCGAGGCTGATGATGCAGCGCCGGCCGCGGAACTGCTCGATCGCGTCGGCGAAACGCTTCGGCAGGTCCGGGTGGGCGCACCGTCGCCACGCCTCGATATCGAAGAAGGCGGCCTTCGCCGCGACCCACAGGTTGAGGTGCTTGGTCTTGAAGATACCCCGCTTGCGCGGGGTGGCGATCGCGTCACGCTGGCGGGCCAGCAGGAACTCGAGACTGACCGAAATCCCGATATTGGGATTGGCCTTGTGGAGCGTGGCTTCCGCCTTCCAGTCGTCCCCCTCGTCGGCCGCATATTCGGCGAAGAAGGTGTCGTCCTCGATCGGCGGGCCGCCGTTGTGACCAATGCCGGCGAGCCGTTCGCGCTGTTCAAGAATCAGCGCATAGCAAGGCCCGGCAAGGTTTTCGCCGGCGGTGGTGATGAGCAGCTGCAGAGGCTGCGTCCGCGCGCCCATGCCGGTGATCATCGTGTCGACCTGTCCGTCGTCGACGTGTTCGTGATACTCGTCGTGGATCGAGCAGCTTGGCGACTGGCCGTCGCCCGGATCGCCGACGATCGTCTCGAACTTCGATCCATCGTCCGGCCGCAGCAGCGTTTTCGCGAGCAGCTGGATGCGGAACCGGTCGCGCAGCGGCTTGAAGCGGTCGACGATCAGGCGCGAGGGGCGGAAAACCTCCCATGCCTGTTTTTCGTTGGTCGCCCCCGAATAGACCTCGGCGCCGAACTCCCCGTCCGCGCACAGCATGTACAGGCCGATGCCGGCGGCGATCGCCGATTTGCCGTTCTTGCGCGGTACCACCAGCACCCAGCGCCGAAATCGCCGGGTATCCTTCTGCGGTCCGTCGCGGTGGAGCCAACCGAAGACGACGCAGATGTTCCAGATCTGCCACGGCTCGAGGACCAACCGCTTCTTCTGCCGCGCCCATTCCCCCTTCGTATGCGGCAGTTTCTCGATGAACCGGCATGGCCGGGCAGCGCGATCGTCGTCGAACCGGTAAGGGAAGACGACGCCTTCAGCGAGCTTCAGCTCGTCGAGGAACCGCTGGCATTGCAGCCGGATCGACTTGCCGGCCGGGATCGTGCCTGAAACGACGTCGGCGGCATACTTACGCGCGATCGCGGGATAGTCCCGCGCCGGCGCGCCCGGCGCACGAACCACGCCTAGAAGTCGTCGAATTCGCCCGGCAGATTATCCTTGCCGCTGGCGATCTTCAGCGCCGCCATGGGATTGAGCATCAGCTCGCCGATCAGCGACTGCGCCTGCCGCATCGCGTCCGACAGCATCGTGACCTCGGGACGGGCGCGGATCATCTCCGTCACCACGGTTTCGCCATCCACCTTCCGGATCGACCGACTGGTGGCGGTGTCGCCGGTCGTCTCCAGTACCGCCTGCCAGCGCTGGACCTGTTCTAGCCGCATCGCCAGCAGCGCGACGTGCTGGACGTAGCGAACATCGGCGCGCCCATCGCGCTCGAGCTGATCGACGATCTCGCCGAAAATCAGTTGCGCCAGCTCGCCCAGATGGAGCGGCGGCAACATCTTGATCGCGGCGCCGGGCGACGCCGGCACCAGCGCCCGCTCGTTCGCGGTCATCGAGATGATCGGCGATTTTCGCTTTGGCCCCGAGCCGGGGCGGGCACCACCACGGCTCATGAAAACCTCGCACAAAAAGGGGTTTGAATAGGCCTATTCAAAAATCTGGCGACGGTGCGGTGTCCGCTCGGGCCGTCCTGGAGGGATTGACCCACCCCCCCGGCCTGCCGTTCGGTTGCTCGCTGTCGGACTTGGCCTTGTGGCAGGGGATGCAGAGACCTTGCAGGTTCGACCGGGCATTCGATCCGCCAGCGCTGAGCGGGCGGATGTGGTCGATCTCTTCGGTCGCACGGGTCACGCCGTTCTCAAGGCACTTGCGACAGAGCGGCTCCTCGCGGCGCACCAGCTCGCGCAGGCGGACGCCAGCACGGCCGCGCAGGCGCTTGTGCTGGTAGGTGCCACGATGGGCCTTCTGGGGCGCCTGCCGGCCGAAGCGCGGCGGTTGCACCGGCATCGTCAGGCCGAAGCGACGTCGAGCGTGATGCCCTGCCATTTGCCGTCATGGGCCGGGCGACGATAGCAACGCATGTACTCGCGCGAGCCGATCGTGCGCATGGAGTCGCGGATGGCATCCATCGCGCGGTTCCAGCGCGGATCGTCGCTGTGGACGCGCAGCAGCATCAGCAGGCCAGCCCGGTTGATCTGGCCTTCTTTCTCGACCGAGAAGGCACTGTTGACGATCGCCCGCAGCTCGGCCGGGCTGCCGCCCGCCCATTCCTTCAGGCATTCGTCGATGATCGCCTTGGCAGACAGCAGCTCAGGGCCGAAGTCGAACAAGTCGGCGACCTGCACCTTGACCTGCTGGCATCCGTCGAACGTCGACAGGGTCATGTTGCCCTTCTTGCCGCCGACCGTCGCGCCATACTGTTGGTCGAGCAGTTCCTGAAGCGAACGGATCTGTTCGAACGTATCGACGCGGAATTGCGCGAGCGCATCGGACATGACCTGCGCACGCTGGATGATGCTACGCACCAGCTCGTCGACCAGCAGGTCGACCGGCTTCACCGCAGTGAGGGGCACGAGGTTGCCCTTCGCGTCCCGCAGGTACAGTTCGCCGTTGACGTCGATCGCGCCGGGGTGACGCTGGTCCGTCACGATGCCGCGCCCGGCTGCGCTGCCACCGTATGGCGCAGCGTGGCAAGCTCGCGGGCGATGATGTCCAGCAGGCCGCGCGTGACCGGCACAACCTCATCGGCCTTGCCCGCTGCCGCTGCCTGAAGCTTCACGATATCGACCCGTTGCATAGTGCTCACCAGCCTGCCTTGGTCCTGTCCGGGCTGACGTAGACCGGCGGATTGGAAAGGGGGCGACACCCGCCCCGCGCGGCTTCATCGAGCCGGCGGGCAATTCCACGCGCCTCGTCAGCCAGCTCTTCCACCAACCGATGGCTGGGGATGCTGGCACGACCGCGGGCGATGAGGAGGTCCATCTCGTCGGTGAGACGCTCGAGTGCGTCGAGGAGCGGGGTGCTCTGGGGCATCGCTACCTCCCGAAAACGACAACGCCCGTCAGCCCAAGGGGGGGAGGCTGACGGGCGAAGGACGCAAGTGTCGCTGCGTCGGATTTGGCCGAATTATGGCCGTTCGGGGAGTGGCGAAAATGTGCGAAGCTACGCAATGGTTGCATGCGCCTGGTCGACCGCAGCCCGATCGATCTCTTTGCAGACCTGCCCGAGGATGCGCGGCCAAAGGTCCAAGGCGTCGATCAGCAGCTTCTTCGCCCGGCGGTTGTGCATGCGGTACCGCTTTGCGACGACAGTGAAGCCGACCGTTTCCCCAACCACCATGTCGAGCACCGCGCCGATCGGCCCGTCAATCCCCGCGCGCCACCGGGTATAGGCCACCTCGTGCCGGACGCGGCTCAACGCCTCATAGAACGCACCGTCGCCATGCCGCCCGGAGCTGATCCGCGTTTCAAGACTGGCGGTGCGGACAGCGACGTCGGCGCCGATCCGCTCGGCGACCATCGCGATCTCGACCGCCGCCGCTAGTTGGTCGGCAGTGATGGCGCCGCTCTGCCAGAGGCGGGCCAGCGCGCCTTGATGGGTGCGGCTCGCGCGTTCGTGGGTCTCGACTGTGCCTTCACGCTTGTGGTCCCACCGGTCGGTCATCTCGGCCCGGCCCTTGCGAAACGCCCGTTCGGCCTTGGCAGCATCAGGATGACGGCGCGCCCAATTGAGACGATGCTCCTCGGCACGCGCGGCGATCGCGCGATCGATATCGCTGGGCTTCCGGCGCGGTGGCGCTTTCGTCGACCACCCTACCCGTGGCCGCGCCGCCGCCGCATTTGCGCCGGCGTGCGCTTCACGCGCCGCGCGGCGTTCCGCCATGGCTGTGCGATGCTCGCGATCAACGATCGCCCGCATCACCTTTGCTTCCGCCGCTGTCTCGATCCGCACCGTTATTCCCCCATCCCTCTACGGCACTGATGTGATCGAGCGCGGCCGGGACGGACAGTGGCGTATATGTGGGCGAGAAGAGCTCTAGGGTTTCGTCGTTGATGTGCCAGCCTTCGCGGCGCAGTTCGTTCAGCACCGCTTCGCGCCGGGTCGGCAACACGATGCCGCGCGCCTTTCCCCGCTTTCGCAGGACACGCCCAGTCCGTTCGAGCGCCCGCACGGCGTCGCGCGCTCGATATCGATCGACACCGATCCCGGCAGCAATCTCGCCATAGCTCGGCGACGTGCTGTGTCGATCCCAGTACCGCTCGATAAAGTGCAGCGCGAGTTGCGCACGGCTCACCATCTCGGCCGTCAGTCGATCACCAACATCCATATTCACCCCGGTATCCCCAGCGCGAACATAAGCGGAATCTGTTGATTTTGCACGACTGGTATCGCCGAGGGGGCGGCTATTCCGGTGACGCGCAGCGGTCAGTTTGGCAGTGAAAAGCCCTAGGCGGTGGGAACGGCGGACATGCGCTCCGCCGCTAGCGGTCGATGACAGGAGAAATCTGCCGTCCCTATGATCGAAAGGACGGTCCATACCCACAAGATACCCCATTTCGGCATGCTAAAGCCACATTGCCGACATTCGGGTGATTACGTAGTATGGCATCATGCTGAGAGCGCTACTTCCAATGTTGCTGAGTTTATCCTGCTGTTCAGGACTCAATGACGACGTCATTGTAAACGTATCTCCGTTTCGCAACCTTTCGTGCGATCTAAATGCGCCAACCAGTTCGCGAGTAGTCAAACAAGCAACGGAGTTCGCCGCCCAGTATGGTTTTCGAGCCCGTTCCAACGCTTTTGCAACAATTCTTACGAATGAGCGCCTGAACTTCATCGTCACGTATTCTCCGAGGGCACCATTGTACGTGACCGCCGTCGCGCGCGAGAAGCCAAGAGCAGACGAAGTGGCACTCTTCGATAAGTTTGTCGCCAACCTCTCATTGAAATGTACCTCTAAGCGCGACTAGCAGCATTTCACCTTAGGTACCGGATGCTGCGCAACGAACTGCTTTCCCCCGTTACATGACAGGTGGAGGCGGACGACCCGTCCGCCGCTGCGCCTGGCGAAGCCGCAACAGGCATCGGCATCTCAAGACCTAGAAAGAACGATACCCGTTCCGTACCCGCAGCAACTTGCGCACGGTCGCAAGGCTATCTACCGGTAATACTACAATCTTTTTCTGGGCGGTATCTGCTATAATGTGCTCGCGACCACGCCAAGTTCGCACAGTGCGAAGACGAAATGTGGTGTGGATGATCCCGCTGATGATCGTCGTGGGCGGCTTCCTGCTTCTCGCCGGAACAAGCCAGAATGTAGCGTTTCTATCCGCCCTATCTGCGGTGGTTATAGCGAGCACCGGTTACCAATATGGAGAAGGTGTGAACGAGCCCCGATATTGGCTTACCCTCGCTGGGTTCTCGACACTCCATTGCGGAGCTCTGTACGCCGCGGGGGGCGATTGGATGCCCAGCCTTACTATCGCAGTTATGCCAATATTTATTCTCGACTTCGTCTTGATGGCATACTCGTTTCCGGCGGTCAGTGGCTTGGAATACGAGTACTAACACGATTTGTCGTAACCCTAGGAATGGCGGACGTACCGTCCGTCGCTATCGCGGATGTCCGTCGTTTCCAAGGCAGACGATACCCGCAATCTGTCCCGCGGTA
>NZ_JBQCMO010000009.1:0-170367 GCF_051965015.1 Sphingomonas sp. SAFR-052 | reverse complement strand
CGCGGGGTGGAGCAGCCCGGTAGCTCGTCAGGCTCATAACCTGAAGGTCACAGGTTCAAATCCTGTCCCCGCAACCAACTTAAATTGTTCACCCTCGAACGTTGCAGCGTTCGAGGCTTTCTTTGTTTCTGCAGCCAGAACCAGCATCGTCGCCAGATCAACACTTCAACGAAGCCGTTCCGGCATTACTCCGATCATCTAGACGGAGGCGAAGAGCGAACGGTGTCATCGTCTGAACAGAAACGTTCATCCAACTACCCGCCGTCGGTAGCACCCCAACCTCATTCCGACAGCGCCCTGCCCGCTTATCCTCATGTTCGTGCCGTCAAATCCTCTCACCACCAATGGTGATGCAGCGCCAGTGTGCCGTCGGCGATCACTGCCCCCCGGAAGCCACTGCGCCGCAGCGCGAAACCGGTGGCGTGTGAACAGAACCTTATCCGATGCAACTTGATGCTCGCTCACTCGCAAATGCCAAGCGTTGCATGCGCTACGCGACCCGTTCCGGTCTCTCGACCGGCGCTGCCTTCTGAACGGCGGGTTCTCCGGAGCCGGTACCGGAAGCCAGCCCCGCCGGCCCGACACTCCTAATTCACAACGCCGAGCTCGGCCAGCATGAACGCCTGCCATTCGGCATTCTGGCGCAGGCGCTCGAACCGACCCGATTTGCCGCCGTGTCCCGCCTCCATATTGGTACGGAATAACAGCGGGTTGCTGTCGGTCTTCGTCGCGCGCAGCTTGGCGACCCATTTGGCGGGTTCGTAATATTGCACCTGGCTATCCCAAAGGCCGGTGCCGACATACAGCGCCGGATACGCTTTTGCCGTCACATTGTCATAGGGCGAGTAGCTGAGCATATAGTCGTAATAGCGCTTGTTCGCCGGGTTGCCCCATTCGTCATATTCGAAGGTCGTGAGCGGAATCGACGCGTCGAGCATCGTCGTGACGACGTCGACGAAGGGCACCTGCGCGATCATCACCCGGTAATCCTGCGGCGCCATGTTCGCGACCGCCCCCATCAGCAGGCCGCCGGCGCTGCCGCCCATCGCGGCGACCCGCCCCGGCGCCGCATATCTCTGCGCGACCAGATATCGAGTCACGTCGATGAAATCGGTGAAGCTGTTCTTCTTGTTGAGCAGATGGCCGTCGTCATACCAGCGCCGCCCCATTTCCTGCCCGCCGCGGATATGGGCGATGGCATAAACCACCCCGCGATCGAGCAGCCCGATCTGGCCCGGATCGACCGAGGGATCGGTCGAATAGCCATAGCTGCCATAGGCATATTGGAACAGTGGCGCCGTGCCGTCGCGCTTCACGCCCTTGCGATAGACCAGCGACACCGGGATGCGCGTCCCGTCGCGGGCCGGCGCCCATGCCCGTTCGGTGACATAGTTGGCCGGATCATAGCCCGGCACCGGCGTGACCTTCAGCGTCCTGCGCTCACCGGTCACGGCGTTGATCTCGAACGTCGTCCTCGGCGTCACCAGCGAGCTGTAGCTATAGCGGACCCACGGCGTGTCGGGCTCTTCGTTCGTCGACAGCCCCATGCGATAGGCGGGTTCATCGGCGACGACCGGGATCGAGCGGCCGGCATCGGTCAGCAGGCGAATCATGCGGTTGCCCCCTGCCCGCTGGTCGATCGCGACGAAGCCGGCAAATGGCTTGAAGTCTTCGATAAAGACCGTTTCGCTAGCCGGCACCAGGTCGCGCCACGCGGCGACGCCGCGCGGCACATCCCGGTCGGGCAGCACGGCCAGCTTGTAATTCCTGGCGTTCCGGTTCGTCCGGATGATCCAGCGCCCGTTCAGATGATCCGCGCCATAGCGGAACTCGCGCGCGCGTGGCGCGAGGACAGTGAACGCATTTGGCGCCTCGACCGGGGCGCAACGTTGTTCGTCGCTGACCGTGCTCTGGACGGTGATGCAGACATAGCGATCGTCGGTCGTCCGGGCGATCGACATCTGGAAGGTATCGTCCTTCTCCTCATACAGCATCCGGTCGTTGCCGGTCGGCGTTCCGAGGACATGGGCCATCACCCGGTAGCCGCGCAGGGTCACAGGATCCTTGGCGATAGGGCACGGTCTTCCGGCCCGCCGATCCGTGCGACGTGGCCAATATCTCGAGCGCAGCCGATCCGGCTCGGCGACAGGCCAACTGCATCGCCGACGGCCTGCCCGCCGGTTTCGAAGATCCGCTGACCGCTCGCTTCTCGGGCACCACCGGTGGCAATCCTGGGCTGTCGGAGGAAACCGCCGACACCTATACCGCCGGCGTCGTCGTCGAACCGCGCTTCGTGCCGGGACTGACGCTCACCGCCGACTATTACAACATCACCATCAAGGACGCGATCGCCGCCGTCAGCGCGCAGGATATCGTCGACAGCTGCTATGACAGCGCGACGCTCGACAACCAGTATTGCGCGCTGTTCACCCGCAACCGCAATGCGGCGTCGGCGACCTTCCTCGGCCTCAACTTCCTGCGCCAGACGCAGCTGAACTATGGCCGACTGGAAACGGCCGGGGTCGATGCCAGCATCGCCTATCGCTTCTCGATTGGCGACACCCGCTTCAACCTGCGCGCGACGGGCAACTGGACGCAGAAGGTCGACCGGTTCTTCGATCCGGGCGACCCGTCCGCGCTGGATCCCGAACTTCGCGAGCAGGGCCGGCCGGAATTCTCCGGCGCCGGTTCGGTCAGCGTGAGCCGCGGGCCGGTGTCGCTCAGCTACCGGCTGCAATATATCGATGCGCAATATATCGCCGGGGTCGAGATCCGCGACGGCGTCGATCCGATGACCATCGCCGGTCCGCGCGGGCTGGCCAAGGAGGCGTTCGTGCACGATATCGCGTTCAATCTCGACGCGACCGACCGCTTCTCCTTCTATGGCGGCGTCAACAACCTCACCAATGTCGATCCCTACCGAAACCTGTCCGCCTACCCGGTCAGTCCGTATGGACGCTTCTACTTCCTCGGGGTGCGGGTTCGGGTGCCCGGCTTCTGACGGTCATCGCCGACGGGTCACGCCGCCGGCGGGACCGACAGCGCCCGTAGCGCGAACGCCGCCGTGGCGCGGACCTTGCCGTTGACGAGCAGTTCGACGACGTGATCTCCGGCGTGATGGCGGCGTGTGCTGAAATTGCGGATCGTCTGCCTGGTCGTCAGCGTCGCCGTCGCGCCTGCGACGAGGTCGAAGGTCTTCAGCTTGAACACCTTGGCCGCGCGCCTGCCATGGGGGCGGACATAATGGAGTCGATAGTCGACCACCACACGCTGGTCGACCGACGCGGTCGAGCGGAGCCGCACGTCGAGGGTGATCGCTTCGCCCAACGTGACCGCTGCTGGCGCGATCGTAAAGCCATCCACCACCAACTCCGCCTCGTGACTGGCGCCGAGCAGCGTGAGGGCGGCAGGATCGCCCTGCTTCACCAGTGAGCGCAGCGCGTGGCGGATAATCCACGCCGTGCGCGGGTCTGCATCGGACCAGTTGGACAGGTGGGCGACCAGCCAGTCGGGCCGGTCCTTGCCGATATCGTTCAGATGGTTGGCGACCGATTTGCGGACATAGACGCTGGGATCGGCACGCAGCGTATCGAGGATCGGCGCGGCAAGCGTCGGGTCCTGCCGGAAGGCGGCGATGCGGCTGCCCCATGGCAGCCGCGGTCGGCTGCCTTCGCTGGCTAGGCGGCGGACATGTTCGTTCTCGTGGTGGCTCCACTGCCGCATCGTGCGCAGCGTGCCCACGACATCCTGCGCCAGGAACGGGCGGATCGCGAATTCGGCGCTGCCGAACCGGGTCAGATCGGCCAGCGCCGCCAGCGACCGGTCGACGTCGGACAGGCCGTGGCGCGGGACATATTCGGTGATCGCCATCGCCTGAAACGCATGGGTCAGGCGCGGCGCCATCGCCCGCAGGATATTGAGCGCCGCGGGATACGCGGCCGGCAGCGCAGGGTGCAGCGCATCGGCGATATGACGCACCCGCTGCATCACCGACAGCGTGTCGAGACCCGCCAGCGCCGCCGCGACGAAGGCGGCGCGGTCGAACCGCGGCGAGGCGGCGACCCCGGCATCGGCGATGGTCGCGATCGCATCCGGCCCGAGCAGGTCCTTTAGCAGCGGAGATCTGGGTTCCGACATGGCCGGCCGATCATCCGCCACGCCAAGGCCGCGGGCAAGGTTCAGGGCGTCAGGCGGAAATAATAGCTATAGGTCTTGGGCACCCCCGCCACGACGACGTTGCCGATCGTCACGTCGTAGGTTGTGTTCGCCGCCAGCCCCGCCACGCTCCATTGCAGGTTGTTCGACAGGCCGTATCCGTCATTGTCATAGGCGATGTTGCCGACCGTCAGCGCCGCCCCGTCGCGCGGCCGGACGGTAATGGTCGCATTGGCGAAGCGGACCTGCGCATTCGCGCCGAAATTGCGGGTCTTGTCGGCGATGACGCTGAACGACAGCAACGCCCCCGTCGCGTAATAGCGCGCTGGATAGTCCTGATAGGGATAGGCGACGAAGTCGGGCAGCGGGCCGGCGGTGTTCTGGGTCGTATTGATGACCTTGATCGACGAACCGTCGACCCGCCCCCGGGTCGCTTCCGCACCCGCCACCCGGCCATAGGCGACGCTGGACAGGAACGGATAGAGCAGCCAGCGGCGATGGCCGATATTGTTCGCGATCAGATTGTCGACATCGGTCAGATAGCCGATCATGATGTCGGCATCCTGCGAATAGCGCAGCCCCGAGCCATAGCCGAGATAGATGTTGCTCTGCCCGGCGGCAGTCGCGCCCGCGCCGGTATAGCATTTCCAGTCGGTGGGCGGCGTGTGGCTCAACTGACCGTTCGCGGCCATCATCAGCGCCGACTGCATCGATGCCGCTTCGTCGGCCATCGCATAGGTGACCGCAGGCAGGCCGTGACGCGCGCGGATGTCGTTGAGCACCGCCAGCACCCGCGCGCCCACCGCCGGCTTCAACTGTCCCGCCTGGCAGGCGGCGATGTTGGGCGCGGCGGCATAGAGTTGCGCGACCGAGGTCGTGAAATCGGCACCGGTCGCCGGCTCGTTCGCGGTAGCGACGGGCGACGGTGTGGGGGTGGGGGTCGGTGTCGGGGTCGGCGAAGGCGCAGGCGTAAGGGTCGGGGTGACGATCGTCCCGCTGCTGGGCGTGCTGCCTCCGCCGCAACCGGGCAGAAGCGCGAGCAGGAACAGCGGTGCGAAGCGGCACAGAGCGCGGCGCGGACCGGACGAAGGGACTGGACGCATCATCAAAGGTTCCGACTGCGGCGATACTGGCACGATTCCTGACTCTTATCGCAGGATCGGGTTGCGATTTCCTAAACACCGCGAACGTACATCGTCAAATCGGCGGTGCCGCTTGATCTGTATCAGTATCAAGGGCGGTTGACGCGGTACGCGGTAATCGCGTGAAACGGCGGGAGCGAACGGGAGAACGGGTTTGGGCTATCCCCTGCATCGGTACAGGGCCTTTGCCGACCTGACGCCATTCGAGGAGACGACGCTGTCGACGCTGGGCGATGCCGAGATCGTGCACCGCAAGGGCGAGACGTTCCAGCGCGAGGGCGAGCCGATCCGCGGCTTCCACCTCCATATCCGGGGCTGGGTCAGTTCGTCGATCGTACTGCGCAGCGGCGATCGGCTGATCCAGAAGGTCCATCTGCCCGGCGACATGCTGGGCACGCCGAGCATGGTGTTGCCGCGCGCTGCCGATACGCTGACTGCGATCACCGAAGCCGTCACCGCATTCGTCCCCTATGAACGGTTTGGGCAGTTGTTCGTCGATGCGCCGCGCCTCGCCGCACTGTTCATCATCGCGACGCAGATGGAGCGGCTGGCGCTGATGGATACGCTGGCGACGACCGGCAACGCATCGGCGCGCGAGCGGCTTGCCCGGTTGCTGATCGACCTGCACCTGCGGCTGAGCGCGATCGGCGAGGTCGAGGCGGACCGGTTCGTCCTGCCGCTGACGCAGGAGGCGATCGGCGACCTGCTGGGCCTGACCCCCGTCCATGTGAACCGCACGATCCGCGGGCTGGAAGACGACGGGCTGATCGCGCGCGAGGGACATCGCTTTCACCTGCGCGACGTCGCGGCGCTGCGCAATCTGGCACCGCTCAAGCCGCGGGAGCCGACGTTCGAACCGGCGTGGCTGCCACCGGCGCGGTAGGGCTGGGTCGGATCGGCCGAACCGGCGTCACGGCTCCCAATGGGGGCGGTAGGACGGGTCGAGCCGGCGATCGATGAAGAAGGCGGCGCTGATGAATGCGAGATGGGTCAGCGCCTGCGGAAAATTGCCGAGCGGCAGGCCGCGCTGGTCGACTTCTTCCGAAAACAGGCCGAGCCCATTGGCATAGGCCATGCCCTTGGCGAGGATCATCTGCGCCTCGTCCATTCGCCCGGCGCGCGCGAGGCATTCGGCATACCAGAAGGTGCAGGTGGTGAAAGCCCCCTCGCCCCCCTCCAGCCCGTCGGCATTGCGGTAGCGATAGACCAGCCCGTCGTCGCGCAATTCACTACCGATCGCGTCGAGGGTCTTCAGCCAGACCGGGTCGGTCGAAGAGACGAAGCGGACCAGCGGCATCATCAGCAGCGCGGCGTCGAGCTCGTGCCCGCCGCGTTCCTGCACGAAATAGCCATGTTCGGGATGGCGGAAATTGGTCCAGACATCGTCGACGATCGCGTCGCGACATTCGGCCCATAGGACGAGTGGTGCCGGCAGCGAGCGCTTCTTGGCCAGCCGGATCGCACGGTCGAGCGCCACCCAGCACATCAGCCGCGAATGCAGGAAATGGCGTGGTTCGTCGCGCATCTCCCAGATGCCGGCATCGGCTTCCTGCCAATGGGCGATGACATGGTCGACGATGCCGCACACATGCTGCCAGCCTTCATGGTCGATCGCGCGGCCATATTTGTTCGAGAGGTAGACGCTGTCGAGGAGTTCGCCGAAGATATCGAGCTGGCTCTGCGCATGCGCCGCATTGCCGATGCGTACCGGGCGGCTGCCGGCATAGCCCGCCAGATGCGGCAGTTCGTGTTCGTCCGCCGCCTCCGAACCATCGATCGCGTACATGATGCGAATCGGATGGTCAGGACCGGCATCCATGACCCGCGCCGCCGCCCAGCGATTGAAATGCTCCGCTTCTGCCACGAAGCCGAGACGAAGAAAGGCATAGACGGTGAACGACGCATCGCGGATCCACGTCGCACGATAGTCCCAGTTGCGCCCCGCCCCGGTCGCCTCGGGCAGGCCGAAGGTCGCCGCCGCCGCGATCGAGCCGTACCGGGCGGAGGTCAGCAGCTTCAGCGCCAGCACCGACCGGGTCATCGCCTCGCGCCAACGCCCCCGATAGGTCGACTGCGCCGTCCAGCGTCGCCACGCATCGGTCGTGGTGGCGGTGACGAAGTCGATCGCGTCGTCGCTGGGGCATGCGCGTAGATCGTCGCCGAGCACGAACCACGCCGCCTCGCCCGCAGATAGGGTGAAATCGGCGGTGGCGGCGCCGTCCTCGGCGGTCAGCGGGATCGATGCGAACAGGCGCAGCGTCTGTTCCCCGCCGGTGAAGCAGATGCCCCCCTCCTCCGTCGTCACGGCCGGCACGATTCGGGCATAGTCGAACCGCGGCGCACAGCGCACCGAGAAGCGCACCGTCCCGCGCGTCACTCGCACTCGGCGGATCAGGCAGCGGGCGTCGAAATCGGGGCGGGTCCGCGCCTCGGCCAGCGGCATCAGGTCGGTGACCTCGGCACTGCCGTCCTCCGCCATCCAGCGGGTGAGCAGCACGTTGGTGTCGGGCACGTAGAGCTGCAGGTGCTGCGGATCGTCGAGTTCGGGTTGCAGGGTGAACGCCCCGCCCTGTTCGGCATCGAGCAGTTCGGCGAAGATCGTCGGGCTGTCGAGCGCGGGCCAGCACAGATAATCGATCGTGCCGTCGCGCGCGACCAGCGCCGCCGTCTCCAGATCGCCGATGATGCCATGGTCGCCGATCGCGCGGAGCGGCTCAACCATTGTCGCGAAACTCGGGGTACAGCGTCATGCCGCCATCGACGAACAACGTGGTGCCGGTGACGTAATCGGCCGCATCCGACGCCAGCCAGACCGCGGCGCGGGCGACGTCGTCGGGCTCGCCGATCCGGCCATAGGGGATCAGCCGCAACAGCTTCTCCAACGCTTCGTCGCTGTCCCACGCCTCGCGGTTGATCGGGGTGCGGATCGCGCCGGGGGCGATGGCGTTGACGCGGATGCGATCGGCGGCGACCTCCTGCGCCAGCGACCGGGTGAACATGCGGCTGCCGCCCTTCGACGCGGCATAGTTGATGTGCCCCGCCCACGGGATCACCTCGTGCACCGAACTCATCGTCACGATCGATCCGGCACTGCGCGCCGGGCGGCGATCCGCAGGCTGCGCACGGAAGCGGCGCACCGCTTCGCGCGCGCACAGGAACTGGCCGGTCAGGTTGACGCCGATGACGGTGTTCCAGTCGTCGAGCGTCATGTCGGCGATCGCCCCATCCTTTTGCAGTCCCGAATTGGCGATCAATATGTCGATCCGGCCAAAGGCGTCGGCGGCGGCATCGAACAGCCGCGCGACCTCGGCCTCATCCGACACGTCGGCACCAACCGCGATCGCACGTCCACCATCCGCGCGGATGTGATCGACCAGCGTGTCGGCCGAAGCGTTGTCCGAATGATAGTTGACGACGACCGCCGCGCCGGCGGTCGCCAGCCCTTCGGCCACCGCCAGACCGATGCCCGAACTGGCGCCGGTGACGACCGCGACGTGACCGGCGAGCGGCGTGGCGGGATCGGGGTGCGACGCCATCGAAGCGTCAGGCCCCGGTCGGCGAGGCGGCATTGACCGGATCGGGCGCCGATACCGCGCGCAGTGTCTGCTCCTGCGCATCGGGATCGATCCGCCGGGTCCGTGCCAGCGGCTCGATCGGCACCCGCCCGCCCGATTTGAGCGCGGCGACGATCGCCTCGATCACCAGCAGGTCGGCCAGCCCCTCCTCACCATCGGGTTCGGGATCGCGCTCGTGGAGGATGCAGTCGGAGAAGTAGCGCAGCTCGCCGCCGAACTGGTCGGTTTCCTTGTACGTCTTGTGGGTGCGCTCCTCGCCGATCTGGCGGTGATGCTCCAGTCCCTGCCCGAAGCCGAAGGCGGGGTTCATCTCGATCGACCCCTTGGTGCCGGCGATGATTAGGCTGTCGACGTTGTTGGCATAATAGCTGACCGTGAACTGGGCTAGGCGGTCGCCCGGCAGACGCAGCGTTACCGCGATCGTATCGTCGAGATCGCCGAAGCCGGCATCGGCATGCCGCACGCCGATCGCCGACACGACCTCAAGCGGCTCCGCGCCGAACAGATAGCGGATGGCGTTGATCGGATAGGCGCCCATGTCGAACAGCGGCCCGGCCCAGATGCCGTTGGTCGCGCGGTGATTGGCCGGGTCGACCATCTGCGTGAAACAGGCGGTGAAGGCGATCAGGTCACCCAGCTCACCCGCCCGGATCCGCCGGATCGCATCGAGCGTCGCCGGTTCGAAATGCAGTCGATAGGCGGTCATCACCTTCGCCCCGCCGCGCTCCGCCGCCGCGATGATCGCGCGCGCCTGTTCCGCCGAGACGTCGAGCGGCTTTTCGCACAGGACGTGGATGCCGGCCTCCAGCGCCGGGACCGCGAATTCGGCATGGCGCCAGTTCGGGGTGGCGAGGTAGATGGCGTCGATCGTGCCCGAACGCAGCAATTCGGGGAACTGCTCATAGCCATAGCGATCCGCGACCCCATAGCGTTCGCCCAGCGCGCCGAGCTTTTCGGGATCGCCCGATACCAGCGCGGTGATCTCCGAATTGCCGGTATGCGCGACGCCGGGCATCAGCGCCTCCTGCGCAATGTCGCCCAAGCCCACGATCGCATAGCGCACCTTGCGTCCGCCGAAACCCAGTGCCGATGCTATACCCATGAACGCTCTCACAAACTATTGTCGAGCGGCGCAACCGCCCCACGGCCCGACTTGGTTCCATCGCGGCCGGAATGGGTCCGGCTCGCGCTAGATCGGCGTGCAGGCGAGTACCGCCCAGCGGCGGTTGCGATGGACGGGGCGCACCCGCCAGTCACGACCGGTTGCGCGCAGAAACCGGGCGTGCAGCGGTGCGGCATGCTGGGCGAAGTCGTGAAAGTCGATGCGGTGATGCGCGAGCACCAGCCTGCCGCCGGGCCGCAGCGCCGCCGCCACGTCGCGCGCGGTGCGCCGCATGGCATCGGGCGTCAGGTAATAGAGCAGCTCGGCCACGACCACGACGTCATAGGTCGTGCGCGGCAATCTCGCGGGGACCGCGAGGCGGATCGCACGGGCGCGCGGCTTGCCGGCCAGCGCCTTTCCGACCAACGCCGTCCCCGTCCCGGTCGCCTCGGTCGCATCGAGGCGGAGGGCGCGGGGGGCGATGGCGAAGCTGTTCGATCCGTTGCCCGCCGCCAGTTCGAGGACACGGCCCCATGGCCCCGCCCCGATCGCGTGCAGGATGGCGCCGCGCTTCACCGCCTCGTCGCGGTTGCAAAAGGTCTGCCACGGATCGGGATCGGCGGCGAAGGTCCGCTCGAACCCGTCGAGGGTGATTGCTCTCATCGCCGCATCGCGCCCAGGATTTCGGCGGGACGGCTAAACGCGGCGATCTGTCCGGCGGTTAGCGCGAAGCCGTGCGGATCGTCGGTGACCCACCCGGTCTGCGTCCGGTAGCGGCGGATGGCGTGGCGCTTGGCGAGGCGTTCCTGCGCCGTCAGCGGCACCCTGCGGGCGGCGGGCAGGCGCTGCCCCGCCGGCCACACCGGATAGGCGCGCCAACGCACCCCGCCGCGCGGCCGGGCGGCGGCGGCGACCGCACGGTGATCGGGATGGTCGTCGCGCGGCGACGGGGCCAGCGCCAGCACCGGTGCCGGCAGCATCGACAGCGCCCGTGCGATCGCGCGGCGGATCGTACCGCCATGAGCGGAGACATCGCCGTCGGGCAGGTCGAGGAAACCAATCGCACCCGCGGTCACGCCGATGCGGTGCAGCTCGCGTCGCGTCTCCCGCCGGCGTTCGCGTACCAGTCGCGTGCGCGGCCAGGTCGGGCTGCTGCGGTGCGATCCCGCGCCGTCGCTGACGATCAGCACGCGAACCGCCACCCCGCGCCGCCGTGCCCGCGCGATCAGCGCATGCGCGCCGATCGTCTCGTCATCGGGATGCGGCGCAACCATCAGCAGCGACCTTGCCCCGATCACAGGGTTACCGTCAGCGTGCCATTGGCGACCGCCGCACCGACCAGCATCCGCTGCGCATCGGGGCCGGGCTGGCGCAGATACATGGCGAGGTCGGTGATGGTCGTCGACAGCGGATGGTCGTGAAACAATGCCGCCACGCCGACCGCCTCCTGCGCAACCGCGATCGCCTCGCCCCCCGCAGCATAGACCGCGGCGCGGGCGGCTGACACGCTCGGCAAGCGCGCCGCCTCGTCGGTGAACCAGGTCGCCGCCGCCGTCCGCACCGCCCCCGCCGCCGCCTCGCCCAGTCCGTACATCCGCGCCAGCCGCCCCGCCTGATGCGGATCGCCGGCGCGGCCGGTCTTGACCAGATGGTCGCGCACCCCGTCGACGATCGCGGCGATACCGCCCGCCTGCACCGCCGCGAAGCGCAGCGCGCCGCCGCTGAACCAGGGTTCGCGGACATAGTCGCCGGGCATCCCGATCCGGTCGTCGGGGGCGATCGGTGACTCCGCCCATCGCACGATATGCGTTTCCGATCGCTGCATGCCGACCACCCGCCAGAAGCTGCGATCGATGCTGTGCGCCACGCGCGCAAGGTCGAGCAGCAGCAATTGCCGCCCGCCCGGCGCATCGACGCTGACCAGCGCATGGCTGAGGATGCCAGCGCCCGAGGCGAAGCTCTTGCCGCCATGGAGCATGTCACCCTCGAGCCGCAGCCCGTCGCCCGGCAGGTCGGCGTTCCACACCCCCAGCGCCCCGCCGTCGCGCAGGATCGCGCTCAGCCGGTCGCGCTGCGCGGCAGTGCCATAGCGGGCGACGATCTGCGCGGCATCGACATGCCCCTCGAACAACCGCCCGAGCGGCAGGTCCTCGCGACCGACGCGGTAGAGCAGCCGCAACAGCGTCAGCAGTGCCGGCGCGTCGATCGGGTCGGCAGGATCGCCCAGTTCGCCGGTCAGCGCGGCGATCCGGTCGCGCAGGCCGCTCATGCCGCCGCCGCCGCCGCCGCCGGGCTGGCGGTGAGCAGCGCGAGCGCGGCTTCGGCGGCAACGAAAGGGATGTGGCGCATTCCGCCCGGCGGCACCGGCACCACCCGCATCGCGAACGCCTCGGCATTGGGACAGTCGCGCGCGACGCCGAGCAGATGATCGGTATCCAGCCCGATAACTCCGCTCATCGCCGCAAAATCGCCGCTGGCAAAGGCACGGCGCGCGACCGCGTGCTGCCGATATTGCCACAGCTGGTCGGCGGGATGCGCGACGCTGACCGCGCCCAGCCCGTCGCGATCGAGCGCACACAAATTGGTCGCCAGCCCGCCCTGCACCCGCCCGACCCGCCGGTCGGAGGTATGGACGATGCTCGCCGCGTCGCGCCGGACCCGCATGCCCGCACGCGCGGCATCGTCGACCAGTCGCGCATCCTCGCCGCGCGCCAGCGGCAGGAACCCGCCGAGCGCGACATAGGTCGCGGCGCGCAGCCCCATATTGGCGCCGCTGGCATGGTGGTGCACGGCCGGCGCCTCCCACGCGACCGGATCGATGCGGCGGCGTAGCGCATAGAGGCCGGCATAATGGCGCTCGATCCGGTCCTGATCGCGATTGCCGCCGCGGCCGCTGCGGACCACGTCGCCGACGACGAGGTCGGCCTGGTCGAGCGCCACGGTCATCGCCACCAGCCAGTCGGGCGCGGGCAGGCTGTCGGCATCGCTGGTCAGCAGGATCGCATCCCCCTGCCCCACGCTCGCCAGCCCCAGGCGCATCGCCCGGTCACGCGCGCGCCCGGCATTGGGCGGCCCACGATCGGCGACCTCGACGACCAGGCGGTGGCAGCCGGCCGTGCGATAGGCGGCGATCGGCGCCATGCTGGCATCGCTGCCGCCGTCGAGCAGCAGGCACAACGTCACCGCGATCCCCGGCGGCACGATCAGCCGGTCGAGCGCGGCGAACAGGTCGGGCAGCCGATCCGCCTCGTCGCGCGCCGGGATGCAGATCGCGATCGGGGGCGCGGTCAACGACCGCGTCCGCCCTGCCCGGCTGCCGGTCCTGTCCTGTAAAGTCGTGCCATGTCGCTGTCCCCGCCGGTAATCCGATGCGATGGAGAGCAGGCCCTCCAGGTATTTGATATCGCTTCGGTAACGAACGGGGTAGCTTTATGGTTCAGGTCCGCTCCGGACCGATCAGCCGAACAGCGCGAGGATGCCGCGCGACGGGTCGGTCAGCCCTTCATAGATCATTTTCAGCGCGACATAGACGATGACGGCAAGGCCGATATAGGCGACCCAGCGATAGCGTTCGATCACGCGCGCCAGCACGTTGGCAGCCACCCCCATCAGCGCGACCGACAGGATCAGGCCGATGGCGAGGATGCCGGGATGGTCGCGCGCCGCACCGGCGACGGCCAGCACGTTGTCGAGGCTCATCGAGACATCGGCGACGGCAACGGCCCAGGCGGCGCTGGCGAAGGTGCGCGGGGCAGCGGCCTTCAGCGTCCCGTCCTCGCCCGGCGTGTCGTCATGGTCGCGCAGTTCGCGCCACATCTTCCACGCGACCCACACCAGCAGCAGCCCGCCGGCGAAGACGAGACCGGTGACCTGCAGCAGCTGCGTCACGACGAGGGCGAAGGCGACGCGCAGCAGCAGCGCGGCCCCAACGCCGATCAGGATCACCTTGCGCCGCATGTCGGCGGGGAGGCCGGCGGCGAGTGCTCCCACGACGATCGCATTGTCGGCGGCGAGCATCACGTCGATCAGTACGACCTGCCCGAAGGCGGCGAGCGCGGACGGACTGCCGATATTGGCAAAGTCCGCGACGATATGGTTCCAGAGTTCGGTCATCGGTTCAGCTCATGCAGGAAAGACGGGCAGGATCATACCGGCAAAACGTCGCGACCGCCGATGGGTGCCGCCGGGACCGACCGCAGGGCCTTTCGCGACAGGGCGATCGCCCCTAGCCTGATCGATCGGAACAATGCCGTTCGTCCGCGAAAGGTTTCGCCTATGCCCGACCCGACGACCCCATGGCCCGCCACCACCGCCCCGGCGGGCACCGAACGCTTGATCCTCGATGCCGAACGCGGCACGGCCGACGATCCGGCGCTCGACCTGTCGGCGGCGGCGCGGCACGGGCGGACGATGTTTCTCGGCAGCGACGAAGGCGTCCGGCTGGAACGGCTGATCGGGGATGGCGATGGCGACTGGGGACGGCATCGCCGCTTCCCGCTCGATGCGATCCTCGACCTCGATGCGTCGGGCGAGGCGGATATCGAGGGGCTGGCTGAGGAGAATGGCTGGCTCTGGGTGCTCGGGTCGCATGCCCGCACCCGGCCGAAGATCGGCGGCGGGGGCGACAACCGCATCGATCTGACGAAATTCGCGACGCTGAAACATACCCGGCCGCGCTGCCTGCTGGCGCGGTTGCCGCTGGCACCCGACACCGACACCGACGGCGCGGTCCTGCCCGTCCGGCGCGACGGCGATCGGCGCGCGGGCATGCTGCGCCAGACCAAATATGGCAATCGGCTGTCGCGGATGCTGCAGGAAAGCCCGCTGCTCCGCCCGTTCACCCGCATCGCCGCGAAGGAAGGCGGCGTTGATCTGGAGGGGATCGCGGTGGCGGGCAACCGCATCGCCATCGGCATGCGCGGGCCGGTGATCCAGACCCATGCCGTGCTGCTGGAGGTGGAGGTGGTGCCGACGCGGACCGGACGGCTCAAAATCCTCGGTCCGTTGCATATCCGCATCCTCGAGCTCGACGGCCTAGGCATCCGCGACCTGAAGCGCGACGGCGCCGACCTGCTGATCCTCGCCGGCCCGACCACCGGCCTCGACGGGCCGTGCGCGGTCTATCGGTGGAAGGACTGGCTGGGCGACCCGCCGCAGCACGAACAGGTCGTGCGGCGGCACCGGCCGAAGCGGATCATCGACCTGCCCTTCGGCCGCGGCGACGATCATCCCGAGGGGCTGGTGCTGCTCGACCGGCCCGAGGGCGGCCGCGACCTGCTGGTGATCTGCGACAGCCCCGCTGTCGCACGGATTGATCGCGCGACGAACAGCGTGCGCTGCGACCGGTTTCGACTGCCGGATCGCGATGGCTGACGACGCGGGTGAATCCCCTACCCCCGCGAAGGCGCGACCTCCGCGAAGGCCCCCCTCCCTATCCCGGAACCCTCTCGTACCCCCGCGCAGGCGGGGGTCCAGAGTCTCACAGAACAATGGCTTGCGGATGTCGCCCTGGATCCCCGCCTTCGCGGGGATACTGGAAGGGGACCCTATCCCCCTGCCCCGCCGACTACGATACGCGGCAAGGCCCGGATCGGCTCGACCGTTATGTCGCGGAACCACGTCTCCGCCCCCTCCGACTGCAACTGGACGCGGCCATGGGTCAGCGGTTGGCGGCTGCCATCGGCAGCGATGGTGGCGAGGTCGCGGACCTCGGCGACCGGCACGCCGTTGACGACATGCACCGCGCGGTCGCCGACGACATAGAGGTCGAGCGTGTTCCACTCCCCGACCGGCCGTTCGGCGTCGGTCGCCGCCTCGACGTTCCAGGTCGGGGTACCGTTGATGATATCGATCGTGCGCCCGCCTGCGCGGTAGCGCAGATGCGGCGCGATCAGCGACGGGTCGAAGGCGACCTCGGTATGGCCGCGCACCTTGCCACCGACCGCGACGATCATGCCGGTCGACCCGGTCATGATCTCGAACTCGGCCGAGGGGCGCCACGTCCCGAACACTTCGCCGGGCTTGCCGTGCGTGTGGTAGAGCAGGCCGTTGTTGCGCGGCTGCGTTTCGCGCGGGGCATAGGTCTTCGCCCCCCATTTGAAGCGCAGGCGCAGGTGATAGTCGCGCAGATCGGCACGGTGGACCAAGCTGCCCCAGGTCTCGCCCCTCACCCAGATGGCCGGCGCGCCATCGACCATCCGCACCGCGAAATCGCCCTTGGTGTCGCGGCTCGTGCCGATCGGCTGAATGGCGGGGTTCTGGTAGGTCAGCGCCGGGTCGGCATAGCCGAGCCACGGTTCCCAATCCTTCAGGGTCCTGCCGTCGAACAGCGCGATCTTGCGGCCCGCGGGCTTCGGGATGTCGACCAGCGTCAGCCGCTGCGGCGTCGTGGCGGCGGCTCCGGCAATGACCTGCGCCGCCTGCTTACTGTCCTGCGCCAGCGCCGGGCCGGCGAGCAGCAGCACGGCAAGGGCGATCCGGCGCACGCTCACTTGCCGCCCCCGATGCGCGCGGCGGCGTTGGCGAGGGTCAGGTACATGGCGCCTTCGGGAACGACATATTCATTCTCGCCCCAGAAGAACGGCCAGTCGTCGCGGTTTTCCGGGTAATCGGGTTTGAGCAGCAGCACGCCCGGCACCACGCCGCCGGGAATGAACGAAAAATCGGCGCGGTTGCTGCCATAGGCGACTTCCTTCGACTCCGCGCCGACGCCCGAAACGAACGACTTCGCCGATGCCGGGTGATGGCCATGGATGAAGTCGAGCGCGCGCAGCACCGGCGCGGTATCAACGATGGTCGGGAACACGCGGTGCAGCGCATCGGCGGTGAGGCCGAAGCCCAGTACCGCGCCGCTCCCCGCCCAGCCCCCGGCGGTGATCGGCACGCCGAACGGGTTGGCGCTCGTCATCGCCGCCGCCCGCTTCGCCCAGTCGCGCGCAGCGGGTTCGATCGTCGCGCGGTAGCTGGCCGGCATGTGCGGCACGACCTTGGCGATCAGCGTCGCGGTCGCGTCGAACCGGCGCAGCATCGCCGGGGTCAGCGCCTGCACCCGCTCGACATAGCGTTGATCACCGGTCGCGATCAGCAATTCGACCGCCGCGGTGAATTCCTCCTCCTCGATCGGGCCGCCGGTGGTGTTGCCGTGGCGGAACGTGTCGGGCGCGTGCGAATGCTCGTCCGCCCAGACGCGGATCGCCCGGTCGAGACAGCGGTTGGCAAAGGCTGGATCGCGGTCCTTCCACGCCCGCGCGGTCGCCGCCAGCGCCGCCGCCGATCCATAGTTCAGCGCCGTCGCCTTGCTGGTGAAGGCCCAGCGATCGTCGGGCGTGCCGCTGCGTCCGCCCTTGGCATCATAGGCGCGCTGATAGGGCTTGAGCTTCGCGTCATAGATCAGGCCGTCGGTCTTGCTCGCCGCATCGCCCAGATGGGTGTACTGGCCGACATCGGGTTCGACGATGCCATGGATCGCATGGCCGACCGCATCGAACTGCGCCAGCAACTGCACGCTGCCATGGCGGATCTGCTGCAATATGTCGGGCACCCCGTCCGGGACATGCATCTCGACCTTGCGCGCGTCCCAATCGACCGCGACGGTATCGCGATCGATGCCGAACGTCTCCCACGCATCGACTAGCTGCCGCACGACCTGATATTGCGTCTGGGTCCGGATATCGAAGTCGCCGGCGTCGAGCCACCCGCCGACCGCAAGACCGGGAATATGCTCGCCGGGCTGAAAGCGCGTGTCGGTGGTCGGCCCCTGCCGATACAGGTCGATATGCTCATGGTTCAGCGGCGCCTGTCGCGCATCGTCGCGGTGCGGGTCGCCGTGCCAGACGCGATAGGCTTCGTTGACCAGCATATGGTCCATCGCGATCGGGAAATAGATGTCGTTGGTCAGGTGCCAGATGCCCGCCATTACGTCCGGCCCGATCGGGAAGGGCGCGCTGCGCGTGGTGCCATAGTCGATGGCGTAGGTGCCGGGCGTTGTGACCCCGCTGAAATCGAGCTGCGTGTAGCGATAGCGTAGGTAGCTGCCCCAGTCCTTCGCCACCGGGCCAGGAACGGGCACGAACCTCCCCGCTGCGTTCAGCCGCAGCAGCCGGGGCTTCAGCGCCCGCTTGTCGTCGCGGTCGAGCTCGACCGTCGCGATCTTGGGGCCATCGGCGCGGTATCCGATCTGCGAATGGCCGATCACCGGAGGGCGCAGCCAGTCGGACACGCTGCTGGCGTCAAGCGTCCATTCGACGACCTTGCCGGTACGGCCACCGGGCAGAAGTTGCCGGACGACATACCATCCATTCTGCGCCTGATTACGCCCATCGAACAGCGCCAGCATGCCCTCGCGCGTGGCGATGCCGACGCGGTGGGCAGGGTCCTCGGGCGCGAGCGTCAGGCTGCGCGCGGTGGCAAAGGGCTGCGGTTCGGCGCCGGGGCCATCGCTACGCCCGCTCGCCAGATTGCGCTCGGGGGTCAGCGTCATCGCATCGGCGGGATAGCGCGGGAACAGCGCCGCCCGGCCATCGGCGGTGTAGCTGCGATGGAAATAGGCGGAGGGTATGAATTCGAGGTTCAGCCCGGCCTTCCCGACCATCGCCGCGGGCAGCGGCTTGTCGAGGATCACCGACAGCACGACCTTCCCCCCGCGGCGCTCGGCACGGACGGTGTAATCGAAGTCGGGATAGCGCATCACCGCTTCGATCACGCCCGCCGCCTTGTCGACCCGGCGGCGGACGAAGGCGCCGGCCGGGTCCCATTGTCCCGGCGTAGCGGCGAGGCGGACGTCGCCGTTGGTCGCGGTGCGCACCCCCTGCTGGATCAGCTCGACGCCGCTGATCTTGGCATCGGCGAACAGCCCTTCATTGACGTTCGAGAATATGAGCCAGTTGACGCCCGGCGCCTCGAAATAATCCGACCGGTCGAGCCGCAGCTCCGGCGTGGGCGGCGGCGCGCTCTGTCCCCATGCCGGCATGCTCGACGCGAGCAACGCCGCCACCATGGCGCCCATGCGACCTACGGTCATAACCCCTCCCAACTCTTTTCGTTACCGCTACCATAGGGGGCGGGCGGGGCTTGGCAAGGGCATGAAATCGTTCGCTATCCTGGGTTAGCCTCTATTGCAGCGCCTGATAGATCAGCGCGCGCAGCTTGCCATGGTCATCGATATTCCCGGCGGGCAGCAGCTGGGTCATGTAGACGACGGTCAGCCGCTCGGCCGGATCGACCCAGTAGCTGCTGTGATAGGCGCCGCCCCAACCGAACTCGCCGACCGATCCCGGCTCGCCCGCCTTGCCAAGATCGGTGCGCAGGCTGAACCCCAGACCGAAGCCCTTGCCCGGTTCGTAGGGGATGTCGACCAACTGGTCGCTGGTCATCAGCTCGACCGTCTTGCGGCCAAGATAGCGCCGCCCGTCCAATTCACCCCCACGCCGGAGCATTTCGAGGAAGCGGCTGTAATCGGCCGCGGTCGACAACAGCCCTGCGCCGCCCGACAGCGCCACGCGAGGCCCCCGCAGATAATGGCCCTGCCCGACATGGCCGCCGCCTTCCCATACGCCGGGATCGGGATTGCGGCGCACCCCGGCGGGGTCGACGGCATAGACGGTGGCGAGCCGCCCCGCCTTGGCCGGCGGCAGATAGAAGGATGTGTCGCGCATCCCGAGCGGGCCGATCAGCCGTTCGTTCAGAAAGGCGTCCAGCTTCTGTCCGCTGATCTTTTCGACCACTACGCCCAATATGTCGGTGTTATAGCCATAGACGAACTTGGTGCCCGGCTGCTCGGCCATCGGCAGCGCCGCCATCCGCTCGACGACATCGGCGACGGGTTCGTTCCGATCGGCGAAATACCAACCGAAGATGCCGGCATCGCGCCACGCCTTTTCGGCCGGGCCGCCCCCATAGGAAATGCCGGCAGTGTGGGTCAGCAGGTCGCGGATGGTGATCGCGCGCTTGGCGGGAACGACGTCATAACCGCCTTGGTCGTTGGCGACCGCGACCGTCGTCTTACGCCACGCGGGCAGATAGTTGCCGACCGGATCGGACAGCAACAGCTTGCCCTGCTCCATCAGCATCAGGATGGCAACGCTGGTCAGCGCCTTGGTCTGCGACGCGATGCGGAAGATCGCGTCCTGCCGCATCGGATCGCGGGCTTCCTTGTCGCGCCAGCCCACCGCATCGGCATAGACGGTGCGGCCGTCCTGCTGGATCTGCACCACCGCGCCGGCGATCCGCCCCTGACCGACATAGGCTTTCAGCAGCGCCGACAGCCGCGCCATCCGTTCGGCGGAGACGCCCGATGCCGCGCGCGCCGGCGTTGGCGCGACCTGCGCATGCGCCACGGAGAGCGCCGGCAACGCGGCAAGCAACATGGCGGCCACGAGCGACCGGCCCCGGAATTTCAGCGACATGACCCCTCCCTCATCGTTGCCGCCTGCATAGCGGAACGTAGGGGCCGCGGACCAGCGCGTTTCCGTCGCCCAAACGGAAACGGACGCCGATCCGCTGTCGCCAGCGCATCGACGCCCGTTTCGGCGACCTATGGTACCGGATCAGGCGAGGACGAGGCCACCGACCCCGGCATCCGATCCGATCAGCGAATAGACGTAATAGGTCACGCCGTCATTGGTGACCGATCCGTCATACTCGACCTTGGTCAGCGCATTGCCATCGACATCGGTCATGGTGATCGAGCCGGTGCCGTCGGGCAGCGAGATATTGCCCTTGCTGCCCATGATGATGCCGTCGTTGTTACCGTCGAACAGCTTGGTGGTCGTCACGATCAGGTCGTGCTTGCCGAAGTGATTGATCGTGTCGTCGCCCAGATCGACGCCCAGACGGGTGTCGAAGAAGAATACGTTCTTCGATTTGTCGGCGGCGTCGCCCCAGAAGACGTTGTCGCCGAACGTGCCTTCCTTCGCACCGCGCGGACGGACGCTGTCGTCGCGATAGATGAAGTTGCCCTCACCATCGCTGCCGAGCAGACGCAGCGCCGACACGCCCTCGATCTGCACCGTATCGCCGGTCGCGTCGAGGGTGAGGCGGTTGTTGCTGAGGCCGATGTAATTGTCGTTGTTATAGTCGTAGAGCTTCTTGTCGATCACCAGCAGGTCGTCCGACCCGAAGTTGACGATCCGGTCGTTGCCCGACACGGCGCCCGAAGCGAAGTAGAAGGCGTCCGAACCGGTCGTCCCCTTGAGCACTTCGTTGGCGGTGCCGCTGCCGTTGATGATGTTGTAGCTCTGGAGCAGGTCGAGCACCGGGTCGACGATCGGATCGACGACGACCGGCGCCGCTTCGACGGTCAGCTTTACGGTGCCGTTCGTCTTGTTGACGCCGTCCGACGCCGCATAGACGAAGCTGTCGCTGCCGCTCCACCCGGCCTTGGGCACATAGACGAACGAGCCGTCGGCCGAGAACTGGATGGTGCCGTTGTTGGGGCCATCGACCAGGCTGGCGGTGAGCGCCTTTCCTTCGGGATCGCGGTCGTTCGACAGGACGTTGCCCGACAAACGGCCGTCTTCCTTACCCGAAAACGCATCCGAACCCACGACCGGCGCGAGATTTTCGACGGGCGGCGGGGGCGGTGGCGTGGGCGTGGTGTCCGCGCCCTTGTCGATCTGCGCGATCGTCGCCTTCAGATTGTCGGTGACGCCCATATACATGGTGATCTTGGTCGACTGGCCAGCCTTCAGCGTGCCGAGGCTGAAGGTCAGGTTCAGCGTCTCGTCGATGGTCCTGGCATAACCCTCGGCCTGCGAAGTCGCCTTCGACGCATAGGGATCGAGATTGACGAAGCCGTAGAAGGAGGCGTCGGCGCGCGAGTCCTGCGAATACAGGAAGAAGGGGGTGTCCTTCTGCAGCATCGCCGTCACCAGCGCGCCCTTGTCGTCCTGCTGTTCGATCTTGTTCGCGGTCGCGAACTTGCCCGACTGGTCGGGGTCGGCGGTCCGCATGTAGCGGACGTCGCTCATCGTCGACGACGAATTGTTGGTCAGCGTGACGTCGATGCGGATGTATTTCGCGTCGTCGGCCAAGGTGATCTTCTGCGCGATGGCCAGATCGTCCTTGGTCGAGCCGGCCCAGTTGGCGACGCCATTGCCCTTGCCCGAGGCATCGCTCAGCGTGCCCTTGATCTGGTAATAGCCGGTCAGCAGCTGGTTGCTCTGCACAACCTTCGTCGAACCGATATTATAGCCGACGTTGAACCCTTCGATCGAACGGCCCTGGAGCAGCGCGTCGTCGAGCGTCGTGCTCGAACCCTTATCGAAGCCGTCGAGATCGGCGAACATGCCGATCCGCAGAAAGCCGGAATCCGAATCGGTTTCATACCCCTTCGGAGCATTCTTGGTCGTGCCGAGCCCTCCCCATTCGTTGATCCCTATCCCAAGATAGGTCCCCTGCAAGAATAGTTCACCGTTAGAAACCAGGCTAGAAATAGTCATCAAAATCCCCGCTCGAACTGCTAGATTCAGATTGTTGCCAAACATGCGACAGCATGCCGTCCGAAGACGACCGGGCCGCTCTCCCCCGATCCATAATACGACTTTTGGAAATACTTGTTACAACGATACAGGCAGACACCGCCGACCGCGTTACTTGTCACGCGATCAGCACGACCCCGAAGTTCGTTGCCGTTATTGTGGCGCTAAGCGAAGCCTCCTTCACCGTCGATAGTCCGGCGATGAGACGTTCAAGATTCGCGCCAAATTGGCACAGTCGAAGGAACCGAAATCGTGCAATGCATTTCATCGACGGATCGGAACGTTTCGTCGTAGCCGAAAATGGCGCCTCGGCACCGATTTGCCGGGTTGCCGGCAAGCGTTGTGCGCTACTTTGCCGGCCCGTTTACCATGATTCGCAACGAGTTATAATATCTCATCAAATTGCTTGTCAGCAGCCCTGTTCGCTGCGCCGCGGCAGCGCGCAAAACCGTACCGTTGCGACGGTCCGCCGGCGCCCGCGGACGAACGTTCGATCATTGCCGCAGCGGCGACGGTTCGACTTGCCGCGGCAATACGCCCCGCAAGTAATCGTGCGAACCAATACTGTGCGACGATCGTCAGGCGATCTCGATCAGCCGCGCTTCGGCCAGCACGCGGTTGCCGCCCTGTTTGCGGGCCTTGCGCGACAGGCGCACCGCCGCCTTGGTCACGTCGCGCGGCAGCCGCCCGCGACTGGTCGCGACGCCGGCCGACAGCGTGACCTGTCCCAGCGGCTCGTCGGTCTCGCGCACCTTCAGGTGACGTGACGCCATTTCGGCGACCGCGCTTTCCAGACGCGCGATGCCGGTCGCCAGATCGGGTTCGTCGATGACGGTCAGGAACGACGCGTCGCCCCAGCGCCCGACCTGATAGGGGGCACAGGCATCCTTCAGCGTCATCGCCGCGGCCTTGAGCACCCGGTCGCCCATCGCCGGCCCGTGGGTCGCGACGAACTCGTCGAGTTGGTCGATATCGACCACCGCCACCGAACAATGGCCGATCGCGGTCAGGCAGGCATCGAGGCGTTCGACCATCGCCTCCCATCCCGGCAGGCCGGTCAGCGGATCGCGCCCCATTTCCTCGCGCACGCCGTTCAGCGTGTCGCGCAGCACCTGCGCCTGTTGCAGCGCCGCCGACAGCGAGCTTTCCGCCTGTGCCGTGCGTTCGATCATGAAGACGACCAGCCGCTGGATTTGGTGCGGTTCGGCCGAGACCAGTTCGGCGGCGGTGCGGGTCAGGTCCTGGTTCAGCCCGCCGGTCGCCGATGCGACCTGGGTCAGCAGTTCGAGTAGCTGGATCGTCAGCCGATCGAACGTGCCGTCGGTGAAGGGCGAGACGGTTTCGGGCATCAGCGCGCGCACCGCTTCCTCGCGCAGCCGCACCCCGCCCTCGATCTCGCGGTCGACCGCATCGGAAAATTCCCGATCGACGCCAGCTAGATAGCGATAGGCGAACGCATAATGTTCGGGGCTGTGATCCAGCTTTTGCGCATCGAGAAACCGTAGCGCCCGTGCGCCAATACTGTCTGCCATGCTTACTCGCCACTTTCACCCGGTTGAGTCGAAGCTTAGCGCGATGGCGTTAACGGCGGGCTACCATGTTGCGGAATTTGCGGGTGTCGCCTCCGTTTCGGATCATTACCCGCCGGAAACGATCGCGACAAACTGCGACAGTTTCGTGCTGGACGATGCCGCGGTTCGGCCATATCGTTTATCAATGTTGCGCCGAACCGCCTTGCTTGGCCTCGCGTTACTGGCGAGTGCCTGTACCACCGGCCCCGCGTACCACGCGCCGGTCGATGCTGCGCTGGGCGTGCCGCCCGCCTTTTCGGTAGCGAAAAGCCAGACGCCGCGCGAGGATTTGACGCGCTGGTGGGCGCGGTTCAACGATCCGTTGCTGGTCACGCTGGTCGACCGCGCCGCCGCCGACAATCTCGACGTGGCGCAGGCGGTCGCGCGGTTGCGGCAGGCGCGCGAGCAGCTGGTGCAGAGCCGCGCGTCGCTGTTCCCGCAACTGTCCGCCTCGGGCAGCTACTCGCGCCTCGAAGTGCTGCGCGGCGGCGGCGGCACTACCACCCTGCCCGACGGCACCATCGTCCAGCGCAATATCGGCGCGTCGGACAGTTTCTCGGTCGGGGGCGATGCGCGCTACACCGCCGACATCTTCGGCGGCATTGCCAGCGGTATCGCCGCGAGCCGGGCGCAGCTGGACGCTACCCGCTACGACTATGCGACAGTGCTGCTGTCGGTGCAGTCGGAGATCGCGCGCAACTATCTGACCGCGCGGCTTGCGCAGGCACAGCTCGCCAATGCCCGCGCCTCGATCGCGCTGCAGGACGACAATCTGGAGATCGCCGGTTTCCGGGTGCAGGCGGGTCTCGTCTCCTCGCTCGATGTCGAACAGGCGCGCACGGCCCGCGCGCAGACCGCCGCGCAATTGCCGCAGATCGAGGCGAGCTATGCCGCCGCCGTCGCGCGTCTCGGCGTGCTGACCGGGCAGGCCCCCGGCGCGCTGCGAACCGAAATGGCACGGGCCGCCGCGATCCCGAGCGCCGATGCGCGGATCGGCACCGGCATCCCCGCCGACACGCTGCGGCTGCGTCCCGATGTGTTGGCGGCCGAGCGCAACCTCGCCGCCGCCGTCGCGCAGATCGGGGTAGCGACCGCGCAACTTTATCCTGCGCTCAGTCTTGGCGGCACGGTCGATACCAATGCGACGTCGTTCACTGCGCTGACCGACATCATCAACGGCCGCCTGTTCGCCTCGATCGCGCAGACCATCTTCGATGGCGGGCGGCTGCGCGCGCAGGTGCGGGGACAGCGCGCCGCTGCCGATGCCGCCTTCGCCGCGTACAAGCAGACGGTGCTGACCGCGCTGGAGGATGTCGAGAATGCGATCGTCTCGCTCGACAGCGCCACCGCGCGCGAGCGGGAATTCACCGTCGCCGCCGATGCCGCGCGCAATTTCGCGCTGCTCTCCCGGCTGCAATATCGATCGGGGCTGACCGACTTCACCACGCTCAACCAGGCGGAATCGTCGCTGTTGTCGGCGCAGAACGGGCTGGTGCAGGCGCGGGCCGACCGGGCGACCGCACTCGTCCAATTGATGACCGCGATGGGTGGCGGATGGAGCGACGCCGCCATCCCCGACCCCGTCACCGCCCCGACCCCCGACCGCGCCCAATATACCAAGGACCGCTGATGGCCGATCCGACCGACCCCGATCTCGATCAGTTCCTGCGCGTCAAGGCGCAACCGCGCTGGCGCAAATGGCTGAAATGGGCACTGATCGCGCTGGGCGTGGTGTTGCTCGGCCTCGCGGTGCGCAGCTGCGTGAAGGGCGACGACGCACCGAAATATGCGACGAGCGTGATCGGACAGGCGCCGTTGACCGTCACCGTCTCGGCCACCGGCAAGCTCGCGCCGACCAACCAGGTCGAGGTCGGATCGCAGCTGTCGGGCCTCGTCACGCAGGTCGTCGCCGACGTCAACGACAGGGTCCGCGCCGGGCAACCGCTGGCGCTGATCGATCCCGAACAGCTCGACGACGCGATCCGGCAGGGGCAGGCGCAGGTCAGCGCCAATCAGGCACAGGTCGCGACCGCACAGGCGACCTTGTCCGAAGCCCGCGCGCAGTTGCAGCGGCTCGAGGAAGTCCGCCGCCTGTCGGGCGGGCGGGTCCCCTCCGCCACCGAACTCCAGACGCAACAGGCGGCGGTGCAGCGCGCCGAAGCGGGCGTGCGACAGGCGCAGTCCAACGTCGTCGCCGCGCGCGCGCAGCTCAATTCCAGCCAGACGCAGCGCTACCGGGCGATCATCCGCTCGCCGGTCAATGGGGTGGTGTTGGCGCGGCAGGTCGAACCCGGCCAGACCGTCGCCGCGTCGTTCAACACCCCGACTTTGTTCGTCATCGCCGAGGATCTCAGCCAGATGAAGCTCGAGGTCGCGATCGACGAGGCCGATGTCGGACAGGTCAGGGACGGCCAACGCGCCGACTTCACTGTCGATGCTTTCCCCGGGGAAACTTTCCCGGCGAAGATCACCCGCGTCGACCTTGGCTCCAACCTGTCGGCGCAATCCTCCACGAGCAGCAGCACGACGAGTGCGGCGAGCACCACCGGACAGGTCGTGTCCTATGCGGCGACGCTGTCGGTCGCCAATCCGAACCTGAAGCTGCGCCCCGGCATGACCGCGACGGCCGAGATCGTGACGCTGGAACGCCCGCGCGCGCTGCTGATCCCCGATGCCGCGCTGCGCTTCCGCCCGCAGGACGGCGATGCCTCGGCGGGCGGCGGCGGTCTCGCCAGCGCTTTCGGTCCGCCCCGGCGGCGGCGCGGCGGCGGGCAGGAGAAGGCGGCGACGATCGGTCGCGGGTCGCAGCAGACCGTCTATATCCTCGGCGACGACGGCAAGCCGCAACCGGTGCAGATCACCACCGGCAACAGCAACGGTGCGATGACCGAGGTGACCGGCGGGGGTCTGCGAGCGGGAATGAAGGTCATCACCGCGCAACTGGCCGACCCCAGCGGCAAGAGCAGCAAGGGCGGCGCGTCGAAGGGCGGCGGGGGTCCGCGTGGCAACTGACGCCCCCCTCATCCAACTGCGTGGCGTCACCAAAAGCTATGGCGAGGGTGCGACGCAGTTTCAGGCGCTTAAAGGTGTCGACCTCGACATAGCCGCAGGCGATTTCGTCGCGGTGATGGGACCGTCGGGATCGGGCAAGTCGACGACGATGAACATCCTCGGCTGTCTCGACGTGCCGACCGGCGGCATCTTCCTGTTCCGCGGCCACCATGTCGAACGGCTGAACCGCGACCAGCGCGCGCTGCTCCGGCGCAATTATCTCGGCTTCGTGTTTCAGGGGTTCAACCTGCTCAGCCGCACCACCGCACTCGAAAATGTCGAACTGCCCCTGCTCTATCGCGGCGATGCGAAGGCGGAGCGGCGGCGGGCGTCGATTGCGGCGCTCGAAAAGGTCGGGCTCGACAAATGGTGGGACCATACCCCCGCCGAACTGTCGGGCGGACAGCAACAGCGCGTCGCCATCGCCCGCGCGATCGTCACCAATCCCGACGTGCTGCTGGCCGACGAGCCGACCGGCAATCTCGATTCCGAACGATCGGTCGAGATTATGCGGCTGCTGACCGACCTGAACCGGACGAGCGGCATTACCGTGCTGATGGTGACCCACGAACCCGATATGGCCGCGTTCGCGCGGACGGTGGTGCACTTCAAGGACGGGCTGGTCGAGCGGATCGAGGCCAACCATGCGCAGGGGGAGGTGGTGGCGTCATGAGTCTCCAACCCCCCTCCCCACGCCTCCCGTTTGGTTCGAGCAGCTTCGAGCCTGTCGAGAAGCGTCCGTCGAGAACGGCCAGCCCCGAACGGAACCGACATAGGTCGCCCCAGCGGAACCCCGTTCTCGACACGCGCTCTCGACAAGCTCGATCGCTGCTCGAACCGAACGGCAATTTTTGGGGAGGGACAACCCGATGCTAGGCACCACCTTCCTCCTCGCGATCCGCTCGATCCTGCGCCACAAGCTGCGCTCGTTCCTCACCACGCTCGGCATCATCATCGGCGTCGCAGCCGTCGTGACCATCTCGACGCTTGGCCAAGCCACGACCAGCGCGGTGCAGTCCAACATCGCCAGCCTCGGCAGCAACATCCTCCAGGTCCGCCCCGGCCAAGGCTTCGGGCGCGGCGGTGGCGGGCCGCGTCCGCCCGATTTCGACGAGGCGGATGTGGAAGCGATCCACGACCAGATCGCCGGCGTCACCGCCGTCGCCCCGCAGGCGCAATCGACCGCCACCGCCATCTATAACGGCGCCAACTGGTCGACGACGATCAACGGCACCACCAACGCCTATTTCACCGTCCAGCCCTGGCCGTTGGTGTCGGGACGCACCTTCACCCCGGCCGAGGAAGCGGCGGGCAAGGCGGTGTGCATCATCGGCAATACCGTGCGCACCAATTTGTTCGGCGGTGGCGAGGCGGTGGGTTCCCGCTTCCGCATCGGCAATGTCAGCTGCGACGTGATCGGCACCTTGAGCACGCGTGGACAGGCCGGGTTCGGCGGCGATCAGGACGATGTCGTCATCATGCCGATCAAGACGGTGCAGCGCCGCTTCACCGGCAATCGCGACATCCGCCTGATCCTGGTCGGGGTGAACCCCGCCTATGACGGTGCACAGGTCCAGCAATCGCTTACCCAGCTGCTGCGCGAACGGCGCAACATCTCGGGCGGGAAGGAAGACGACTTCAACATCTTCGACACCGCGCAAATCTCCGCCACCATCACCAGCACCACGACGCTGCTGACGACGATCGTGTCGGCGGTGGCGGCGATCAGCCTGCTGGTCGGCGGGATCGGGATCATGAACATCATGCTGGTGTCGGTGACCGAACGCACGCGCGAGATCGGCATCCGCCTGGCGATCGGCGCGGTCGCCTCCGAAGTGCTGCTGCAGTTTCTGGTCGAGGCGGTCGCCCTGTCCTGTCTCGGCGGACTGATCGGGCTGCTGATTGCGCAGGCGGCGGTTGCCGGGCTGTCGATCGCCAGCGACCTGCCGTTCCTGTTCGTGCCGCAGGTCAATGCGCTGGCGTTCGGGGTGTCGGCGCTGATCGGGGTCGTGTTCGGTTATTTCCCTGCGCGTCGCGCCGCCTCGCTCAATCCGATCGACGCGCTTCGCCACGAATGATGCGCATCGGCCTAGGCGGTGGCTGCCATTGGTGTACCGAGGGCGTCGTGCAGGCTTTGCGGGGGGTGATGCAGGTCGATCAGGGTTTCCTGCGCGCCGATCCGCCGTTGGACGCGTGGGCGGAGGGCGTGGTCGCGACCTTCGATCCCGTCATGCTGCCGCTCGACACGCTGATCGAGGTGCATCTGCGCACCCATTCGGGCGGCAGCGGCTATTCACCCAACGGCCGCTATCGCAGCGCCGTCTATGTCTGCGAAGCGGGTCAGGACGACGTTGCCGCTACGGTCATCGCCCGCGTCGCGGCGGAACGCGGTGAAGCGGCGCGGACGCTGATCCTGCCGCTTCGCGACTTCAAACCGTCCGAGGAGCGTTTTCGCGACTATTACCGGACCGACCCGAACCGCCCGTTCTGCCGCCGCTATATCGACCCCAAACTCGATTTTCTGCGCGCGGAGTTCGCCGCGGTCGTGCGGCCCGACTAGCCATTCCCAAAGCATGGGATTTTACACCGTTCTTTGGCGGCGAAACACACCAACTCCCCCTGCCCCGAGCCTCAAACCCACGCATTCCCGCCATTTTTCAGAACTGGCACGGTCGCTGCAAAGATACTGGCAACCCCGGAACACACCGGAATTGCACAGGGAGACAGCATCATGACCGCCATCCGTTTCGCCACTTCGATCGTCCTCGGCCTGGTTGCCGCCACCTCGGCGCAGGCCGCCGAACCCAACGCCGCCCCGGCGCCCAGCCCCGTTGCCGCGACCGCATCGGCACTGCCGCTGACCGTGACGCTGGCCGCCGGTCCCGCCGCCGTCGCGTACAAGGCGGCGCCCGATGCCCGCTACTGCTTCCGCGTCGAACGGATCGGGTCGCGCATCACCCCCCGCGTCTGCAAGACCCGCACCGACTGGCAGGCCGCCGGCGTTGACCTCGACGCGGCACTGGCCGGCCGCTGATCGGCGGGGGTCACCGGGCGTAGAGCGTCACCGGGCGTAGAGATAGGCGGCGATGTCGCGCGCCTCACCCGGGGTGACGCCCAACTCGGGCATCGCCCCACCGGACCGCAATCGCTGCGGATGGGCGATGAACCGAGCGAGCGTGTCGGGATCGTTCGACCATTCGCCCGCGATGATCGTCCGGGTGCCGATCTCGGTCAGGTCGGGGCCGATCTGGCCGGTCGCGCCGTCGATGCCGGGGATCACGTGACAGGCACCGCATTGGTAGCGGACGATCGCGATCCGGCCCCGCCCCCCGTCGCCGCCGGTCATCGCATCGGCTTGAACCCGCGCGGCGTGGCGCGTTTGCCAATACAGCGTCGCACCCGCCACCACCGCGACGCCGATCGCCGCCGCGACCAGTATCGCCAGCCAGATCAGGCTGGCGGGGACCCGGCGGCTACGCATGGGCCGGCCGCAACAGCCGCCGCACGATCACCAGCGCCGCGCCGGCATGGACCAGCCCGCCCGGCACCCACATCAACAGCCCGGCAATCTGCTGATCCTCGACCGGCGACAGTCCGAACGGGGCGAAGGCGAAGCGAGCATAGCCGGCGTACCAGGGACTTTCGGCGAACGCCATCAGCGCCCCCAGCGCCCCAGACACGATCGAGGTGACGATCAGGCACAGGGCGGCAATGCCCGGCGCCGTGCGGCGGGCGAACATCGCGCTCCAGAACAGCAGCGCGGTGACCAAGAAGCTCAGATGCTGCGCGGCATGCCACCCCGATCCCGACAACGCCCGGTCGAACAGCGCCGGGGCGTGCCACAGCCAGAGCGCCGCTGCCTGCGCCACCGTCGCGAAAACCGGCGCCGACAGCGTCCGCCATGCGCCGTGCACCACGGGCGCCGCCGCCAGTGCGCCGATCCGCTTGCGTGGCCCGGCCGGAAATGCCCAGAGCATCACCGCCAGCGGTCGCGACAGGACCAGCAGCGGCGCGGCGAGCAGCATGATTAGTTCGTGTTCGAACATATGCGCCGCAAAGGACCGCTCGCCCGCTTCGTGCAACGGCGACAGCAGGGCACCGGCCAGCACCAGCCAGCCCGTGCCGAACCGCCCCGCCGATCGCCGCAACCCGGTCTCTCCAAGCCGCGACCGGCGCGACAGCCGCCGCCACCCGACCGCGAACGCACCCGCCGCCAGCAGCAGCGGCAACAAGATCAGCGGGTCGAGCGTCCAGCCCGGCGGCTCGTCATGCGGCGCGCCGGTATCGTGCGCCCATGCCGGCACCGCCGCCACCAGCATCGCCCAGCCGGCAAGCCTCACCGCACGCATGGCGGCACCAGCAGCACGGCCAGCGTCTGGAACGCGATCGCGAGGGTGAACAGCGCGGCGATCATCGGCGCCAGTCGGGCCAGCCAGACATCGCCCCGTTCGCCGACCGCGGGCCGCAAGTGCCACACCCGCCACGCCACGCCCGCGCACAGTCCGGCGGCGGCGACGCCCCAGACCACGCCGACCCATGCACGCCGGCAATCGGCATGGAGCAGTGCCGACAGCCCCTGTTCGAACAGGAACCAGCTGAACGGCGGCACGGCGATCGCCGTCCAGGCGCGGGCGCGGACGCTCATGTCGCCCGCGGCGCCCAATAGATCAGCACATAGAGCGGCAACCAGCACAGCACGACGAAGGTCCAGTAATTGGCATTGTCCTCGACATCGGCGAACTGGTCGTCGCCGACCTGGTGGGTGAACAGCCAGACCGACAGCACCGCCGTCTCCGCGCCTTCGGTGACGAGGTGGGTGGTGTGCAGCACCAGTAACAGCCACAGCACCGATCCATAGGCATCGCGGTGCCAAGCGACGTTCAGATGCGCGAATTCGAACGCGCGCGGGATCATCAGCAGCAGCGACAACACCGCCATCGCCAGCATGCCCCAGCGCACCCCCGCCAGATGCCTGCGCCGCGCACAGCGCAACAGGCAGGCATCGGGAATGGTGGTGAGCAGCATGGCAATGGTGAACACCGCGCCCCAGAACAGGTCGGGCACCGCATCGCCCGCCGGCGGCCAGCGTCCGTGCTGCGTCATCAGGTAGAGATACGCTGCGGCGGCCAGCGCGAAGCCGGTCCCCTCGATCAGCATGAAGCCGATATTGCCCCACCACACCAGATGGCGCGGTCCGGTGGTGCTGGCGGGCAGGTGCGACAGGTCGCCCGCAATCTCGATCCCGCGCCCGAACTTCATGGCGCCACCGCCAGTGGCCCGCTGTCCGCGCGCGGCCGGGCAGGCCAGAACCAACCGATCAGGGTGATCGCGATCGGCACCGCCCCGATCGCAACGGCCCAGGGGGTGAAGATGCTGGCGATGAACATCGCCGACGTGGCGAGCGCTGCGGCGAGCGGCCAGATCGAGGGGGAGGCGCTTTCCTGTCGATAAATCGGCTCGGCATCGGTGACGCTGGTCACCAGCACCTCGCGCCGGTGGATCGCGATCCCGTCGAGCACCCGGATCGAGCGTCCATCGTTCCACATCGGGGTCAGGCTGTCGACGATCGGGGTATAGGCGACGTTCCAGGCCGGCGCAGGCGACGCCGCCGCCCATTCCAGCGTCGATCCGCGCCACGGATCGGCCCCGGCCGGGCGACCACGCCAATAGCTGCCGATCGCATTGGCGACGAACACCAGCCCGCCCAGCACCGCGATCGCGCTGCCCGCGGTCGCGACCTGGTTCAGCACCTCCCACCCCATGCCTGCCGGATAGGTGTAGATGCGCCGCGGCATCCCCATCAGGCCGAGGAAATGCATCGGCATGAAACCGAGATTGAACCCGCCGACGATCAGCACGAACGCGATCCGCCCCCAGCGCTCCGACATCAGCCGCCCGGTCGCCTTGGGATACCAGTAGCAAAAGGCACCGAAGAGCGGGAACATCGCCCCGCCGATCAGCACGTAATGCAAGTGGGCGACGATGAAATAGCTATCGGTCAGCTGCAGGTCGAGCGCGGCCGATGCGGTCATGATCCCCGACAGCCCGCCGATGACGAAGGTCGCGATGAAGCCGATCACCCACAGCATCGGCGTCGCCAACCATGGCCGCCCGCTCCACAGCGTCGCGATCCAGCAGAAGATCTGCAGCCCCGCCGGCAGGCCGATCGCCATGCTGGCTGCGGTGTAGAAGTTGTTGCCCAGCCGCGGCAGCCCGACCGCGAACATGTGATGCACCCACAGGCCGAAGGCGAGCGCGCCGATCGCCATGATCGCCAGCACGACCACGTTATGCCCGAACAACGGGCGGCGCGAGAACGTCTCGACGATCGACGAGACGAAACCGGTGGCGGGGACGAAGATGATATAGACCTCGGGATGGCCGAAGAACCAGAACAGATGCTGAAACAGCAGCACGTCGCCGCCAGCTGCGGGCGCGAAGAACTGCGTGGATACCAGCCGGTCGGCGATCAGCATCGAGGTCACCAACATGATCGCCGGCATCGACAGGATGGTCATGATCGACGCGATCAGCATCGCCCATAGGAACACCGGCATCCGCGCCAGCGTCATGCCCGGCGGGCGCATCTTCAGGATCGTCACAGCGACGTTGACCGAGGCGGCGAGCGCCGCGACCTCGGTAAAGGTAATCATCTGCGCCCAGATGTCGGCACGGTGGCCGGGCGAATAGGACGGGCCGGCAAGCGGCGGATATTCGAACCAGCCGAGATCGGGCGTGATGTCGAGCGCGTGCGCGACCCACATCGTCAGCACCCCGCCCAGATACAGCCAATAGCTGAACGCGGCGAGGCGCGGGAACGCCAGGTTGCGGGTGCCGAGCATCAGCGGTACCAGCCAGAACGCCATCGCCTCCATCACCGGTACCGAGACGAGGAACAGCATCGTCGATCCGTGGAGCGAGAAACTTTCGTTATACAGCTGCGGCGTCATCCGCGTGTTGTCGGGCACCGACAATTGCCAGCGCATGTCGAGCGCAAGCATGCCGGCAAGGAACATCAGCAGCAGCGCGGTGACGATGTAGCGCGCGGCGATCCGCTTGTGATCGACCGTCGTCAGGAACCCGCGCAACCCCGGCGGGTCGCGCCACGTCGCGTTCAATTGGTCGATGCGGTCCTGCGGCGGGATCATCGCAGGGTGCCCACATAGTCGGCGACCGCCAGCGCCTCCGCCGCCGACAGCGGCACCGCCGGCATCGACGTACCGGGTTTTAACGCCTGCGGCTGCTGGATCCAGCCCTGCAGCGCGCCGCGTGTCATCGGCAGCGTGCCCGCCGCGATCGACCGCCTTGCCGCGACATGGGTCAGGTCGGGCCCGGCCCGCCCCGCCGCCTGCGTGCCGCGCACGCGGTGGCACGCGGCGCAGCGCTGCGCGAACACGGCCTGCGCCTGCGGTGCGGCAGGCCTTGCCTGCGTCGCCAGCCAGCGGTCGAAATCGGCGGGCGCGTCGACCCTTACGTCCAGCGCCATATGCGCGTGCTGCGTCCCGCAGAATTCGGCGCATTGGCCGCGAAACCATCCGGCACGGCGCGGCGTCACATCGATCTGGTTGCGCCGGCCGGGGATCATGTCGATCTTGCCCGCGACATTGGGCACCCAGAAGCTGTGGATGACATCCGCCGATCCCAGCGCGACCCGCGTCGTCCGCCCGATCGGCAGATGCAGTTCGTTGGCGGTCTCGATCCAGCGATCGGTTCCAGGGTCGCGATATTCGATCCGCCACCACCATTGATGCCCGGTCACCCGGACCAGCAGCGCCGGATCGTCGCGCGTCGCGACCAGCGCGCGGTCGGCGACGAAGCTGCCGACGATCAGCACGCTCAGCGCGACCACGATCGCCCCCGCCGTCATCCACAGCCCCCGGTCGAGCGGTTTGTCGTCACCGCCCGACGCCATCCGTCGCCGCGCACGCCACAGGCTCCATGCGACGCCCGACAGCACCAGCGCATAGACCGCGCCGCAAACGACCGTCATCAGCACCAGCAACCGGTGCAAAGCGCACGCCTGATCGCCCGCCGGGTCGAGCGGCGACTGGTTGCCCGCACAGCCGGCGAGCAACAGCGTGGCGAGGATTATAGCGGCCCGCGCCACACGGCCCCCTGCGGCTCGGCCGACTGATCGGCGGCGCTGCGCCGACGCTTTTCGGGCGTATGCGTCGGCAGGTCGCGGATATAGGCGGTGATCTGCCACAATTGCTCGGGCGGGATGGTCCGTCCGAAACGCCCGCCATGGCCCATGGCGATCGCGCGATAGACCGCCGCGAACCCCGCGCCGTGCCGCCACCGCCCATCCGCCAGATTGCGGACCGGATCGATCCCCTCCCCATGACAGGCCGAGCAGCCATACCAGCCGAAATAGCGTCCGCCCTGCGCGATCTGATAGGCATTGCCCTGATATGCGCCGATGCGCGCGTCACCGTCGGACCGGGGCGGCGTCTGCGGCACGGTGGGCGCGACCGTCCGCGCTTCGCCGCTACATCCCGACAGCGCGGCGGCGATCAGCAGCGCCCGCCGACACATCAGCCGGCGCCGCCTGTCCTTCGCCATTCCCGTCGATTCATCCGTCGACATCGCCACCTCTTCCGCCGCAATATCATCGTATTTTCAGCGGTATGGACAGTGACGCAGGTTAGGATCGGTCGGAAAAACGGGGCGGGCACCACCATTCACGTCGCGCGCCGCTATTCCTCGACCAGGGGCACGACCTCGAACGCATAATCGCGCCAACCGCGCTGCCGGGCTGCGTCCTGTGTCGCCGCCCGCTTGCCATTGGCTTCCTTCAGCGACGCGGCATGGCCCCAGAACACCTCGGTCCTGCCGTTCTCCAGCGTGGCGACGATCCGCCAGAAATGGGTGAAGGGCGCGTTGGTCGGGCCGATCGTCTTGACCCAGCCATCGGCCATCGTCGCGGTCAGGATACGCTTCTTGCGAGCCATCGCCGTCGCATAGCCGCCATGCGGGGCGTCGTCACGCTTGCCGAGCGCCACGAAACGCTCCACCCATTGCGCGACCCGCCCCGCTGCCTTGCGAGACTATATGACCCGACGCTCCGCCCCGCTGCTCGCCCTCGCCGGCCTCGCCGCCACCCCCGCCGCGGCCGAACCGGTGACGCTGCCGATGCTGGTGCCGGCGCCGGTGTCGATGACCGCGACCGGCGGCACGATCGCGCTCGGCCGGTCGGTGGTGCTGGTCGAAGGGGCGGGCGCCGATGCCGACACCGTCGCACTGGTCCGCCGCATCCTGACCGCCGCCGGGGTCGACACGATCGTCACCGCCCGCCGCCTGCCCGCGACCATCGACCGGCCGCATATCGTCATCGGCGTCGGCGAAACCGGTGTCGTCCAGAGCGCGCTCACGCGTGCCAAGGCGACGCTCCCGACCCAGCGCGAGGGCTATGCCATCGCCGCCGGCATCGTCGGCGACAGCGGCATCGTGACGCTGGCCGGTCGCGATGCCGACGGCCTGTTCCATGCGGTGCAGACCTTTCGGCAACTGGCGAAGCGTGGGCCGATCCCGGCGCTGGTGATCGCCGACCATCCGGCGATGCCGATCCGCGGCACGATCGAGGGTTTCTATGGCAAGCCATGGTCGATGGCCGAGCGCACCGACCATCTGAACTTCCTCGCGACCGTTCAGGCCAACACCTATGTCTATTCGCCGAAGGACGATCCCTACGCCCGCGATCGCTGGCGCGATGCATACCCGGCGGCGACGCTGGGCGAACTCGGCACGCTGGCGGCGACCGCGCGGCGCAACCATATCGATTTCGTCTACGCGATCTCGCCCGGCCCGACCGTCTGCTTCGCCGATCCCGCCGACGCACAGGCGCTGGAGCGCAAGTTCGACGCGCTGCGCGGTATCGGCGTCAGCAGCTTCTATGTCGCGCTCGACGATATCGAATATGCCAAATGGAATTGCGAGGCGGACAAGGCGACCTTCGGCCCGTCGGGACCACAGGCGGCCGGCGTCGCGCAGGCGCGCTTCCTGAACGGGGTGCAGGCCTATCTGACCGCGAAACTGCCCGCCGCGCGCCCGCTCATCATGGTGCCGACCGAATATTATGATGCAAAGGACAGCCCGTACAAGGCCGCGCTGCGCAAGGATCTGAACCCACGCATCGTCGTGCAATGGACCGGGACCGACGTCGTGCCGCCCGCCATCTCGATCCCCGATGCGAAGGCCGCGACCAAGGCGTTCGGGCGCAAGACGCTGCTGTGGGACAATTATCCGGTCAACGACTATGCGCAGACGACCGGGCGGCTGCTGCTCGCGCCCTATACGCGGCGTCAGGCGGGGCTGTCGGGCGAGCTGAGCGGCATCCTGTCCAACCCGATGAACCAGGAGGCGCCGAGCCGTGTCGCCGTCGCCGGTGTCGCCGCCTTCGCATGGAACGATCGCGGCTATGATGCCGAGGGGACGTGGGTCACGACCGCGCGCGACCTGGCGGGCGGCGACGAACGTGCGACGCAGGCGCTGCTGACCTTCTTCGATACCCAGCATATGGCACCGACCTTCGGCACCCAGCCCTGGCAGGAACAGGCGCCCCGATTGAAAGCGCTGTTCGACCGGGTGCGCGATGCCATCGCCAATGGCGATGCGCCCGCACGGCAACGGGCGATCGCCGATCTGGGCGAACGCGCCGACGCCTTCGCCGCCGCGCCCGACCTGATCCGCGCCGGGCTGGTCGATCCCGGCTTCGTCGCGCAATCGCGACCTTGGCTCGACGCGATGCAGCTATGGGGCCGGGCGCTGCAACTGACCGCCGCCGGCCTGGACGCGGCGAACCAGGGCAGCGGCACCGCCACGCGCTATTTCGCCGACGCGCGGAAACTGGCCGGCGAAGCGGCGGCGGTCCGCTCGATCCCCGGCGCCACCCGCTTCGACGGCCCGGTGCGGATCGCCGACGGGGTGCTCGACCGGTTCGTCGCCGACGCGCCGACGCTGATCGTGGCGCCGGCGCGGTGACCGGGCGGGCGTTTTCGGACAAAGCACCTAACCTACCGCAACTTGCCCGGTCGCGAACCGTTGGCGTTCCGAACCAGAAGGAATGCCATGACCGACCTATCGACGCGCAATCCCGGCAACGGCGGCGAAACGCATCAGGTGACCGATGCCGATCATCCGGTGCTGACCACCAACCACGGCACCCCGGTGTCGGACAATCAGAACCAGTTGAAGGCCGGCGCACGCGGTCCGGTGCTGATCGAGGATGAAGTCTTCCGCGAGAAGATGAACCATTTCGATCACGAACGCATTCCCGAACGCATCGTCCATGCCCGCGGCAGTGCGGCGCATGGCTATTTCGAATGTACCGACAGCCTGTCCGACATCACCGTCGCCGACCTGTTCCAGAAAAAGGGCCAGCGCACCGACGTGTTCGTCCGCTTCTCGACGGTCGCGGGCGGCGCGGGTTCGGTCGACACCCCGCGCGACGTGCGCGGCTTCGCGGTCAAATTCTACACCCGCGAAGGCAATTGGGACCTTGTCGGCAACAACATCCCGGTCTTCTTCATCCAGGACGCGATCAAGTTCCCCGACCTGATCCACGCTGCGAAGATGGAGGCCGATCGCGGCTATCCGCAGGCGGCGACCGCGCACGATACCTTCTGGGATTTCATCTCGCTGATGCCCGAAGCGACCCATATGATCATGTGGGCGATGTCGGACCGTACCCTGCCGCGCACTTTTGCAAATATGGAGGGGTTCGGCGTCCACACCTTCCGCTTCATCAATGCCGAGGGGAAGTCGACCTTCGTCAAGTTCCATTGGAAGCCCAAGGCGGGCCTCGCCTCGACCATCTGGGACGAGACGGTCAAGATCGCCGGTGCCGATCCCGATTTCCAGCGCCGCGACCTGTTCGAACGGATCGACCGTGGCGATTATCCCGAATGGGAACTGGGCGTGCAGCTGTTCGACGAGGAATTCGCGAACCGCCAACCCTATGACGTGCTCGACGCGACCAAGATCATTCCGGAGGAAGTTCTTCCGGTCCGCATCGTCGGACGGATGGTGCTCGTCCGTTACCCGGACAACTTCTTCGCCGAAACCGAACAGGCGGCGTTCGTGCCCAGCCATGTCGTCCCCGGCATCGGCTTCTCCAACGACCCGCTGCTGCAGGGCCGCCTGTTCAGCTACACCGACACCCAGCTGTCGCGCCTCGGCTCGGTCAATTTCCACCAGCTGCCGATCAACAGCGCCAAGGGCCGCGCCGCGGCGGCGGGGTGTCCATTCATGAACCAACAGCGCGACGGCCACATGCAAATGACCGTCCCCAAGGGCCGCGCCAATTACGAGCCGAACAGTCTGGCAAAGGCCGGCGAGGAAGCCGGCGCGCGCGAGGATCCGGCGAAGGGCTACAAGACCTATCCGTCGGAGGAGGAGGGCCAGAAGCTGCGCATCCGCCCCGAAAGCTTCGCCGACCATTATAGCCAGGCGCGGCTGTTCTTCCGCTCGATGGACCCGGCCGAACAGGCCCACATCGCCTCCGCGCTCGTGTTTGAGCTGTCGAAGGTCAGCCTCGAGCATATCCGCATCGCGATGCTCGCCAATCTGCGCAACGTCGACGAAGGGCTGGCGGGCCGCGTCGCCGATGGGCTGGCGATGGACCTGCCCGAAGCGTCGCCGACCGCCGCGCCGGTGCTCGACATGGACCCGTCGCCGGCGCTGCGCATCATTCGCGGGCCACTCGAAAAGCATACGCTGGAGGGGCGCACCGTCGGCATCCTGATCGCCGACGGCACCGATGCGGCCGAACTGAAGACGCTGAAGGATGCGGTCAAGGCAGCCGGCGGCAATGCCATGACGATCGCGCCGAAGGTGGGCAAGGTGCCGCTGTCGGACGGATCGACGATCGCCGCCGATGCGCAGCTGTTCGGCCAGCCATCGGTCACGGTCGATGCCTGTGCGGTGATCCTGTCGGACGAAGCAGCGCAGAAGCTGACGAAGGAAGGCGCCGCCGTGCAGTGGGTAATGGACGCCTTCGGTCATCTGAAAGCGATCGGCCATAACGCCGACGCCCAGCCGCTGCTCGACAAGGCCGGCGTCGAACCCGACGAAGGGGTCACCAACCTCACCGCGTTCGTCGACGCGGCCAAGCGGCGCTACTGGGACCGCGAACCGAAGGTCCGCACGCTGGCCTGATCGTCCACCATATCCCTGCGCCGACGAGCGCTCCGCCAATCAGCTACACCGTGTCCCCGCCTTCGCGGGGACACGGTGCGGTGCGCTTCCGTAAAGATCGCGCGAAAACCAGGTACGGCGTCATAGCCGTACCCCAGCACCCCTACCCCCGCCGCAGCGTCGCGGCGCCACTCGCCAGCGTCGCCGTCCATCCGTCCGCACCACGCGCGAACAGTGCGGCGGTGCGGCGGTCGGCCGATGCCAGCGCGATACCGTCGGGCACCGGCCGCCATCCGACCGCGCCCGGCACCAGTCCGGCGAAGCAATTGCCGGCATCCTCGAGCGCCCACGCATTGGCGGATTCGACCCGCCGGGTCGTGAACACGACCGCACATTCGCCCTTGGCGGTCGCGACCAACCAGCGTCCGGCGAGCGATTCCGGCTCCTCCATCCTCAAGCTGCCGCGCGATTGGGCCGGTTCGTCGTGGGTTTGGGCCATTCCAATGTCGTCCTTCGTACCAAGCGTTGCGCAGCCAGCCGTATTGATAAAGAATACCAACGGGGCAATGCTCAAAGTCATTCCCCTAACGTACCGAAATACGCGTCCGATCCATGCGGTCGGGGGGCGATTGCGTGGAGAATATCCGTGGCAGTAGCGCATCCCACAACTCCCTTTTCCGGAATGATATCCGATCAATATTTCGACGGTCCGAACGGACCCGATGCGACATCGATATTGCATCGACTGATGAACGATGGCAACGCCGCAATCGGCGGCATCGACTTGCCCGCTATTGGTGCGGCACCGACGCTGTCCGCCGTACTGCCGATGCCCGCCACCGGTGCCGCGTTCGGCTTCGGATGGGACGCATGGCAGTCGCACCAGTCGTCGCAGACCGCGGCGGCGGCGGAAGGGTGCCAGTGCTGGGGCTGCATGAACGGCGGCACGCCGGACCGGGGGACCGGTTCGGGACCGCAGGCGGCGCTGAACGGCGAACAGCGCGGCGATTCCGGGCCGAACGGCAAGCAGTCGCTGACGATCAGCGAAGCCGCCGCGCAGATCGGCCGCGCCAACCAGACCTGGAACGGTTCGACGCTGGGACAGGCGGCGGAGGTCACCTACGCCTTCCGTGCCAGCGCACCGACGTCGATGCCCAACGGCACGTCGGGCTTCTCGCGCTTCAACGATGCGCAGATCGAACAGGCGCAAATCGCGTTCCAGGCATGGGCCGATGTCGCGCGCGTCACCTTCCGCCGGGTCGACAGCGGCAATGGCTATAGCAACAACGCGCAGATGCTGCTCGGCAATTATTCGAGCGGCGCATCGGGAGCGGCGGCCTTCGCCTATTATCCCGGCAGCGGCGTCGGCGGCGACAGCTGGTACAACAGTTCGCTCAGCTACAATCGCGCACCCGACAACCTGAACTATGGCGGGCAGGTGCTGATCCACGAGATCGGCCATGCGCTGGGGCTCGGCCATCCGGGTGATTACAATGCCGGCAACGGATCGCCGACCTATGCCAACAGCGCCTCCTATTACGAGGATACGCGGCAATATTCGGTCATGAGCTACTGGTCGGAAACCAACACCGGCGGCGACCAGGGCGGGTTCTATGCCGCAGCACCGCTCCTCGACGATATCGCCGCGATCCAGCGGCTATACGGTGCGAACAACACGACCCGCACCGGCGATACCGTTTATGGGTTCAACTCCAATACCGGGCGCGATTATTACACCGCACTATCGGGCAACTCGGCGCTGATCTTTGCCGCATGGGATGCCGGCGGCAACGACACGTTCGATTTTTCGGGCTATGGCAGCGCGCAGGTCATCGACCTGAACGACGGTAATTTCTCCGACGTCGGCGGGCTGAAGGGCAATGTCGCCATCGCGCAGGGTGCGACGATCGAGAATGCGCGCGGCGGATCGGGCGCCGACCGCATCATCGGTAACGAAGTCGCCAACCAGCTGTTCGGCAATGCCGGCAACGACGTGCTGATCGGCGGCGGCGGTGCCGATGTGCTGACCGGCGGCAGCGGGGCGGACGTGTTCGTCTTCACCGCGATTGGCGATTCGACATCGAACGTCCGCGATCGGATCACCGACTTCGCCACCGGCGTCGACAAGATCGACCTTACGGCGATCGATGCCAACCTGTCGGTATCGGGCGATCAGGCCTTTACCCAGGTGTCGCAGTTCACCGGCCGCGCCGGGCAGGCGGTCATCAGCAACAGCAACGGCACGGCGCTGCTATCCCTCGACCAGAATGGCGATGGCGTGGCCGACTTCGTGCTGTCGTTGACGGGGTCGCTGTCGGGTAGCGACCTGTATTGGTGAGCGACCACCGGGGCCGGCATCGCGCCGGCCCCGGCAGGGTCACGCGAGCGTGACGCTGTCGGCGTTGACCAGATCGGCGCCGACCAGCGTGCCGACCAGTCGGACCCGCTTTTCGACTTCATCGACCGGCGTGCGATGCAGTTCGAGCTGATACCGCCCGCCCAGATCGCGTCGCAGGTAGAAGGCACCGCCCTCGCGGATCAGCGTTCCGCTTTCGTCGATGCGGGTGCCGATCGTCGGCATCGCCGAGCGGCTCAGCGGTCGCGTTCGGCGCGCTTGCGGTCGGCCTTGCGTGCACGGCTGATCGCGGCGGCGCGCTCGCGGGCGCGCTTTTCCGACGGCTTCTCGTAATGGCGGCGCAGCTTCATCTCGCGATACACGCCTTCGCGCTGCAGCTTCTTCTTGAGCGCCCGCAGCGCCTGATCGACATTGTTATCGCGAACGATGATCTGCATGATGTACGACGTCCTAAGTTGATTCGAGTCGGCGTGATTCGGCCGCGCTATCCGGCACCGCCTATTACGATTGCCTTACATTTGGCAATCATCGATCGGTCCTGCGGCTCGCACGGACCATTTCATCGATCCAATGCAGCAGCAAGGTGGTGTAGGTCCGCTGGTGCCGTGGGTCGCGCATCGCATGGCTCGCGCCGTGCAGGATCCGGTGGCTGAGCGAGTTGGCGTTGCGGAATGCGGACTGGTAGGACAGCATCGCCTCCCGCGGGATCTGTTCGTCCTTTTCGGATTCGACGATCAGCACGTCGCCGCGAAACGCGGCACAGGCAGCGAGTGCGCGGTCGCCGCGCTCGTCCTGCGGCTGCTGGCGATAGGCACGCACCACCTCCTTGTCGAGCAGCGCCTTGGGCGTGTCCCAATGTTCGTCCGGATATAGCGCCGGCACCCGCAGCGCCATCCAGCGGATCGGCCGCTCGGCGGTCAGCAGCGCCGACAGATAGCCGCCATAGCTAGTCCCGATCACGCCGATGGCGTCCCGGTCGATCAGCGGATGCGCGGCCAGATAGTCGTATGCAGCGACGACATCGTCGAGGCTGTTCTGCCGCGTCACCTCGTTGCGGTCGGCATCGCTGCCGGCATGGCCGCGCAAATCGAAGGTGAAGCAGACGCAGCCCAGCCGCGCCAGCTCCTCCGCCTGCCCGAAATCCTCGGCCTGGTCCCCGCCCCAGCCATGGACGAACAAGAAGCCCGGCACCGGCGCCTCGGGCTCGATCAGCGTGCCGGTCAGCTTCTGTCCGTCGACGTTAAGCGTCACGCGCCCTTCGTCCAGCGTCTCCAGATCGCTCACGCCAGCCGCACCGCATATTTGGTCATCGGCCCGACCACCGGATCGACCCCGCGATAATAGAGCGTCGCGCCGGTCGGCGGGTCGATCTCGGCATAGACTTCGACGGTCGAGCAGCGCACGGCATGGGTATCGGGTTCGTCGCGCAGCGCCTCGAACGCGGCGATCTCCGCGCCGCTCGCGCCGCCGACGCGCCAAGACTGTTCGAGGACGCCGATGCGCCGAACGCCCGCCGCATCGGTCCCCTCGATCACGTCGTAATTGCGCCGGGTCAGCAGCAGGTCGGGATAGGCGAGCCGCGCCGCGCGGTCGAACGTCCCCGCGCACGCCACGGCCCGCGCGATCGCGCTCGGCAGGGGCTTGGCGGCCAGCGTATCGAGCCCGCCGCGCACGACATACAGGTCCGACCCGCCATAGACGTCGCGCCCGTGATGATCGCGGGTCAGGTTCTGGCTGCCCCAATAGCTGATCGTGCCGCCACCGAGTTCGATGATGCCGACGCTGTAGGTCACGACGTCGGTCAAATTCTCCTCGAGCACGATGCCGTGGCGCGCCAGCATCGCGTCGTCCTCGCGCAACAGAGCATAGGCGAGCGCGTCATCGTCATGGACGACGATCTGCCCCAGCCCGGCCTTGGCACACACGTCCTTGATCCGCACCGGCCCGCGCGCCAGCAATTGCCGGCCGGCGGCCAGCGCGTCCTCGCGGTTGAACGCGGTATAGCCGGTCAGCGCGGCATCGCCCATCAGCTCGACCATCGCTGGTGACCAAAGCGGCGGACACTGCGCATCGCGGTGGAGCAGGCCGTGGGTGATCGCCTTGGTCGCAACGAAGGCGGCGGGAACGACCCCGCCCAGTATCTGGTCGGCGCGCCGGATCCCGGCCGCGGCCGCCACCGCCGCCTCGATCGCGTCGCCCGGCACGTGCAGCGTCGCGTCGTCGAGCGGATCGCTTACCTCGACCTCAAGCAAGGCGGCGATCCGTAGCAGCAGCGTTTCGCGCGACCTATGGTCATGGACGTTGCCGCTCGCGCGATCGGCATCGGTCATTGCGGCAACCACCCGCACCGGGGGCAGCGGCGGGATCGTCACGGTCGGGTCGACAGCGGAAGCGTGGAGCATGCCGTTTCGCCTGCATCAGAGGAATGTCGCGCCAACGCACCGCAATCCCGACCGGTTCAGCGCCTCTCCTAACTTCGCAAGCCGTAACGATCTTTGCCGCCCGTCAGGCCGCCGATGGTCGCGCGACGGGTTCCGCCGCTTCATCCTCGTTCAACTGCCCCAGCGCGCCCGCCGCGCGTGCCTTGCGGCCATAGACGATCTCGAACAGCGGCGAGGCCATCAGCGTCGTGACGATCGCCATGATGACCAACATCGAAAACAGCGCCGGGCCGATAATCCCCTTTTGCAGCCCGATATTGATGATGATGAGTTCCATCAGCCCGCGCGCGTTCATCAGCGTGCCGACCGCCATCGCCGTCGCATTGTCCTGACCGGTCGCGCGCGCCGCCGCCCAACATGCGACGCCCTTCGCCGCCACCGATCCGATCAGGATCACGGACGCGACCGCGATCAGGTCGACGCTGTTGACCATGGTCAGCTGCGTGTTCAGCCCCGAATAGGCGAAGAACATCGGCACCAGCAACGCGGTCGTGAACGGTTCGACCTGTTTGCGCACCTCGCGCGTCAACACCCCGCGCGGCATGACACAGCCGAGCAGGAAGCCGCCGAACACCGAATGCATCCCCGCCGCGTCCATCGCCCATGCGCTGAGCCCGAACAGCATCACGACGACCGCCAGCATCGGCTGCGTCACCCGCCCCTCGCGATCGGCCCAGCGGGTCAGCGGCGCGAGCACCTTCGGCCCCAGCAGGATCATGAACGCAGCGAACGCGCCGCCGCCGACGATCGCCTTGATCGCGACCTCGCTGCCGCCGCCGAAGCTCGCCAGCACGATCGCCAGCACCACCCACGCCCCGGCATCGTCGATCGCACCTGCCGACAGCGACAGCGATCCGAGCGGCGTACCGGTCAGCCCGCGCTCATGGATGATCCGCGCCAGCATCGGAAAGGCGGTGATCGAGATGCACGCGCCCATGAACAGCGTCACCTGCAGGCTGGTGATCCCCTTCCCGAACAGGTCGAGGCTCAGCAACCACGGCGTCAGCGCCAGCGCGACCAGGAACGGCGCCGCCATCCCCGACAGCGACACCGCGACCGCGCTCCTCGCGTTCAGCCGGAAATGATCGGTGCGAAACCCCAGCCCGACGAGGAACATGTACAGCCCGACGCCCAGCTGCGCGCAGACATACAGGATCGGCTTGGCATCCTTCGGAAAGATCGCCGCCTGCAGATCGGGCGCGAACAGCCCGAGCAGCGACGGGCCGAGCAGGACCCCGGCGATCATCTCCCCCACCACCTGCGGCTGATCGAGAAAGCGTTTCCCGAACCATCCCGTCACCCGGCACGCGCCGACGATCACGAAAATCTGCAGGAAGAATGCCACGCTCAATTCCGGTAACGCCATCGGCCCCTCCCGCCCATTTCGTTCTGTCCGGCATGCATCGCCGGACTCGATCACGCTGGCAAGCCGGTTTCGGCGACCGGCCGGCATACGTCCTTAAAATCGCTCCGGTTTCTCGCCCGCTACAACAGCTTGTCGAGCGTGATCGGCAGGTCGCGGATGCGGCGGCCGGTCGCGTTGTGGACCGCATTGGCCACCGCCGCGGCGACGCCGGTAATGCCGATCTCGCCGATGCCGTGCGCACCCATCGGCGTGTGCGGATCGGGAATGTCGGTCCAGATCACCTCGATCTCCGGCACGTCGAGATGCACCGGCACATGATATTCGGCGAGGCTGGGGTTCATGATCCGGCCGCTGCGTTCGTCGAACTGCGTCTCTTCCATTAACGCCATGCCCAGCCCCATGACGATGCCGCCGCGAAACTGGCTGGCGGCGGTACGCGGGTTGAGGATGCGCCCGCAGTCGAACGACCCGAGAAACCGGCGCACCCGCACCTCGCCGGTCACGTCGTTGACCCCGACTTCGCAGAACAGCGCGCTGTGCGAATGCATCGACCAGTGCATGAATTCGAGCGGCGGCGACCCCGCCTCGGTCACCTCGATGCTGTCGCGCCCGGCGCGCTTGAGGATCGAGGCATAGCTTTCGCGCCGCGTCGGATCGTCGAGACTGGCGAGGCCACCGCTATCGCTGCCGACCTCCTTCGCCGACAGCCCGGCAAGCGGCGAGTCGTTGCCCGCCAGTTTCAGCAGCTTCGCGGTCAGCGCATTGTGCGCGGCGATCACCGCTGCGCCGATCGCCGCGGTCTGTTGCGATCCCCCGGCCATGATCGCGCCGGGAATGGCGCTGTCGCCATAACCGACCTCGACCCGGTCGAGCGGGAGGCCCAGGCGTTCGGCAGCGACGATCGCGGTCGTCGTGCCGGTGCCCATGCCCATTTCCGCCGCCGCCACCTCGACATGGGCACGCACGTCGTCGCCATCGCGCGTCAGCGTCAGCCGCGCCTTTGCCCCCGGCATCCGGTAATAGGGATAGGTGCCGGTCGCGCAGCCCATGCCGATCCGCCATTCGCCCTCGCGGCGGGTTGCCGTCGCCGGCCGGTCGTTCCAGCCGAAGCGTTCCGCCCCCTGCCGCCACGCGGTGACGATATGCCGCGAGGAAAAGGGCAGGCCCGAGGTCGGGTCCTTGTCCGGCTCGTTCCGGATGCGCAGTTCGACCGGATCGATGCCGAGCTCGCCCGCCAGTTCGTCGATCGCCGATTCCAGTGCAAAGGTGCCGACCGCCTCGCCCGGCGCGCGCATGAAGGTGTTGGCGAGCATCTGCATCCGCGCGATGCCGACGTTCAGCGCGATGTTCGGCACCGCATAGGCCGACCGGGTGCCGAGGATGAACGGTTCGGGCATCGCATTGTGCGGCGTCATCACCGACAGCCCGTCATGGATCAGTGCGGTGAAGCGCCCATCGGCGTCCGCGCCGATCGCGACGCGCTGTTCGGTCAGCGTCCGCCCGCCGACCACCCGGTACACCCCCTCGCGCGACAGGGCGATGCGCACCGGCCGCCCGGCCAGCTTCGCGGCGGCGGCGGCGATCACCTGATGCTCCCACAGCCCCTTCGACCCGAAACCGCCACCGACATAGGGGGAGGTCAGCCGGACCTTGTCGGCCTTCATTCCGAACACCTCGGCCATGGCCTGCGCCTGTTGCGCGACCATCTGGCTGGCGTCGTGGATCACCAGTTCGCCGTCGATCCATGCCAGCGTCGCGGCATGCGGCTCGATCGGATTATGGTTGTGGCGCGGCGTCGTATAGCGCCGGTCGACCTTGTGCGGCGCGGCGGCCAGCGCCGCCTCGGCATCGCCGATCTCGTCGCGCAGCGGCTGTCCCATGAACAGGCCCTGTTCGATGCCCTTCGCCTTCGCCGCCGCCAGCGTCGTCACCGCCGGTAGTTCGGCATAGGTGAAGCGCAGCAGCGACGCGGCATGATCGGCCTGTTCCTGCGTCTCGGCCAGCACACAGGCGATCGGCTGTCCGTTCCAATGGACCTGATCGTCCTGGAAAATCGGTACCGTGTCGGGTCCGACCGCGCTGCCCGACGTGCCGAACATCGCCGGCGTCTTGATGCGCGGCGCGTTGCGGTGGGTCATCACCAGCACCACGCCCGGCGCCGCCTCCGCCGCCGCGCTGTCGATCGCGGTGACCCGACCGCGTGCGATCGTGGCATAGGCGAGCGCGGCATAGACCATGGCGTCGAACCGATACTCGGCGGCGAACGCCGCGCCGCCGCTCACCTTCGGCGGCCCGTCGATCCGCGACACCGGCGTCCCGATCAGCCCGTGCTTGCGCGCGATCAGCGGGTCGGGCACCCCGCCCGGGATCCAGCTGTCGGGGGCCAGCGGCACCAGCTTCTGGAGCGCGCCCATCACCAGCCCCTGAGCGGTCTGTTTGGCGCTGTCGATGATGCTCATGCCGCTGCTCCCGTCGCCAGTTCGCCCAGCACCGCCGCCAGCGTGCGCTGCGCCAGCACCGGCTTGAATCCGTTGTCGCGCAGCGGTTGCGCATCGGCGAACTCGGCCGCCGCCGCCGCGCGGAATGCCGCCTCGCCCGGAGCCTGTCCGCGCAGCGCCGCCTCCGCCTTCGCCGCGCGCCACGGCTTGTGCGCCACCCCGCCGAACGCGATGCGGACATCGGCGATGCGACCCTCCTCGATCGACAGCGCCGCCGCGACCGAGATCAGGGCAAAGGCATAGCTCGCCCGGTCGCGCACCTTGCGATAGGTCGAATGCGCCGCAAGCCGGTCGGCGGGCAGCTCGACCGCGACGATCAACTCGCCCGGCGCCAGCACCGTGTCCAGATCGGGCCGGTCGCCGGGCAGGCGGTGGAACGCATCGAACGCGATCGTGCGCGCGCCGTCCGGTCCCTCGACATGCACCACCGCATCGAGCGCGGCGAGCGCCACGCACAGGTCGGAGGGATGCGTCGCCACGCACGCCTCCGACGCGCCGAGCACCGCATGGATGCGGTTGAACCCGCCGCGCGCGTCGCAGCCCGATCCGACCACCCGCTTGTTACAGCGCGACCCCTCGGTGTCGTAGAAATAGGTGCAGCGGGTGCGTTGCAACAGGTTGCCGCCGACCGTCGCCATGTTGCGGATCTGCGCCGACGCCCCCGCCAATATCGCCCGCGCCAGCACCGGATAGCGGCTGCGCACCGCTTCATGTTCGGCAAGCGCGGTATTGCGCACCCCCGCGCCGATGCGCAGCCCCCCGTCCGGCGTCTCCACGATCGTGTCGGACAGGCCGCTCACGTCGATCAGCCTTGCCGGCCGCGCCACCGTCTCGCGCATCAGGTCGACCAGATTGGTGCCTCCGCCCAGAAACGCGGCCCCCTGCCCCGCCCCCATGCGCAGCGCATCCGCGACGTCGCCCGCGCGGGCATAGTCGAACGGGGTCATGCCACCGTCTCCACGCTCTGGCGGATCGCATCGATGATCCCGTTATGCGCGCCGCAGCGGCACAGATTGCCGCTCATCCGCTCCTGCACCTCGCCCCGGTCGAGCGTGACGGCGGCGGTCAGGTCGGCGGTGACGTTGCTCGGCAGCCCGCGCTTGGCCTCCGCCACCATCCCCAGCGCCGAACAGATCTGGCCCGGCGTGCAATAGCCGCACTGGAACCCGTCATGGTCGATGAACGCCTGTTGCAGCGGGTGGAGCGCGCCCGCCTGCCCCACCCCCTCGATCGTGGTGATCGACCGTCCGTCATATTGGACGGCGAGTGCCAGACACGACAGGATGCGCTCGCCATCGGCCAGCACGGTGCACGCCCCGCACGCGCCCTGGTTGCAGCCCTTCTTGGTACCGGTCAGGTGCAGCGTCTCGCGCAGATGGTCGAGCAGCGAGACGCGGGGATCGGCGGGCGGCGCGACCGCCACCCCGTTGATGATGAGCGACACGCCTGATCTCCGTCCGATGGCTGGATCGCATCAGGCTATCATAGTGCGAATAATTGAAAAGCCGGCATTTTCGGTCCCCATGGCACCAAGGCACGCTACCCGATATGGCGTATTCCCGGCCTGTCGCCTCCCCGGCATCATCGCCATGACTGCCGCCTCGTGCCGGCAACCACAGGAGAGCCGCCATGCCGGATGCCAGGCTGTTGCGTACCTTCACCCGCAAACGTTTCGATCCGTCGCGGATGCGGATCGATCCCGCTCGCCTCGCGGCGCTGCGCGACACGCGCGCCGCGCGGATCGCCGCGCTGCTGGGATCGCAGAAACCCTATAAGCTCGACACGCCATGGCTGACGCTGCGCCCCGACCAGCCGATCGTGCCGGGCAAGGGCTGGGTCGAATATGTCAGCCCCAGCGCGGTCGGCATGGGGCAGTTCGCGGACGGCAGCTACATGTATGCCGCGTTCGACCTGATCTTTCAAAAAGACATGCCCTCCTCCTATTCGGTCGAACGGCCGCAGGTGCTGATCCGCCTCGTCGATCCGCCGGCGGCGACGATGCTGATCGAGGTCGATATCCACTGCTACGACGTCCCGCCTGGCGATCCCGAGTTCGAGATTCAGGCGGCGAACAAGCAGGTAATGACCATTTCCGAAGGGCATCGCGAGACCATCATGTTCCTGATGCGCGACTTCGCCTCGATCCAGTCGGCCTGGGCCACGGGCCAGAAATTCTGGGACCGCGACGGCAACTGGGCCTTTTTCGAAGCGCGGATCACCCCGGTCGACTGACCGGGCATCATAGCGGCGCGCCGGTCACCCCGCTGACGAACCCCGGCCCCCAGAAGCGGGTGACGAACACCCAGGTCGCCAGCACGATGAACAGGCTGGCGGCGATGAGCGCCACGACCGCGCCGATCGCCAGTGCCGAATGAGCCGGGCGGCGGCGGGCGCGGAGGAACAGTTCGGCGACCGCCAGATTGGGCAGGTAGAAGGCGAACGCCATTACCGCATCGAAGCCGCCGCGAAAATCGCTGCTATGCCCGGCCTTGCCCATGGTCAGGAACCACAGTCCATATTCCATCCGGTACAGCCACGATCCGATGACCAGCGCGAACAGGCGGATCGCCCATGCCCGGTGCGCCGCGATCCGCCCGGTCCATGCCCGCTGCCACGCCAGCACCGCGGCGGCGCAGGTGAGCAGCCCGTACAGGCCGAAGCCGATATCCATCACCGGCCCGCCAATCGTGCCGCGCGTGACGATGAACCCCAGGCCCCCCGCCCCGGTCACCGCCGCCGCGACGACGTATACGCGGCCCAGCCAGCGATGCACCCGCGGCCAGCCCCGGCGCACCCGTCCGATCAGCTGGATCGGCCCCAGCAGCAACAACACCCCGCCGGCCACGAAATGCGCGCCGATCGCCGCGGTGCCGACCGGGCCGGCGCGATCGAATAGCGCGGGCAGCGATTCATTCCACTGGTCCGGGTTGCCGCGCAGCGCCGCCCCGCCGAAGAACGCGACGATATAGGCGCCGAACAGCGCCGCGCTGATCCAGGTCACACCGACCAGCAGCACCGCCGCCCATCGCACCGTCCGTTCCATCGCGCCATCTTACGCGGGCGCGCGCGGTCATGCTATGGCGACGCGGTGTCCGTGCCTCTCGTCCCGCCCGTCGATTTCGTCGTCATCGATGTCGAAACCGCCTGTTCGCGCGTCAGCAGCATCTGCCAGATCGGCATCGTCGGCTTTTCCGGCGGGGCGGAGGTCTTCGCCTACGAAACGCTGCTCGACCCCTGCGACGAATTCTTCGTCTCGAACATCCGCATCCACGGCATCACCAGCGACCACGTCCGTGGCAAGCCCAATTTCGCCGATATCCATGCGACGGTCGGCACCTATCTGACCGGCCGGGTGACGGTGGCGCATTCGTCGTTCGACAAGAGCGCGCTTGCCGCCGCCTGTGCGCAGCATGGTCTGCCGCCGATCGAGACGCGCTGGCTCGACAGCGTCGGCGTCGCGCGGCGCGCCTGGCCGGAATTGCCGAGCCACCGGCTCAACATCCTGACCAAATTCCTGAAACTCCGCCACAAGCATCACGACGCGCTGAGCGACGCGCGCGCGGCGGGCATGGTCGTGGTCCGTGCCATGGCCCACACCGGCCACGACCTCGCCACCCTGCTCGCCCCGACGCCCAAGCGCCGGCCTGCGCCGAAAGCCGCTGCCGATGGACCGCTCAAGGGACAGCGCATCGCCCTGCTCGGCGCGACCCGCGACGGTCCGCTCGCGCATCGTCTGGCGGCGATGGGCGCCCGGATCACCGCCGGGGTCGGCACGACCACGACGATGCTGGTGATCGGCAACGCCCAGACCTTCGGCCGCTTCGTCCACGCCCATGCCGATTATCGCCGTGCCGAGGAACTCAACCGCGCCGGCGCGACGATCGCGATCGTCGCGGAGGATGCGCTGCCGACTTCCTGATTCAGATCAACGACTTCTACCGTGCCCTAAGCGTCGGTCGCGGAACGACCGCCCCGCCGCGCCGTTGCGCAGGAACGGACGCAGGAGACACGCCATGGACATCGCCACGACCACGCTGGTGGAACGGATCGCCCGCACCCTTGCCGGGCTGGACCACAGCGCCAACGGTGCAGGGCGCGAGACGTCGGCCGCGACCAGCGTCGACGAAACCTGGCGCGCCTATCTGGCGCAGGCCGATGCGGTGCTCCGGACGATCCGCGAACCCTCCGCCACCATGTCGACGACCGGCGACCCGGCGGTCTGGGCAGCGATGATCGACGCCGCGATCGCCGAGTCGGAAACGGTCTGAAGGAATCGGGGCGGATCGCAGGAAAGAACCCGCGATCCGCCCCCAGTCCTCAATCCTTGAATGGGTTCAGCGTCTCGATCGTCCCGTCGGGGCGGAAGGTCAGTTCGGTGATCTTGGCCGATCGCAGATGGTTTTTGTTCGTCAGTTGCGTATCGTGATATGCCAGATACCATTTGCCGCCGAATTCGAACACCGACCCGTGGCTGGTCCAGCCCTGTACCGGTTCGAGGATGCGGCCGGTATATTTGAACGGACCATAGGGCGTATTGCCGACCGCATAGGCGAGGTAATGCGTGTCGCCGGTCGAATACATGTAATAATATTTGCCGTTCCGCTTAAAGACCCACGACCCTTCGAAGAAGCGCCGGTCATGGTCGCCGCCCAGCACCGGCTTGCCATTTTCGTCGACGATCGTTGCATCGCGTAGCGGCTCGGCCAGCTGCTTCATGTCGGGGCCGAGGCGGGCGACCTTGCCCGACAGCGCCGGCTTGTCGTCCTGCTTCAGGTCGGTGTCGCCGGCTTTGGGGTCGTATTTGCCGGTCGCCCAACGCTGCAACTGCCCGCCCCAGATGCCGCCCAGATACAGATAGCTCTGCCCGTCATCGTCGGTGAACACCGCCGGGTCCATCGAATAGGCGCCCTCGATCGGCTTGCGCTCGGCCTTGAACGGACCGACCGGTGAGGACGAGGTGGCGACGCCGATGCGGAACACGCCCTGTTTGTCCTTGGCCGGGAAATACAGGTAATAGGTGCCGTTCTTGTACGCTGCGTCGGGCGCCCATGCCTTTTCCGATGCCCACGGAATCTGTTTCAGGTCGAGTGCCACCGGATGCACCGTCACCGGCCCGCCCGGCCGGTCCATGCTCAGCACCTGATAGTCGTGCATCGCATATTGGCTGCCCAGATCGTCGTCGGGGATGCCGGCATCGACGTCATGGCTGGGATAGACATAGATTTTGCCGTTGAAGACATGCGCGGACGGATCGGCAAAATACAGATCCTTGACCAGCGGCTGCGCCAGATAGCGCTTGCCCTCGGGACTGCGCGCCTCGTCGCTTGCATTGCCAGGCGTAGCGGCATTGGCCGCGGCATCGTTCTGCACGGCGTTGTTACCGGAACACCCGGCAAGGAGCGCCAATGCGGCCGCAGCCGCCGGCAATTTCATCGAAAGACGCAACAGCCCATCCTCTCATCTTGGTCCGGCGCGGCTGATGCCGCTGCTGCGATAGCGCTACCATTCGCGGTACGCCGCCCGCAAGAGGCTGGGTGTCGGAGGCCGATGCGGCGGTCATCGGCGGAACGCACCCTCGCGGGGCAGCCGTGATATTTTTGGCACATTCAACAATTTAGTAGGCCGCGCCTACATTTCCCCCTTGCCGCTGCCGCGTACGAATATTCTTATATCGATACGCCCGACGGGCTATAAAAACGGGGAAACATCGTGAAACTGTCACATCTGTATGTGGCCACGGCATTGACGCCGCTGGCCATCGCACTTGCTTTGCCTGCCGCCGCGCAGACGATCGCCACCGATACGCAGACCAGCCCGGTCCCCGACCCGACCCAGGTGCCGAGCGACGCCGAGAACCCGCAGTCGCCCAATGCCGACAGCGCGACGGTGACCGGCGCCGACATCGTCGTGACCGGTTCGCGCATCCGCCGCGACGAATTCTCGGTCGCCGAACCGATCACCGTCATCGGCCGCGGCGAGATCACCCAGGCCGGTTTCGCCAGCGTCGGCGATGCGCTGCAAAGCAACGCGGTCGCGCAGGGTGCCTCGCAGATCAACAGCGCCTATGGCGGCTTCGTCACCGATGGCGGCGGCGGCGCGAACACGCTCGGCCTGCGCGGCCTCGGCCCCAACCGCACGCTGATCCTGCTCAACGGCCGCCGCCTGGCGCCGGGCGGCACGCGCGGATCGCTGCTCGCTGCCGACCTGAACGTCCTGCCCAATGCGATCGTCGAACGGATCGAGGTGCTGAAGGCCGGCGCATCGTCGGTCTATGGTTCGGACGCGGTCGCCGGCGTCGTCAACATCATCACCGACCAGAAGCTGACCGGCCTCCAGCTCAATTTCCAGATGAACGTGCCCGAGGTCGGCGCCGGCATTGATCGCCGCGCCAGCGCCAGCTTTGGTTTCAACAACGAACGCCTGAGCGTCATCGGCTCGGCCGAATATCGCAAGCGTGACCTGCTGTCGCGTAACGACGTGCCCTTCTTCGGCTGCCCGATCGGCGGCTTTCTGAACGGCGAAGGGTCGGCCTTCGGTTCGGGCGACAATTTCTCGCCCGACGATCCCCGCGCGTGCTTCACGCTCGACAATGGCGGCGTCACGATCAACACGCTCGGCCTGCCGACCCGCAACGCGATCGGGCGGACCAGCGGCACCGTCGGCCGCTTCAACCGCTTCGTACCCGCCCCCGGCCAGACCACCGGCCCCTTCCCCGGCTATCTCGGCGTCGGCAATTACGACCGCGACACCTTCGATCCGCGGCAGGAGGAAGAGCCGCTCATCAACGACACCGAAATCTATACCGGCTATCTCTCGGCCACCTACAAGCTCGACTTCCTCGGCGATGCCGAGGTGTATGGCGAATTGCTGGCGACGCGGCGCAAATCGTCGACCGACCTCTATCGCCAGCTGTCGCTCGACTATCTGCAGGGCAGCCCGCTGCTTCCCGAAGATATCCGGAACGGCCTGTTCGCCAATCCGACCAACACCTCGAGCGGCCGGAACATCGCGGCGCGCGCGTTCATCGGCTATGGCATGACCTCATCGGCGCAGACGGTGGATTATGTCCGTGCCTCGGGCGGGGTGCGCGGCGACTTCTTCTTCCCCGACTGGCGCTACGACGCCTATATCGGCAAGTCGTTCAACGACGGCACCTACGAAGCCGAATCGTTCCTGATCGATCGCCTCGCCAATTCGCTGAACGTCACCGCCAACGGCAACGGCACCTTCAGCTGCGCCAGCATCGCCTCGAACGCCAATTGCGTCGCCGCGCCGTTCCTGACCGCGGCGGTGATCGGCGGCCAGCTGCCGACCGACTTCCGCAACTACATCGTCCAGAACACGATCGGGAAGACCCGCTTCCGCGAGACGACCTATGCGTTCAACATCGACGGTCCGCTGGTCCATCTGCCCGCGGGCGACGTGCAGGTCGCGCTGGGCGTCGAGCATCGTCGACAGAGCCTGAACGACCAGCCCGACCTGAATTCTGTCAACGGCAACCTCTATGGCCTGACCGCCGCGACGCCGACGGTCGGCAAGGACAATGTGAAGGAAGGCTTCGGCGAAATCTTCGTGCCGCTGCTCGAGGATCAGCCCTTCTTCTACCGCCTGAACTTCACCGGATCGGCGCGCTATACCGACTATGCCTCCTATGGTTCGGACGTGACCTACAAGGTCGCGGGCGAATGGGAACCGATCCGCGGCTTCGGCATCCGGGGCAGCTATGGCACGTCGTACCGCGCACCGGCGCTGGCCGAACAGTTCCTCGGCGCGACCAGCGGCTTCCTCGGCGCCAACAGCGATCCGTGCAGCGCGCTGCCGGTCGCGGGCGAACAGTCGCCCAACCAGCAGATCGTCGCGCGCAACTGCGCCTCGATTGGCCTGCCGGCGGACTTCGAACAGCGCAGTGGCATCACCTCGTTCCGCGTCGGCGGTGCCGAGGCGGGGCTGAGCGCCGAGACCTCGACCAACTGGACGCTCGGTGCGGTGGTCAGCCCGCGCCTGCCCGAATCGATCGGACAGCTGTCGCTCTCGCTCGACTATTTCGATGTGAAGGTCGACAATGGCGTGTCGGACCTGAGCGGCACGACGATCCTCCAGCGCTGCTATGGCAGTGCCAACTTCAACCCGACCGAGGGCTTCTGCCGCTTCGTCCAGCGCGATACCAACCAGGCGCTGACCGTCACCAGCAGCTTCGTCAACCTGTCGGAAAACATCGTCAAGGGTTTCGAATTCAACGGCCGCTATGCCCGCGAACTGCTCGGCGGACGCTTCATCCTGAACGCCAACGTCACCAAATATACCGAACAGTCGACGCGCCTGTTCCCGGAGGAATTCCTGACCGATTCCAACGGCATCCTGACCGCGCCCGATTGGGTCGGCAATTTCGACGCGACGTTCAGCATCGATCCGGTCACGATCCGCTACGGTCTCGACTGGACCGGTGGCGACCGCAACCGGACCTATGACTATTTCGCGTTCGACAACCTGACCGGTGAAATCGATCCCGATCTCGTCCAGGAATATCGCGACAACTATTATCTGGAAGCGCCCAGCTACTTCCTGCATTCGCTGTCGCTGCAATTCAACGTCCAGAAACAATATCAATTCACCTTTGGCGTCCGCAATCTGCTCGACACCAAACCGCCGCGGATCAGCGCGGTCGGCTTCACCACCATCGCCAACGCCCCGCTCTACTCGGGCTATGATTATGTCGGGCGACAATTCTTCGCCAACGCCAATATCAAGTTCTGATGACCCGGAAAGGCCCCGAGCGATCGGGGCCTTTTCTCCTTTGCCGGTATCGCCAGACCGGTTTCACAAAATACGAATGACAGCCTTTCCAAACCCGTTTAATATGTGACTCATTGTATCACATATTGGAACAGCCCGCGTAGATGGGCGGTCCGGTACAGGGAGAGGGACATATGGCCGTATTTCGTGCTGCTGCCGCAACGCGCGGCGCTTCGATCGCCGCCTTGGCATTCGTGCTGGCCGCCGCGTCGCCGGCAATGGCGCAGGACGTGCCCGCCGATACCGGTGGCGACACTGCAACCCCGCAACAAGTTGACGAAGGCGAGATCATCGTCACCGGCTTCCGCGCCTCGCTCAACAGCGCGCTTGGGCAAAAGCGGCGCGAGACGGCGGCGGTCGACAGCATCGTCGCGGAGGATATCGGCAAATTCCCCGACGCGAACCTCGCCGAATCGATGCAGCGCGTGCCCGGCGTCGCCCTGGCGCGCGGCGACGGCGGCGAAGGGCGCAACATTTCGGTCCGCGGCCTCGGCGCCGGCTTCACCCGCGTGCGCATCAACGGGATGGAGGGCACGGCGCAGACCGGGTCGTCCGACATCTACGGCGCGGGCAATAACGGCCGCAGCTTCGACTTCAACGTCTTCCCGACCGAGATCTTCTCGGCGCTGTCGGTGCGCAAGACCCCCTCGGCCGATGTCGAGGAAGGATCGCTCGGCGCAACCGTCGACCTGACCGCGCCCAAGCCGCTTGATTCGCGCGAGGATTTCGTGCTGACCGCGACCGCGCGCGGCATTTGGAACGAATTGTCGAAGCGGGTCGATCCGCGGGCGTCGATGCTGGTGTCGAAGAAGTTCGCCGACGGCACCTTCGGCGTGCTCGCCTCGGTCGCGTATCAGAAACGGCACCTGCGCGAGGTCGGCTATTCGGCGGTCGATATCCTGTCGGCCAACACCAACGGCCTGTTCTGTTCGCCGCTCGGGGTAACGCCCATCTATCCGGCCGTCGGGACGAAGGGCGCGACCGCTACCGACTGTTCGACGAACAACCCGCGTACCGGCTCGGTCGCTGCCTATAACACCATCTCCGGCCTGCGTCGCGCCGACCTGCCCAACACCCCGGGCAGCGGTGCCTTCTTCCCGCGCCTGCCGCGCTACCTCAACTCCGAACAGGATCAGGAACGGATCGGCGGCACCTTCACCGTCCAGTTCAAGCCCGACGACGATACCGATATCTCGGTCGACCTGCTCTATTCGCGCTTCGACGTGACCCGCCGCGACAATTACATTGCCGGCATTTCGTTCGGCCGCTCGATCGCGAACAACGGGCAACCGATGGTGTCGGTGCGCGACGCGCAGTTCAGCGACAAGGGCTCGCTGCTCTACGGCCTGTTCGACGGCGTCGACGTCCGTTCCGAGGGCCTCGTCGATCATTTCGTCTCGACCTTCAAGCAAGCCAATTTCAACCTGAAGCACCGCTTCAACGACGCGCTCGAACTGACCATGCTGGTCGGGCGCAACCAGTCGGTGTGGGACGGGCGCAAGCGGTTGCAGACGTTCATGGACGTGATCGACAGCGACAATTTCTCGATCGATTTCCGGGGTAAGGGCAGCACGCCGACGATAGGCTTCGGCTTCGACGTCGCCGACCCGGCGAACTTCAACTATGCCCCCGGCCTGTCCGACGGCACCGTGCTCGGCGGGTTCAGCTTCCAGGGCAAGCCGTCCAAGAACACCACCGACAACATGACCGGCGAGGTCAATCTGGGCTGGACGGTCGCCGAAGGCTTCACGGTAAAGGCGGGCGGCCAGTATCGCGAAAGCGATTTCGTCTCCTCATTCCTTCGCCCCTACAACGCCGACACCGTCGTCCGCGCGCTGCCCGCCGGCACGTCGCTCGCCAGCATTACCCGCCAGATCGAGGGCGTGGGCGACCTGTTCGGGTCGGGCGCGCCGAACGCATGGGCGGCGATCGATCCCGACAAGTGGGCCTCGACCTTCGGCTTCGACCAGGTCCGTTATTGCGGCGTCGAATGCGGCGCGGGCCGCAGCCGGGTGAAGGAAGAGGTCAAGGGCGCCTATCTGATGGGCAATTTCGACCTGACCGACATGGTCGGGCTGGGCCTGCGCGGCGATGTCGGCATGCGCTACGTCAAGACCGACCTGTTCACCTCGGGCTATATCGCCGTCGCGCCGCCCGCCGGACAGACCTCGCCGACCGGCCTGATCGGCCAATATGCGCAGGCGCGGCGCGGGTATCAGGACTGGCTGCCGTCCGCGAACATCGTCGTCGAACCGGTCCGCGACCTGCTGGTCCGCCTGTCGGCGGCGAAGGTGATGACCCGCCCCGAACTCGGCATCCTGACGCCCACCAGCGGCGTGAACCCGGTGACCCGCGTCGGCAACGTAAACAACCCGTTCCTCGAACCGATCCGCGCCAATACCTTCGACGCTGCGGTCGAATGGTATTTCAAACCCGGCTCGCTGCTGTCGGTCGCCTATTTCTACAAGGATATCAAAAGCTATATCCAGAATGTGAACAGCCAGATCCCGTTCAACGAACTGGGCCTGCCCAACGCCCTGCTCGAAAACAGCCAGACCTCGCCGACCGAATTGTTCACCGTGTCGCAGCCATTCAACACGCCCGGTGGCCCGCTCAAGGGCTTCGAGGTCAACGCGCAGTTCCGCCTCGACTTCTTGCCCGGCTTCCTCGGCAACTTCGGTGTGCTCGGCAACTATACGCGGGTGACGTCGGAGATCGAATATATCCTTGCCAGCGTCGGCGGCGTGCCGACGGTCACCACCACCAACGATCTGGTCGGCCTGTCGAAGAACACCGCCTCGGGCACGCTCTATTACGAGGATGACAAGTTCAGCATCCGCTCGACCGCCAACTACCGCGACCGCTTCATCCGCGGCATTCCGGCGTCGCCCGGCAGCGATCTTCAGGGGAACAAGCCGACGCTCTATGTCGATGCCTCGGCGTCGTACGGCATCACCGACCAGATCAAACTGATCGTCGAGGCGACAAACCTGACCGACGAACGCAATGTCCTCTACACCGACAGCGCTCGGCAGGACACGCTGTTCGAAACGCGCATCGGCCGCACGGTCACGGCGGGCGTCAACGTCCGGTTCTGAGTTCCCCCCTGCCCCCGCCCCGACCGGGCGGGGGCCTTTTCCACACTCAACGCCCTTACCGGATCGCCATGACCTCGACCTGCAGCGGTTCCGCCAGCGCCAGCCATGCCCGATCCCCGGTCAGCGCGACGGCCCGACGCTCGATCGCCAGCGCCAGACAGGCGCGATCGCCGAGCGACAGTCCCGACGACCGGGTTTCCCGGCGCAGCAATCCGGCGGTCATCGCCTGCCGTTCGTCGTGCGGCACGACGTCGATATCGAGCTGCGTCATGATCTCGGCGATCTGGTCCGGCGACGCACCGCGATCAATCAGCTTGGAGACGACCTCGGACAGGTTCACCGCACTCATCAGCGCGCCGCTCATCCGGTCGGCAACGACCTCGGCACCCGGTTCGTCGAAGAACGCCGCCAGCAATGCCGATGCGTCGAGGACGTAAACCGGATCAGCCACGCTCGGCTTCGGCGCGGCGTTCGGCGATCAGCTCGTCGACGACCGGGGCGTCGCTCCGCGCATAGGGTTGCAACATCGCCTGAATCCGCTTCAGCACGTCGCGGCGCGGCCGGATATGCAGTTCGCCGTCGACGACACGCATCACCACCTGATCGCCATCGGCAAGGCCCAGTTCGCGACGGACGTCGGACGGCAGCTGCAACCGCCCCCCGCTCACCAACCGTCCATTATGCGCGTTCATCGTCCTGCCGCCTTACGATGCTACAGATGCAGGATCAATATACAGATGCGACGGTCCCGCTACAACCGGCGGGCGTCAGGGCAGGCCAGCCCCCATCCCGGCCTGCAACACCGCATACCATTCCGTCGGTGTCCATTCGACGCGCAGGGCGCCCGCCGCCGCGTGGATGCGATCGGCGTTCTGCGACCCGATGATCGGAATGATCCGCGCCGGATGGACCATCGCCCATGACAGCGCCGCCGTCGCGGCATCGACGCCGAACCGAGCGCCCTGTTCGGCCAGCAGCGCACCAGCGGGATACGAACCATCCCTCAACCGTCCCCCGCCGAGCGGCGACCAAGCGAGCACCGCCATGTCCTTCGCCATCGCTTGATCCAGCGTCCCGTCGAACAACGGCGCGGCGTGCAGCGGCGAAAATTCGGGCTGGGTCGACAGGATCGGCAGGTTCAGAAACGCCTGCAACGCATCGACCTCGGCCGGGCTGTGGTTCGACACGCCGATCCCGCGCACCTTGCCCGCCTCCACCATCGCGGTCAGACTCTTCGCCACTTCCTGCGGATGGGTCAGGAAGTCGCGGCGATGGATTTGGTACAGGTCGATCCGCTCGATCCCCATCCGCGACAGCGACGCCTCGACGGCGTCGGTCAGATACGCGCGGTCCGATCGATAGGGGATGCCCGGCCGGATGCCGCCCTTGGTCGCGATCACCATCCGCTCACGCAGATAGGGTGCCTCTGCCAGCACCTCCCCGAACAGCGCCTCGGCCGATCCGAACCCGGCGGGCGTGTCGGCGCCATAGATATCGGCGGTATCGAACAGGGTGATGCCCGTTTCCAGTGCCGCCTCGACCAGCGCGCGCGCAGGGGCGACCGCACCGGTAAAGCGCCACATGCCCCACGCCATGCGGGAAGTGACGATATCGCTCTTGCCGAGCGGGCGAGGATTGGGATCGATGCGCAACATGGTCATGCCTGTAACCGCTGCGGCGGAGCGATCAATTGCGACACATCAACCGCCGCGCTTTCCCCCGCCAGCGGCACGTCGAACGGATAGGCGATCTCGACCCAATGCGCCTCGGCATCCGACGTGCCGGCATAGAGGCGCATGACGTCGCCAATCCGCTCGATCCCCGACGAAAACACGACATCGGTCAGGTCGGGGCGTTTCGCCTCGCCCGGTCCGAACTGATCGCGCCCGGCGAGGATCTTCAGGTCGCGCCACGCCCGGCTCGCCGGATCGAACACGAACGACACGGCATAATAATGCCGCGCGCTATACATGGTATCGTCCTCGAAATAGGCGATGTGCGCGATCAGCCCGATCTCGCCATCGGCCAGTAGATGCGCCTCGTTCACCCCGCCCCAGTCGAGCGGATGGAACATGCGCTCCAGCATCGGCGCGGCGTCGATCGCCTCCACCGTCAGCGCATCGAGCGAGGCGACCTCGGTATAGCCGATCGTCCCGCGCCCGCCCTTCACCCCACGCGGGCGGGTGAACACCGCGACCCGCCCATCGGCCAGTTCGCACAAGCGGATATCCTTCATGCCCAATGGCCCGGCGAAGAACGGTTTCAGGTCGAACAGGTCGCTGCCCCGGTAGAAGACCGTCCACCATTCGGGTTCGCCCACGCCGAAGCGGACCTCGACCCCGCCGAACACCAGTTCGCCGCCGACGAAGGTCACGAACGGGTCCTGCAACGCGAAGCGCGGCGCGCCGTCGACCGGGTGCCAGACGCCGCCCGCTTCCTCGAAGAAAACCGCGGTCGCATGTTCGCTGTCGCGCGCCTCGACCCGCCCGGCGATAATGGTGCGTCCGCCGACGCGGAACGGTGCGGAAATGTTGTAGACGTCGAGCCCGTCGACCCCGGTGAAGGTCAGCCTGCCGGTCCGCGCCTGCGGCGGATCGGCGGCGAAGGCGGCATGGCGGGTTTTGACGCGGGGGATGTGGTCGTGGTGCATCGAATGAATCCTGTACCTGTATCCGTACCCCCGCGGAGGCGGGGGGCCAGGGTCCCAAACGGGACGCTGCGTTGCTTGGCCGTGGACTCCCGCCTGCGCGGGAGTACGGTCGGGCCCGAAATCAAACCCCCATCGCCTGCCACAATGCGGCAAGCGATACCGTCCCCAGCGCCATCACCCGGTCAGCCGCGCCATAATAGACGCGCAGTTCGTCCCCCTCGACCAGCGCCCCGCAACTGAACAGCACATTGTCGAAAAAGCCGCTGCGTTCATAAGCTTCGTCCGGTACCGCCAGCGCCCGATCCAACCGCGCCCGCACGATGCGCGGATCGTCAAGATCGAGCAGCAGCACGCCCAGACTGTAGCGCTGATCGGCATCGACCCCGTGATAGAGTTGCAGCCAGCCGCGTGTCGTCTCGATCATCTGCGCGCCGCCGCCGATCTTCATCGTCTCCCATGCCGCGCTGGTCCGCCCGGCCAGATGGCGGTGATCGCCCCAGTGCAGCAGGTCGGGCGACGTCGCGATCCAGATTTCCGGTGTGCCGAGGTGTAGCGGCGCCGGTCGGTGCAGGCACCAGTAATGGCCGCGTATCTTGCGCGGAAACAGGCACACGTCGCGATTGTCGGGCGCATGGATGATGCCGAGCCGCTCGACGGTCACGAAATCGTCGGTCACCGCCAGCGCGGTGGCGATGCCGAGGTCGGAGACGGCGGTATAGTTGATGTACCAGCGCCCCTCGATCGCGGTGATCCGCGCATCCTCGCACCCGAAACGTTCGCTGCGATTGGCGGGGAACAGGAACGGCGCATGGTCGACCGTGAAGCTCACGCCGTCGCGACTGCGCGCGAGGCGGAGGTGCGACAGCGAGGTCAGGAACACGTCGCGCGGATCGGCGCGCGAGCGGACCATGCGGGGATCGGAAAAATCCCATGCCGGATCGTCGCGCGCGAAGCTGCGGGTGGTGCAGCGCCACTCGCCCGCGACCTCCTCAAGCAACGGCACGCGCATCTCGCCCTCCCCTGCCCCGGCCACGCTCTCGGCGATCCGCACCAGCAGGATCGTCTCCTCGCCGAAGCGGGTAACCCCGGCATTGAAACTGCCGTCGACCTGCCATTCGGGACGGCTTGGCCGGACCATTTCGGGCGTGACGACGGGATTGCGCGGATCACGCTGCAACATGGGAAACCTTCTCATTTGAGCGACAGCGACATGCCTTGCAGGAAATGACGCCGGAACAGGATGAACAGCAGCACCAGCGGCAGCGTCTGTAGCACCGCGCCCGCCATCACCGGCCCGGCATAGCCGCCATATTGCTTGCTGAACGTCGCTAGCAGCACCGACAACGGCATCCGGTCGATGTCGGAGATCGCGATCAGGGGCCACAGGAAATTGTCCCAGGTGCCGGTGAAGGTGAACAGCGCGACGATGGCGATGATCGACTTGTTCAGCGGCACGACGATCTTCGTCACCGTCTGCCACAGGCTGGCCCGGTCGAGCCGCGCCGCGTCGAAATATTCCTCGGGCATCGTCCGAAACGACTGCGACATCATATAGATACCCCAGCCCGACATCATCGACGGCAGGATCAGCGCGCCCAGCGAGTTAAGCAGTCCCATTTCCTTGATGAGCACGAACAAAGGCAGGATGAACATGCTGGTCGGAATGACCATTTGCAGCAGCAGAAAATCGCCGAACAGCTTGGCGCCCGGAAACCGCATCCGCGCCAATGCAAAGGCGATGAAGGCCGAGGTCAGCAGCACCGATGCGGTGACGGTCAGCGTCACCACCGCCGATACGCCGAGTGCGCCGAGGAACGGCCGGTCGAGCTTGTCGGCGGTCGCGAACAGGAACGCGAAATTGTCGAGCGTGAAGTCGCCTTCGAACAATCCGGTATTGTAGATCTGCGCCGCGGGTTTGAGCGACGCGGCGACCATCCACGCAAACGGATAGAGCCAAGTCAGCGCCAGCGCATAGATGGCGATCGTCGCCGCCCATCCGCCGATGCTGCGTTTGGCAAGGAACGCCTTCATGCCAGCACCACCTTCCGTTCGAACAACCGCCGGGCGATCTGCACCAGCGCATAGGTGACCAGCGCGACCAATATGCTCATCATCGCCGCATGGCTGGGTTGCAGGCGGCGGAACGCGGTTTCGTAGATCATCATCTGCGGCGTCGCCGTGCTGTCGCTGGGGCCGCCGCCGGTGATGATGAACGGTTCGGTGAACAGCCCGAACGATACGAGGATCGCAAAGGTCAGCACCATCATCAGCTGCGGGTTCATCATCGGCAGCGTGATCCGGGTAAGCCGTGTCCATGGCCCCGCATGGTCGAGCCGGGCGGCGTCATAGATTTCCTTGGGGATCGCCAGCAGCCCCGAATAGAGGATCAGGCCGTAATAGCCGACGAACTTCCACGCGACGACCAGCGCGATCGCCAGCATCGCCAGCGTCGGATCGTTGGTCCACGGCACCCGCACGCCGGTCCATTCGAACAGCATCGTGTTAAGCGGCCCGGTCGAGCTGAACACCTTCGCGAATACCAGCGACAGCGCGACCCCCGACGACACGTTCGACAGCAGGAAGCACAGCGCTACGAACGCCTTGCCCCGCCCGACATGCTGCAACCCGAATGCGACGATCAGCGCGCCGCCGAACGCGATCGGCAGATAGAAGCCGAGGAAGCGCACGACATTCCACAGCGCCTGCAGGAACTGCGGGTCCTGCACGGTCAGCAACAGGTTGCGTGTCCCCGTGAACATCGGTTCGTCGAAGAAGCGCCACTGCGTCACCGACAGCTTGGCCAACCAGTAGAAGGGATAGGCCCAGAAGACGGCGGTAAAGAGCAGATAGGCACCGGCCAGCGACAGCCCGATCACCGCTTCGCGCGACAGGACGTTGTGTATCCTCATCCCTGCACCTCCAACATCCGGTCGGTTCGCGCCACCGCATCGGCGAGTGCGGCGGCGGGGCTGGTCGTGCCCAGCATCAGTGGCTCGACCAGACGCGCGCTCATGATCTTCTGGATATCGATGGTGTGTTCGGACAGTGCCGGCGGTCGTGCGGTCGCGACATGATCGGCATAGGCGCGGGCGATGGCGTTGCCGCGATAATAATCGGCAAAGGCGGGATTGGTCAGCAGGTCGTCGCGCGCGGGCGACAGGCCGGTGCGTTGCAGCCAGAGCAGGTTCAGCGCTTCCTCGCCCAACACCCAACTGAGGAACGCGAACGCTTCGCGCTGCACCTTGCTGTTGCGGAAGATCACGACGCCCTTGCTGTCGGAAAAGGTCGATCGCGGCCTCGACGTCGGCGCTTCCGCGATCATCGGGCCGACGGCGATGCGGGCAAGCGTTTCAGGGTAGATGTTCGCGAAGCGCTCGACATCCCACGGACCCCGCACCGCGCCCGCCGCCAAGCCGGACACCAGCGGTTCCTCGGCATCGAAATCAAGCGCGGTCCAACCCTGCCGGTACATGCGGTCGATGAACCCCGCCGCCTGAAATCCGGCCGGGTTGTCGTACAGCGCCTTGTTGCCAGTCAGATAGGGCTGCCCGCCCGACGCGGCGTAATAATAGGAGATATAGTCGAACCACCGGTCCTGCCACGCCCGGCCCGCGACGACCTGCATCCCGTAGCGCGATCCGCGCATGGCATAGCGTTCGCAGAAGCGATAGACGTCGGCATAGGTTGCGGGGGGCGCGGACAGGCCATTGGCTTCGAGCAGGTCGGCGCGCCACCAGATCAGCGTCGGGCTGGAATAGATGGGCAGCGCCACGACCTGCCCGCCCTGTTCCCATCCGGCCATGATCGACCGCATGCGCCGCCGGTCGAGCAGGGCGTCATAGCCTGGCATCGATACGAGATTGGCGACCTGTCCCAGCGCCGCGAGTTGCACCGCGAACCCCGAAAATACGTTGGTACACAGATCGGGTTCGGTGCCCGCAACCAGCGCGGAGAGCACCGTATCCTCCGAATTGCCGGCGGTCGGGATGGTGGTGAACTGGACGGGCAGGCCGAGACGCGCGGCGTTCCATTTCGCCACCGCGATCTTCCAGAACCCCTCCTCCGCCGCATTGGGCGCAACCCATAGCTGGATGCGGTCGATACGCTTCTCGCGCCGTTCCTGCCCGCAGCCGGCGAGCAGCGCCGCGCCGCCCAACGCGAGCAATAGCGCGTCGCGCCTGCTGGTCATGGCAGCGGGGTGCCGTTCAGCGCGGTCGCGGCGAACAGCCCCTCGATCGTCGATTCCGCGCCGGCATTGGGGTTGATCCGGCCCGGCGCGATGATCCCGTCATAACCGCGCCCGGTAGCGGGATCGAGCATCACCCGGCGGGCGGGGTTGCTGCCGGTGAACCAACTGCCGAGTCGCTGCGCCAGCGCGCGATAGCGCGGCTGGCCGGTCTGGCGATGCGCTTCGGTCGCGGCGAGGACCATCGGCGCAATGCCATAGGCAATCTGGGGGAAGCGTTCGGCCTCATATGCCTTGTACCCCGCCCCGTCCCGGCGCAGCGCGAAGGCCGAGCGCATGCCGGTCCGCAGCAGATAGGGGTAGAAATGGTCGACTTCGCGCAAGGCACTGGCGGTAAAGTCGGGGCGGCCGAGCAACTTGCCGGCGCGCAGCAGCGCATAGGCCTGCGCATTGCCCCAGGCGTGCCAGCGAATTTCCCAGCTGAGGAACGCGCCATGCGGGAAGCGCTGCGCATCGCCCGCCTGCATCGCGACCAAGCCGTCGCCGATCCGCCCGATCAGGGCGCGGGTCGTGGGATCCTGCGTGCGCTGCCAATGGGGTAGCAGGCCGAGCAGCGCGGTCGATCCGGCATCGGCACCGGATTCGAGCGGCAGCCAGGTCGGGACGGTCAGTCCCTCCACCGTCTTCGTGCCCCGGCCGGGCGGCAGGTCGCGCTTCAGATTGGCGACCAAGCGGTCGGCGGCGGTGCGGGCGCGCTTCGCGGTGTCGGGGGAGAGGTGCGGCAGCGCCGCCTCCAGCCCCCACAAAGCGCGCAGTGACCACCAGTTCAGCTCGGCGAGCGAGGTACGGTATTCGCGGTTGATGCGACCGTCGCCCCACAGGAAATTGTGGAAATAGCCGTTATCCGCCTGCATTTGCAGGACGAAACGGGTCAGCATCTCGATCTGGCGACGGCGTTTCGGATCAGGGTTGCCGGCAGCGAGCAGGACGATCGCGCGGGCAACGTCGTCGACGCAGGTATAGCCTTCGCGCGGTTCGATGGCGAAGCGATAGTCGGGGGCTTCGCTGTAGATATGGACGATGCCGACGCGTTCGCCGTTCAGGTCGCGCTCGGCATAGAGGTGGTCGAAGTGGACGAAGGTGCCACGTACAGCAACGTTCGACACGCCTGCAATCGATTGCGCCGACGCGATGACCGGCAGGGGGATCGCGAGGGCGAGCAGCGCGGCGATGCGCAGGGTTGTCACGGGCGGCCGCTCCTCTCCGATCGCTCCCTGTTGGGATGCAGGTTTATCGTTAAACTTTCGCGGTTGCGGCTGTCAAGCGGGCGGGCTAGGCAGGCGGTGAGCGGCGGAAGTACCGCCCGGAGAGGAAGCCATGGCCCGCGCGAAACGTGCCACCCTGAAATCGATCGCGGCCGATCTGGGGATCACCCATACGTCGGTGTCCAACGCCTATAACAACCCGGCCAAGGTGTCGCCGGCGCTGCGCGACCGCATCTTCGCCCATGCGCGAAGTTTGCACTATGAGGGGCCGAACCCCGCCGCCCGCTCGCTCCGGACCGGGCGGTGCGGCGCGATCGGGGTGCTGTTCAACGACCAGCTGAGCTATGCCTTCACCGATCCGCACGACATCGCGTTCCTGCGCGGCATATCGTCGGTGTGCGAGGAGGAAGGCGCCAACATCGTCCTGATCCCGCTGAAGGACAAGCATCCCGAACGGCTCGATACCCTCACCGCCATTGTCGACGGCTATATCCTGAACGCCCCGTACAAGAGCAATCCGACGATCCGGAAAGCACTCGCGCGGGGGTTGCCGACGGTGGTCGTCGATTTCGACGCGCCGGGGCTGCCGAGCGTACTGACCAACGACCGGGCGATGATGCGGCAGGTGGTGTCGCACCTGCTGGCGCTCGGCCATCGCCGGATCGCGATCGTCACCTTTCCCTGGACCGAGAATCACGGCGAGATCTACGGCCTCGACCGCGATTTCTCCGACGAGAATTACGTCGTCCACGAACGTATCCTCGGCTGTCGCGACGCCTTCGACGCCGCCGGCATCGCGCAAGAGACCGTGCTGGTGTGCGAGACGCTGAATTCGGAGGAAGGCGGCGCGCGCGCGGTCGAGCGGCTGTTGCAGCGGCAACGCGACCTGACCGCGATCGTCTGCTTTTCCGACCGGTTGGCGCATGGCGTGATCGCGGCGTGCGCGGCGATCGGGCGGCCGGTGCCGGGACGGATGTCGGTGACCGGCTATGACGGGATCGACCCGCCGGGCCGCGCGGCGGGGGGCCTGCGGCTGACCACGGTGCGGCAGAATGCGTTCGAGAAGGGACGCAAGGCCGCCGAACGGCTGCTGTGCGACAGCGAGGGCGGTGTCGCGCCCATCGCCATCGATGCCGCGTTCGTAATTGGCGACAGCAGCGCGACGGCATGGGAAGGAGCCGGCGCATGACCTCGCTGGTGCTCGAAGGGCTCGGCAAGTCCTATGAGGGGGTCGAAACGATCCGCGGCATCGACTTGCACGTACGATCGGGCGAGTTCGTCGTGCTGGTCGGGTCGTCGGGCTGCGGCAAGTCGACGGTGCTGCGGATGATCGCCGGCCTCGAAAGCGTGGACGAGGGTACGATCCGCATCGGCGCGCGCGACGTGACCCGCGCGCCTGCGGCCGATCGCGGGGTGGCGATGGTGTTCCAGTCCTACGCGCTCTACCCGCACATGACCGTGCGCGAGAATCTGGCGTTCGGGCTGAAGAATATCCGCACGCCCAAGGCGGCGATCGCGCAGGCCGTCGACCATGCGGCGACGATCCTCGAACTGGGGGCCCTGCTCGACCGGATGCCGCACCAATTGTCGGGCGGGCAGCGGCAACGGGTCGCGATCGGTCGGGCGATCGTGCGCGATCCGGCGATCTTCCTGTTCGACGAACCGCTGTCCAACCTCGACGCCGATCTGCGGGTGCGGATGCGGCACGAACTGGCGGCGCTGCATCGGCGATTGGGCGCGACGATGATCTATGTGACGCACGATCAGGTCGAGGCGATGACGCTGGCCGACCGGCTCGTGATCCTCGATCAAGGACGGATCGCGCAGGTCGGCACTCCGCTGGAAATCTATGACCGGCCGGCCAACGTCTTCACCGCCGGGTTCATCGGCAGTCCGCGCATCAACCTGCTCGACGCGGTGGTCGTGGCACGCGATGGCGCGGCGACGCTGTTCGAACTGGCCGGGGGCGTGCGCATCGCCTGCGATGTCGAAGGGCCGGCGGCAGGTGAGCGGGTGACGCTGGGGCTGCGGCCCGAGCATCTGCGGCTGGACGCTGGTGCCGGCGGCGTTCCCCTGCCGATGATCGTCGAGGCGGTCGAGGCGCTGGGCCATTCGACCTATCTCTATGGCCAACTGGCGGCAGGCGGGGAGTTTCGCGCGAAACTCGACGGGCATCACGCGGTCACCGGCGCGGTGACGCTGTACGCCGATCCGGCACGGGTGCTGGTGTTCGGTGCGGATGGGGTGGCGTTGTAGAAGGCGCCGCTTGCACCTGATCGAAGCGATTTCACCAAGCCAACACGACAAAACGCCTTATCCGAGCGTTCGGTTCCATCTTAACCATTTGTCAGCCGTCGTTAGCTATGATTTAGGTCAAGCAGCGGTGAGCCGGGGGGCCGACCCGCACAGGCAGCATGGGACAAGCGGGCGATGGTCGAGACGGCGGTGTTCACCTATGGGTTGTTGGCGAGCTTCGTGCTGTCGGGCGCGGCGCGCAACAAGCGGATGGAGCGGCCCAATCCGGCGATGCTGACCTATATCGGCTATCTGCTGGTCGGCATGTCGGCGGCGGCTTCGGTGCTGCTGCTGGGCTATGCGGTGTGGCAGTCGATCTGACGATCGGGCGCAGCGTTCGCCGGTTACGATAGCCAGTTCTCGACGCGGAGCGTCGCTACCCGCGCAAATTCGCGGACATTGTCGGTAACCAGCGTCGCGCCGACCGTATCGGCATGCACGGCGATCAGCAAATCGTTGGGGCCGATCGGCGTGCCTGCCACCTCCAGTGCGGAGCGGATATGGCCATAGCGAGCGTCGCCGGGTACGTCGAAGGGCAATATGTCGAGGCTGTCGAGGATCGCTTCGACCTGCGTCGTCAGACGGATCGAGGCCTTCTTTGCGCAACCGTAACGCATTTCGGCAGCGGTGATGATGCTAATGCAGACGGCATCGCTGCCGATGTTCGCGATCCGCTCGAACACCTTGCCGTGCGGATGGCGGACCAGATCGGACACGATATTGGTGTCGAGCATGTAGCGCGACCTGCTCAAAGATCGATGTCCTTAAGCGGCAACAGCGTGGCATCGAGATCGTCGGGCAGCGCATCGGCCGGATCGAGGTCGCGGAGCGACCGCAGCGTCTCGAGCAGGTCGGGACGCGGCTTCGGTTCGATAATCAGTCGCGCGCCCTCCTTGTGGATCAGTACCCGGCTACCTGGAAATTCGAATTCCGCGGGGATGCGGACCGCTTGACTACGGTTGTTGCGGAATAGCTTGGCTTCGCGAATGTCGCGGTTCGGCGCGGGTTCGGCCATCTTCGACCCTCGAATGGATATGCCATGCATATACCATCATTGTCGCCCTCCTCCAAATGGCCGGGGGAACGACGGCCCAATGCCCATGATTCTTCGGCAATCTCAGTACGCTGCCGCACGTACCCGCTTGCTCCTGGGCAGGTTGATCGTTAAACCTGCCCACCACTTCCGCGAATAATGGCCGCACGAATGGCCACGGACCGGAAGCCATAGGGAGAGGATTCGGCATGAAACCCGATACGCGGTTCCGCTTGCTTGCGATGGCCGGGATGGCCACCGTTTTGGCCACTACCCCCGCCACAGCGCAGACGCAGGGGGCCGACAATCCGGCGCCGCCCGCGGCCCCGGTGCAGGACGCAACGAACGCCGCCGACGACGGCGAGATCATCGTCACGGGCCTGCGCGAGAGCCTGCGCCGCGCGACCGATATCAAGCGCAATGCCGACAACATCCTCGATTCGATCGTCGCCGACGATATCGGCAAGCTGCCCGACCAGAATATCGCCGAGGCGATCCAGCGCATTCCCGGCGTCACCATCTCGCGCGACAATGGCGAGGGGCAGTTCATCACCGTGCGCGGGCTGGGGCCGGCGTTCAGCAGCGCGCTGTACAATGGCCGCATCCTCGCGACCGAGAATCAGGGGCGCGAGTTCAGCTTCGACATATTACCCGCCGAACTGATCAACCGCGTCGACGTGTCCAAGACGCCGACCGCGGCGCAGATCGAGGGCGGCATCGCCGCGACGGTCGACATGTACACCGCGCGGCCGTTCGACTTTTCGGGGACCAAGGTCTCGCTGTCGGGACAGGCCAATTACGACAAGATTCGCGGGCAATTCTCGCCGCAAGCCTCGGGGCTGTTCAGCACGACCTTCGGCGATGGCGATTTCGGCATCCTCGGCGCCTTCTCGTACATCGACCGCAAGATCGAGGGGAAGCGCATCTTCACCGACGGGTGGGAAGCGAACCAGTCGCTCGACCTGAACAAGGACGGGACGGCGGAATTCACCGGTGTGTCGCTGCCGACCTATGTCGAATGGGGCACCAACCGCACCAACCGCAAGCGGCTGTCGGGGCTGCTGACCGCGCAGTGGCGGGCAAGCGATACGTTGCTGTTCACGCTCGACGGCCTGTATTCGAAGCTGGACGTCAATGACGATAACAAGGTGTTCTTCGTCTATGGCGGGCCGGGTGACATCACCGCCGCGACGGTCGATGCGAACAACACCATCACCAGCTATACCGGCATCGCCTCCGGCCCGAACATCACCAACCAGGTGCGCCCGCGGCTTGCCACCACCTATCAGGCCGGGGCCAATCTGGCGTGGAACCCGTCCGACCGGTTGAGCGGCACGGTCGATTTCTCGTGGTCGAAGGCGAGCGACGATACCGGCGGTAATCAGGCATGGTTCGAAAGCAACCTCGCCACGCCCAGCTATTCGCCTGCGGGCGTGCGGTTTGCGATCGGGCCGACGGGGATGCCGGTCTATACGGGGCTTGGCAACATCCTCGACACGTCGAACGCGAAGGCCGGGTTCCTGACGTACGAGGGGGTCAGCGTCGAGGACGAGATCTATCAGGGCAATGCGAACCTGAAATGGGATGCCGATATGGGTATCCTGACGCGGATTTCGGGCGGCTATAACTTCTCGGACCGCAAGAAATCGCGTTTCTCGTTCAAGACGCCCGATGCGCTGCAATGCCTGTATTGCGGGGCGGGCGTCGGCGTGCCGCAGAGCGTGTTCGGGCGGCCGGCGGAGGCGACCAACTTCCTCGGCACCGGCATGTTCGACAGCGCCTATCCGACCTATGCCGCGGCCGATCTGGCAAGCTACCTGCTCAGCGACGCGGCGATCAACCAGCTTGCCAATCCGGCGGCGGCGCGCGCGGCGCTGGCGGCCAATGGCGGCAGCTTCGCGGTTATTCCGGTGCCGGGCAATAGCGGGTCGGCGCAGGAGCGAACGATCGGCGGCTATGTCCAGGCGACGTTCGGCGGCGATTTCGGGTCGCGGGCATGGTCGGGCAATATCGGGGTGCGCTATACCCGCACCGACGTGATCTCGCGCGGGTTCGGGCAGGAGATCGTCAGCATCACCCCCGCCCCGCCGGGCGGCGATCCGATCGTCAACCTGTCCGCGCCGCAGCCGATCCGCGAGACCGGCTCCTATGCGCAGTGGCTGCCCAGCGCCAATTTCAAGATCGACGTGTTCGAGGACGTGGTGCTGCAGGCGGCGGTCGCCAAGACGCTGACCCGCGCGACGCTGTCCGACCTGCTGCTCATCCGCAACATCAACCCGCGTCCGCGCGAACGGGCGATCACCGATGGCAATCCGGGGCTGGAGCCGATGATCGGGTGGAATTACGATGCGGCGCTGACCTGGTATCTCGACCGCTCCAGCTTCCTGAGCGTCGCGCTGTTCGCCAAGGATCTGAACAATATCTCGGAATCGGTCACCTCGACGATCCAGCTGCTCGGATTGGATTTCCGGCGGACGCGGCCGGAAAATATCGGCAGCCGCAGTTATCGCGGCATCGAATTTTCGGGGCAATATACCTTTACCGGCCTGCCAGCACCACTCGACGGGCTGGGGGTGCAGGCCAATATTAGCCTCGTCGAACCCGATGCGACGACGTACAACGCGGTCGCCTTCTATGAAAAGGGACCGTTGCAAGCGCGTATCGCGTATAACTATCGCAATGCGTACGAACAGACGCAGCAGGGTAACCGCGGACAGCCGGTCAATGTCGATGCCTATGGCATCTGGGACGCGAGCATCAACTATGCGCTGAACGATCAGGTGACGTTGTTCGCGCAGGGGCTCAATCTGTTCAACGAAAAGACGTTCCTCTATTCGGTGTACAAGGAACGGGTGATTACGTTCGAAACCTATGGTCCGCGCTATGCGCTGGGGGTGCGGCTGAACTTCTGATGGCGATGCGCGTTACGACCGCCGAACCCCAGCATCAGGAGTGAAACCATGACCGATACGCTCGTCAACCACCGCGATGTCCCTGTCTCGAACGGCAAGACCAAGCTGACCGATGCGTTCAGGAAGCATTTCGGCGGTGATGCGCCGATCGCCGACAAGGCGAAGGGTTTCGCCAAGGAGCGTCCGTGGACCAGCGCGGCGCTGGCCGGCGTGGCGGCGATCGCGGTGCTGAACACGCTCCGGGGCAAGAAGCTGTCGTAAGACCTGACTTACCCTCTCCGTTCGCTTCGAGCGGAGGTTCGAGCCTGTCGAGAACCGAAGTCGAGAAGGGGTTGCCGCAAGCGGCCCGTTCTCGACGGGCGCTTCTCGACTTCGCTCGAAGCTGCTCGAACCGAACGGGTTCGATTAGGTGGGGGACTTCCCTACTGCCCGACCAACTCGCCATATAATGCGCGATATGACCCGATGATCGTCGGGTGGTCGTAATCGCGCAGCACCCGGCGGCGCATCGCTTCGCCCATTTCCCAGCGGACCGCGGGTTCGCCGGCGATGGCGCAGATGCCCGCAGCGGTCGCCTGCGGATTGACCAGTGGCGTGACGATGCCGCCATGGCCCGGGTCATGCGGGCCCCGCCCCTCAATCATCTCGCGGCAGCTGCCGACATCGGGCGCGACGACCGGGATGCCGCACGCGCCCCCTTCCAAAATCACCAGCGGTTGTGCTTCGGACAGGCTGGTCAGCACGAGCAGGTCGATGCGGTTCATCCAGTCCTCGATCCGCACCCGCCCGGCGAAGTGCAGCACGGCGTTCAGCCCGAGGTCGCTGACCAGCTGGTTGCACTCGGCGGCATATTCGGGGTCCTCGTCCTCCGGCCCCAGGACGACGAAGCGTAAATGCGGCTTTTCGGCGTGGGCGATGGCGCAGGCGCGGACGAAGGTCTTGATATCCTTGATCGGCACCACCCGCCCCAATAGCGCAACCAGCGGATGCTCGGGATCGCGCGCGTCGGCCAAGTGCGAAAAGCGCCGCGCGTCGATGCCGTTGGGAATCACCCGCACCCGATCGGGCGCCGCCCCCAGTCGCCGCTGCACCGCATTGTTGTCGCCGTACAGGGCGACGATCGGGTCGCAGGCATCGTAACAGGCGCCGGCATAGCTGGTGAAGGCGCGCACCCACAGGTCGCGCAGGTCGTTGACGGTGCGGTCCATGGCGAGGCCGGTATCGACCTGGTCGCCGATCCATTCGGCCATCATCACCTCGATCTGCCGCTCGAGCAGATAGATGCCATGTTCGGTGATGAAGGCGGGCCGGCCGCTGACCTGGGCCGCGCGTGCCGCGAGCAAGCCGGCAAAGCCGGTCGAGATGGTGTGATAGGCGCGCGCCTTGGGCAGCGGCGCGGTCAGCACCGCCAGCAATCCGCCTAACAGCACCCGCATCGCCCAGAAATAATGATGGAACGACGCCTTGGGCAGCAGCGCCTGGTAATGGCGGCGCAACCGGGCGAAGGTCGCGGGATGGGCGAGGATGTCGCCCGGCGTCAGCGCGTGCCTGCCCCCGTCGATCAGTTCGATCAGCCTGCCCAGCGTCCCCGCCCCGCCCCCGCCGACGAAATCGATCAGCGCATCGGCGATCGCCTGTGCCTGTGCCGCCGGATAGCCGCGCGGCATCGTCGCTTCGGGGGCGAGCGCGATCTCGACCAGTTCGACGACATTGTCGGGCGGGGTCAGCTGCATCGCCAGCGGGGCGGACGACGGCTTGATCGCGACGATCGCGAAGCGGATTTCGGGCAGATGGGTGATGAGGTCCTGCAACCACCCCGACACGCCGCCGACGACATAGGGGTATGCCCCCTCGACGATCAGGCAGATATCGGCGGGCGGGCCGGTGTTGATCCGCGCGTTCACGGCCGATGCTCGATCGTCTGGCCCCGCCACCAGCGGGTCGCGCGGGCGAAGGGATCGTGCGTCGTCTCCACGACCGGCAGCTGTTCGACGATCGCGTCGATCGCGGCATAATCGCCCGCCGCCCACAGAGCCTCGATCCGGGTCGGGTCGAGCGGGTCGTCGCCGATCAGGCCCAGCGCCTCGGCCCGCAGATGCGCGCGCTGGGTATCGGACAGCAGCACGTTGCCGCGCGCATGGTCGGCAAGCATCGCCGCAAGCGCCGCATCGCGCTCCGGCCCGCCCGCCGACTCCAGCGCGGCGCGGCCGGTCGCCAGATTCTGCACGACCCGTGCCGAGGCGGCGGCGGCAAGCGCGCGGATCGTCTGGTCGCCATCGGTCAGCGCCAGCGCGATCAGCGGGGAGAGCGACGGTTCGAACGAGCGCACCACCGTTTCGAGCGCACGGCGCCGCTCGGCGACCTGACCATGGCGCATCACCGTGACCAGCGAATGCAGCGCATGCGCGTCGGCATGGAGCACGCGTCCGTCGAGCATCCGCGCGACGGTCAGGCTGGCACCGCGCTGGGCCCCTTTCGGCCGCACCACCGGTTCGGGCAGCGGTGCGGGGTCGCGGTCCTCCCGGGGCAGCGCGCGGCTCAGCCAATCGCCGAACAGCAGTATGGCCGGTGCGATCATCCCGCCCACGACCGCACCGAAACGCAGCGCCCGCCCGTCGCGCAGCCGGAGCACGATCGCCACGATCGAACAGCCGCTATGCGCCAGCACCAGCAACGCTCCCGGCAGGACCGGTGCCGAAGCCAGCATCGCCACGTCGGCCAGCGCCAGCGCGACGATCGCCGCCCTCATGCGACCATCCCCGGCGGCTGTACCGCCAGCGGCGCGGCGCGGCGCGGTTCCTCGACCAGCAGCGGGCCGAGCCAGCGGCAGATCTCGCTCAGCTCGGCGAGCAGGTGCGCGCCCATCGCGGCAAAGGGCAGGTCGTGCAGTACCAGCACAGCCATCAGCCGCGCCGGATCGCCCTCGGTCAGCGGCAGCGCAACCATGCCGATCCCGGACAGTGCCTCGCGGTCGCTCGCCCGGCCGACATGGATCGCCGCGCCGCGCCGCTGGGCGAGCGACAGCAGGGGTGCGGGCAGCGTGTCGAGCCGCGCCTGTGCCCCCTCGCCGCGCAGCCATGCCCGCGCCTCGCCGCCGGTGACGCGGTAACAGGTGAAGTCGCGGGTCTGCGCCGCCAGCGCGATCAGCGCGACCAGCGCAGCGCGGCGTTCGGCCGGATCGGCATCGCCGAGCCGCGCGGCGGTGGCGACGACATGGCCGATGCTGCGCCGGTCGGTCGCGACCTGTACCTGTAGCGCGCGGTTGGTGTGGACCAGCTGGTGGAATGCCTCGGTCAATCGCGTGACGTTGCGCCGGGCAATATTCTTGGTCCGATCGAGCCGGACGAGCCGCTGCGCACGGACCATGGTCACCTCGCCGATCGCCACCGCCGCCATGAACCACAGGAGCGGCGGCAGCGACAGATGGAGCAGATGGTCGAGATAGTCGCGCTCGCTGCCCGGTTCGTGCCCCAGCGCCAACCACAGGGTGCTGGCGATGGCCGCCGCCGCCAGCGCGGGAAAAGTGCCATAGGCGAGCGCCATGACCACCACCGGCAGCCACAGCGGGTTGGGGGCGATGCCGGAAAAGGCGGTGCCGTCCAGCAGCAGCCGGTCGAAGGCGAGGAGCACCCCGAACGCCGCCGCCAGTTCCATCGCGATCCGCAGCGACCGCCGCCATGCCGCGCTCATCGGCCGCTCCCCAGCCCGCGCGTCACCCCGGCGCGCGCGAACACCTGTTGCCCGGCGAAGCCCGGCCGGGTGACCGAGCTGATCCCGCCGCTGCCCTCGATCCGCCACGCATCGCCGACCGGCAGCGCAAGGCCGAGGCTGGCATTGGGACCGTCGCCGCCGAAGCGGTCGACCGTCCATCCGGCAAGGCCGGTGAGCTGCGCCTCGCCGATCGCACCGCTCACCAGCCCCTGCACCGTATGATTCTCGCGCGTCGCGAAATCGATGCCGCCTCGGCGGCGCTGCACATATTCCGCCTCGAGCCGGTAGGTGAGGCCGAAGGCGAAGCCGCCGCGCCGGCGGATGTAATCGATCCCGCCGGCCAGGGTGATCGTGTCGACCGCGCCGTCCGCACCCGCCAGCCCGTAGCGATTGCCGCCGAGATCGATCTGCCCGACCAGCCCCGGCGCGATGCGATAGGTGGCCCCGGCCGACACGCGCGTCAGCCAGCCATCATAGAGCGCCTGTTCGCGGGTCGAATAATCGGGCTGGTGCAGCGTGATCCCGGCGCGCCACTGTCCCTCGGCCGACCCCGATGCATAGCGGATGCCGCCGCCGGTGACGCCGCTGTCAAGCGCGCCGGCCAGCACCGCCTGCATCCGCGCCTCGTCGCCGACGCGGACGGTCGCGCTCGCCTCGACCACCGGCGATCCGCGCCGTTCGTCGCCGATGCTGCTCGCGACATGGCGGACGCCACCGCCGATCGTGGTGCGATCGTTGAGCGCGACATCGACGCGCGCGGCGCTTTCGACCTGCGACAGGTCGCTGCCGTCGCGCAGCGTCACGCCGACCGATGCCGCGCCGGGGGCGAAGGCCGCCGCGCGCCGTGCGGTCCGGTCGGTCGCGCCCAGCTGTCGGTACAGTCTGGTGGCCCCGGCGGCGTCGCCATCGGCGCTGCGCGCGTCGGCAAGGATGCGGGTAACGCGGCGGTCGTTCGGGTATGTTGCGGCGAGCGCCTCGGCCCGCCGGCGCCCCTCGCCCGGATAGCCGGCGGCGACATCGGCCTCGATCGCGAGCAATTGCGGATCGAGATCGGGGGCGTCGTCGCCAGCTGGAGCGGGTTCGGCAGCGGGCGCGGTGAACCCGATCGTCACCCGGTTGCCGGTCAGCCGCCAGCGCAGGTCGCGCCCGGTGGCGGGGCGCAGGACGAGGCTGTCGTCGTTCCAGCGCAGGTCGCCGATCGCATCGCCCGCCGCGCCCCGGAACGCATCGATCGCGCGTTCGTCGATCGCGCGGTCGGCGCGCACCACGATCTCGCCGCCATCGCCCTCGACCTTCAGTGTCGCGCCTTCGGGCCAGACCAGCTGCGGATCGCCACCCGCCACTTCGCCGTCGGCGAGCAGCCCCGCGGGCACGCGCAGCACCGGCCCCGTATCGGCCGCGATCAGGATCAGCGCCGCGATCATTGCTGCGACAACAGCATCCGCGCGCGGCCGGGCTGGCCGTCGGCGATCAACAGCCGGGCATGCAGCGCGACCAGTTGCCGGTCGCCTGGCGTCTTCTGCCGCAGCCGTTCGACCAGCGCCACCGCCTCGCGCCGGCGGCCCAGTCGATCGAGCAGTTCGGCATAGGCGCGGCTGTCGGCAGGCGTCTGCGCCAGCGCCTTTTCGAGCCACGGCCGCGCTGCGCGGTCGCCACCGATCTTCGCCTGCGCATCGGCCATCAGCCGCAGCGCGGGCAGGTCGTCGCCATCGTTCGCCAGATAGTCGCGCAGCAGCTGCACCGTGCGTGGCGCATCGCCGGCATTCCACGCGCTCCACGCCAGATCCATGCGGTCGCGCGGCGCGGCGATGCCGGTGGCGATGCGGGCGCGCAGCAGGGCCGTCAGCTGCGCCGGATCGGGCTTGCGAGGTGCGAAATCGCCCGCCGCGCGCACCGCATCGGCCGACAGCGCCCGCCCGTCGAGCAGCCGAGCCAGCACCGCCCGCCCCGCACCATCGTCCCCCGCCGCCTGCGCGAGCCGCAACCGGGTGAGCAGCACCGGCGTGCGATCCGCGAGTGGATGGCGCGCGAGGAACGCGGCCGCCTCGCCCGGCCGGTCGCGATCGGCATAGGCGGCGATCCAGTCGAGCTGTTGCGCGCCCGACCCGGCCAGCGTCCTCTGCCGCAGCCATGCGACGTCACGCGCGCCCGGACGGGGGCCCAGCAGATAGAGCAGCCGCCGCGCCGCCGGCCCGTCGGGACCCCCCTGCCCCACCGCCGCCGCCAGTACCGAAACCGCATCGTCGCGCGCGCCCGCCGCCAGCAATTGCTCGGCGATCGGCAGCGCATCGGCACCGGGCGCCTGCGCGCGGGCGAGCAGCATCTGCCGCAGCCCCGCGCGGTCGCCGGCACGGGTCAGGATCGCCTCGCGCGCGGCATCGCGCTGATTGACGGGCAGCAGCCCCGCCGCCGCCAGCGCCGCACGCCGGTCGCCCGCCGCCTGCGCCACGCGGATCGCCAGCCATGGATCGCGTGGCCGCCAGTCGCTGCCGACCCGGTCGAGCCGCGCGATCATCGCCCCCTGCCCCGCCCGCTCCAGTCGCCGGGCGAGGTCGAGCGACAGCGCCGCATCGGGCCGCGAGATCGTGCCGCGCTCGGCGGCTACCAGCAGCAGGTCGGGCCGGTCGAGCGCATAAGCGGCGGCGACGATCGCCGGCCCCGGCACGCCCTGCGCCGCGTCGAACAGCCTCGCCGCCGCATCACGCTGTCCGGTCTCGGCCAGCAGGTCGATGCGCAGCGGCCATGTCTCGGCCGCCTGCCCATCGGGCCGCGCCGCCAGATAGGCGAGCGCCACCGGCCCGCGCCCCGCGGCCTTCAGGTCATAGGCGACCTGCAACGTCGTGACCTTCTGGCCCGCCGCCTGCAACGTTTCGGTCAACGCGGCGAGTTCGCTCGCATCGGCACGCTTGATCGCATCGGCCAGCACCGGCACTTGCGGTGCGGCGGCGGGCGTCGGCAGCGGCAATGGCGGCGGCAGCGCGATCGACACCGGCTGCGCGCGGCGTTCGACGTGCAGCACCTCGGTCCGGCCGGGCAGCAGCAGGATCGCGGCGAGCAGCACGCCGCCGCCCGCCACCATCGGCACCCCGATCGCCAGCCAGCGTTGATCGCGCGCGCTCATCCCGCCGGCTCCGGCCACAACCGGTCGAGCGCCAGCGTCGACACATAGGGCGCGAATCCGCCCGCGCGCTCGCGGGCATAGAGGTTGGCGACCTGCCGCGTATCGGCCATGTCCCAGTAATCGAGCGTGGTGACGACCATCGCCGGGTTGATCGCCTTGGCCGCGCGCAACCGGTCGGCCTGCCACGTCCAGTCGCTGTCCGACAGCAGGTCGTAGCGTTTGGTCGCGAAGTTCCAGCGCGACGCCATAGATTCGCCCAGCACATAGTCGATCGACACCGCGACCCGGTCGAGCAGGGCATAGCCGCGGTTCAGCATGATGCGGATACCGGGGAAGCGCGCGCGGATCGCGGCGATCAGACGCGCGCCCGCCGCCACCATGTCGTTTGCGCCCTGGGGATCCTGCCGTTCCATCGCCTCGGCATTATCCATCGTATCGATGAAGATTCCGTCATAGCCAAGTTGCAGAATTTGCGGGACGATCTGGTCGAGCACCGCCGCGGTCCATGCCGGATGGCGCAGGTCCGCGCGCCTGGCATCGGGCCAGTCGGGATTGGCGATGCCGAGCGCGCCGGCACGCTCCAGCGCGGCGAAATAAGGCCGGCGCTTCTCGACCTCGCCCAGGCTGACATAGCCGAGCAACGTCGCGCCCGGCCCGCGCAGCGGCGCGACCGGCCGGGCATGATGCGGTTCGAGCACCAGCAGCTGATACCCCCGCGCCAACACCGGATCGGTCGCCGCGCCGTAATCGACCGCCCAACGCAGCGCCGCATCTCCGCCCTGCCGCACCTGTCCCGACGTCGCGCGCCGCAGCCCGAGAGTCAGCGCCAGCGTGCCCGCCGCCAGCGACATCGCCTGTCTGCGGCCGATCACAGCCAGCGTCCGCCATGGCCAACCACCGCCGGGTTGTTGCCGACGAACAACAGATACGTCATGTCCATGCTTGCCTCCGCGACCAGCGCGAGGCCAACGAACGCCCCCACGACTGCGCCGGCCATATAGCCCCAGCCGAACGCCGCGAAACCGGCATCGAACTGGACCCAGGTCGCCAGTGCGCTGGCGAGCGCGAAGCTGGCCCAGGTGAACAGGATGCGCCCGAACAGGTCGTAATAGGCGAGCACGACCGTCGTCGCGATCACCACCAGATGGAACACCACCCCCGCCGATGTCTGGCGAAAGGCGAAGATCGCGCGGACATCGGCGCCGATCGCATCGAACAACGGCACCGCAAGCACCCACGCAAAGGCGGCGATCAGCAGCTGTACCAGTACCAGCAGGCGCAGGCTGTTGCCCATCACCGCAATTACCTCGCCGCGCGCCTCCTCGATCCGCTCCAGCGTCGACGTGCCGGTACAGCGCGCCAGCATGCTGCCGAACGCGCGGTCGAACCGGGTTTCGGTGACGATCAGCAACAGCGTCAGCCCCGGCACGATCGTCAGCAGGCCAAGGAAGCTGCCCTCGTCGTTGATCGGGTTCAGCCGCAGCGCACCGACCGCCGCCCGGCTCGCCGGGCCGAGCCACAACAGCCATTTGTCGATCCAGATCGCCGCGACTCCGGCGATCCCCGCCAGGGCGATGATGCCGGCATGACGCGGATGCATCGCATCGCGCGGCGGCAGCACCACGTTGCCGCTGAAATGCCGCCGGAGCACCAGCAAGATCGCGGCGAGCGTCAGCCCGATGCCGCCGGCGATGACCAGCAGCACGCCGATCAGTTCGCCATGCGGCCACAGCCACAGCGCCCCCGCCGCCGCACCGATGCCAGCGAGATAGGCGAGCGGCACGACTCGGTAGCGGTCGAGCGCTGTCAGCATGGGCGCGGCGATCCACACCTGCGCCAGCCATGCGAGCGCGACGGTGGCGGTCAGTGCCTGTGCGAAGGGCAATCCGCCCAGCACCCCGAACACGAACGCACCGATCGCGAGGCCGATCCCGCCCCCGGCGGCCAGCGCCAGCAGCACGATCCCCGGTATCCCCGCCGCATCGCGCGCGAAGATGCGGTCGGCGACCATACGGATGGCGACGATGCCGATCGGCGCCGCCGCCAGCGCCGACAGGCTGAACGCATAGATCAGCACCGTCTGCACCACCGTCGAATCGACGGGCAGCAGATGCACCGCCGCCCAATGTTCGAGCAGCCCCATCGCCACAGCGGTCAGCAACCATGGCCCCGCGCTGATGACCGCACCATGCGCTGCGGCGCCGACGATTCCGCCGACGCCGCCCTCGCGTGCCACCTGTGCCAGTTTGAATCCGATTCCCGCCATCCGGCCCCCTGCCGACGGTTCTGTAAGTGAAAAATCCTTACAAGAAGAAATCGGACGCGGTCAGCGCATGCCGCCCTTCGAGCGCGATCGAGAAATCGGCGATCCACCCGTTGGTCGTGCCCTCGACGATCGTATAGTCCTTGCCGTCGATCCGTTCGTAGCTGTAGCGGATCTGCCCGGCATCGGTGAACCGCCCGGTGCCGATCAGGCTGAACGCCTGATCGCCGCGCAACCGGGAGTTGGCATCGATCGCCGACAGGTCGATGCGGTCCGCACCGCGGCTGAAATCGGTGATGACGTCGCGCAGGCTGGAATGGGTCAGGCTGTCGCCGGTCCGGTCGAACCGGAAGATGTCGTTGCCCATCCCGCCGGTCATCATGTCGCGATCGTCGCCGCCGATCAGCAGGTCGTCGCCATTGCCGCCGTTCAGCACGTCCTTGCCGTCGCCGCCTTCCAGCGTGTCGTTGCCGTCGCCGCCGTTCAGCGTGTCGTTGCCATAATTGCCGATCAGCCGGTCGTTCCCGCCCAGCCCGTTCAGCACGTCCTGGCCCCAGCTGCCGTCGAGCGTATCGCCCTCGCCGGTGCCGTTCATCACGTCGTCGCGCAGGCTGCCGGTCTGGTTCAGCCCGGCGACGTCCTTCACATACACCCACAGCAGCTGGCTGTCGGCGCGGCCATAGGAGTCGGTGGCGACGACGGTCACGTCATAGATGTTGTCGCGGTTCGAATCCTGCGCATTCTCGAAATCGGGCGCGGTCTTGAATGTCAGCGCGCCGGTGACCGGATCGATGTTGAACAGCGTGCCCTCGCCGCCCTGCGCGATCGAATAGCGGATGAAATCGCCGTCGCGGGTGTCGGGATCGGTCGCGGTGACGGTGCCGACGCTGGTGCTGTTCTCGAGGATCGACATCGTGCCGCGGTCGCCGCCGCCCGACGAGGTGATGGTCGGACCGCCGGTCTGTTCGAACACGTTGTTGACATAGACCCACAGCGACTGGGTGTCGGTCGCACCGAAACTGTCGGTGGCGACGACGGTCACGTCATAGATGTTGTCGCGGTTCGAATCCTTCGCATCCTCAAAATTGGGTGCGGTCAGGAACTTCAGCACGCCGGTATCGGCGTCGATGGTGAACAGCGAACCCTCGCCGCCCGCCGCGATCGAATAGCGGACCCGGTCGCCGTCGCGCATGTCGGGATCGGTCGCGGTGACCGTGCCGACCAGCGTCGCATTCTCGTTCAGCGACATCGTGCCCCAATTGCCACCGCCCGAGGAGGTGATGGTCGGGCCGCCGGTCTGTTCGGTCACGTTCTTGACATAGACCCACATCAGCTGGCTGTCGCTGACGCCACGCGCATCGGTGGCGACCACGGTCACGTCGTAGATGTTGTCGCGGTTCGAATCGCGTGCGTTCTCGTAATCGGGTGCGGTGATGAATTTGAGCACGCCGGTGTTCGCATCGATGGTGAACAGCGATCCTTCGCCGCCCGCGCCGATCGAATAGCGGACCTGGTCGCCCTGCGCGATATTGGGGTCGCTGGCGGTGACGGTGCCGACCAGCGTCGCATTCTCATTCATCGTCATCGATCCCCAGTCGCCGCCGCCCGCCGACGTGATCGTCGGGCCGGCATTGGCGACCTGCGTGACCTTGACCGCATGGGTGCCGATCGCACCGATATCGATCGTCGCGATCTCGCCGACCAGCGATTCGAGCTTGCCGCCCTCGACCGCCAGCCAGTTGGTGCCCGGCGCCTTCAGGTCGATGACGACCTTGCCCTCGCCTGCCACGGTGAACGCCAGGTCGCGGCCGTCGCCCGACAGCGTCTCCAGCGAGGCGCGCATCGGCAACGCGGTGATGTGGGTGACGTCGTCGGCCTTGTCGCCCATCACGATCTCGAAGCTGCCGCCGTTCTTCGGCAGGAACACCTTGTCGTCGCTATAGGCGTACCAGCCCGTGACGCTCTGAATCACCTGCCCCGTCTTCTGCCCGTCGACGTCGAGCGCGAACAGCCCGGTGCCCATCGGCGACGCGACGCTCGCCTTGATCGTGTTGCCCACGACGCTGCTGACGATCTGTGCCTTGTCGAACGCGTTCACGCGGTTGGCGAGATCGGCGAGGGTGACGAATTCGAGCCCCTTGGCCGCGGCCGCCGCGACGAAATTGTCGAACATCGACCGGACATAAGGGCTGCCGGTGCTGCTCGGCACGCCGTCATTGTCGAGCACCCATTCGGTGGGGCCGTAATCGTGCCACGGCCACACGACGACCGGCGCATCGGCATTGCCGGTCAGGTTCGCCAGTTCCTTGGCCCACACCGCTTCCGCCTCGGCGACGGTCTTCTTCTGGAATTCCATCAGCGAGAAATCGAACGAGGTGTTCGGCGCGATATAGACCTGGTCCGATGCGGCATTGGCCGGGTTCATGTACCCGATCGCGTTGGGATAGCCCGCGCCGACGCCCGAATAGCCGCCCGAAAGATACTGCACGTATTTCAGGATTTCCTGCGACGTCGCGATCTGTTCGGGGGCGCCGGGCACCGCCGCGCCACCGACCGTCACGGTGCGGCCCAGATAATCGCTCAGCTTCGCTTCCAGCTCGGCGCGGCTCTCGCCGAATTCGAATCGGATCTGTTCGTCGGTCAGCAGGTTGGTGTCATGCGGATGGGTATAGCTGTGGGTGCCGATCTCGTTGCCCATGTCGATCAGCTGCTTGTAATAGGGCAGCGACACCGCCCAGTCGGTCGCTTGGCCATTGGCCGGGTCGTTGCCGATATTGACGTAATAGCTGCCGACGAAATTATACTTGGCTTTCCATTCGGCCAGGATCGGCAGCATCTTGTCATAGATGCCGGGTGCGCCTTCCTCGATCTTCACCTCGCCCTTTTCCTGGCTCTGGTCCATGTCGACGCGCGACGCGAACAGGCCGGTGTTGCGTGTCATCTGCAAACCGACCGACAGCCCCCCGCCATGCACCGAATAATCGATCGCCTTTTGCAGCAGGTTTTCATCGGCCATCACCGCTTCCGACGAGAAGATGACGTTGCGCCCGCCGGTCTGGGTTGCGATCGCCGCGGCATAGGTCTGGCCGTCGATCGTCGAGGTCGCGATCGTCTGGCCGGTGCCGCTGACGCTGGCGAAGGCGTTCCAGCCCACATTCTTGTAATCATGCACGACCTGACCGTCGGCATAGCCGTCGAACACCAGCCCCGCCGCGTCGGTCGCCTTGACCGTCACGTCGGCCGGGAAACCGCCGGTCACGCGCGTCGCATCGAACAACAACTTCATGCGCGCATAGCTGTCGCCGGCCAGCGCATTACCGGCCGCGTCGTTGGTCATGAACTCGCCGGCGGCGACCAGGCCGATGCCGTACTGCTTGGTCGCCTGTTCCAGCGTCTGCGCAATCGCCGTCACCTTGGTCGCATCGACGTTGCGGAACGACGGGAACACAATCGTGTCGTACTTGGCGACGGTGGCTAGGCTGGTCAGGTCGTCTTCGGTCAGGATGTCGAACGGGACACCCGCCTGCATCGCCTGCGCCTGGGTCGCCATGAACAGCTGCGAATAGGCGGTCTTGCTGAAATAGGCGTTGGCGGTGCTTTCCGACCACACGATCGCGATGCGGTGCGCCTGGTCGGTGGCATAGTCCATGTCGTTGAAGACGGTGAACGGGGTTGCCGAATAGCTGCCGGGCAGGAACATCTGGTCGTTGACGTCGTACAGCGTGTCGATCGCCTGCGGGTTGCCGATCGCCGCCTTGTCGACGCGGAATTCGACGGTCGAGCGATCCTCCGACCACATCGCCTCCAGCGTCGCGATCGCCGGGCTGGCGCCCGGTGCGCCGCTGTAGAGCGATACCTTGCCATCGGCGTCGAAATTGACGCTGTATTCGGCACCGCCGGCAAAGCCGAAGATCTGGTAGCCGGTCTGGGCGTTGCGATCGGTGTTCAGCCAAACGGTGGTATTGGTGCCGACCGTACCCGGCACCTTCAGCGCGAAGGCGAAGGCGTCACCGTCGCTCTTGGCATAGATGGCATAGCCGTCGTCCAGCCCGCGATCGATCCGGTCCTGCGCCGTCCAGTCGCCCAGATTGCCATCCACCATGATCGGGGTCGCGTTCGCCATCTCGTTCCATCCCTGTATCGCCACCGATCCCCCGCCCTGTCCCCCGGCGGTTCGGTGGCTGCGCGCTTCGCATCTCGGCGCGATCGCTGCAAGTAGTGGGAGCGTGCGGGGTACGGTTAACGCTCAATACTTCGTATCATCACGATACGACCTGTACGGATTCGGGACAGGATCGGCGTATTGACCAATAAAGCTTTCAATATTAACTATATAGCTATTGCAGATCGGCGAACCCTAAAAGCGTTTCTATTGTTCGAAACGGTACCACTTGCCGAAGATACGGCGAATCGGGGGTGTTATACGACGACTTGCGGTGACGACGGTGGCGCTTGGGCACGGAATGCTTGGCGAACGGGGTTAACGCGATCGCCATGGACCGGGCCGGCATAGCCGCTACATTGCTGGTCATGCACGATAACCTCACCGCACACCGCCCGACCTTCGTCACCCGGCTCGAATGTTCGCTGACCGGCGAAGTCTATCCGGCCGACACGCTTCACAATCTGTCGCGGGCCGGCAAACCGTTGCTGGTGCGTTACGATCTTCCGGCGGTTGGGGCGGCGCTATCGCGCAGCACCTTGCCGACGCGCGACACCGATCTATGGCGCTGGCGCGAATTGCTGCCGGTGCGCGACACCGCCAACATCGTCAGCCTGGGCGAGATCGAAACGCCGTTGATCCCCATCCCCCGCTCGGGCGGCGAGCGCGTGCTGGTCAAGGACGAGGGCCGCCTACCGACCGGCAGTTTCAAGGCGCGCGGGCTGGTGATGGCAGTGGCGATGGCCAAGGAATTGGGCGTGCGCCGCATCGCCATGCCAACCAACGGCAATGCCGGCGCCGCGCTTGCCGCCTATACCGCGCGTGCCGGAATCGAGACGATCATATTCTGTCCCGAGGATACGCCCGAAGTGAACGTCCGCGAGATCGCCGCGCAGGGCAGCCGGGTGTGGCGGGTTAACGGCCTGATCGACGACTGCGGCGCGATCGTCGCCAAGGGCGCGGCGGAGGGGCGCTGGTTCGACTTCTCGACGCTGAAGGAGCCGTACCGGATCGAGGGCAAGAAGACGATGGGCCTCGAACTCGCGGCACAGTTGGGCTGGCGGTTGCCGGACGCCATCTTCTACCCAACCGGTGGCGGTACCGGCCTGATCGGTATGTGGAAGGCGTTTGACGAGCTGGAGGCGCTGGGCTGGATCGGTCCCGAACGCCCGCGCATGTATGCGGTGCAGGCCGCCGGCTGCGCCCCGATCGTCCGCGCGTTCGAGGCGGGCGAGGAACATGCCGAACGCTGGGAAGATGCCCATACCGTTGCCGCCGGCATCCGCGTGCCGCGCGCGGTCGGCGATTTCCTGATCCTGCGCGCGGTGCGGGAGTCGGGCGGCAAGGCGCTGGCAGTCGGCGATCCGGCGATCCTGAAGGCGGTCGACGATTGCGCGCGGCGCGACGGGCTGTTGTTGTGTCCCGAGGGCGGCGCAACGCTTGCCGCCTATCGCCAGGCGTTGCGCGACGGCGAAGTCGATGCCGAGGAGGAGGTCGTGCTGTTCAACTGCGCGACCGGTCTGAAATACCCCCTGCCCCCGGCCGAGGCGACGCTCGACCGGTTCGCCGAGATCGATTTCGACCGGTTATAGCGGGGTATCGGGCAGGCGGGCGACCATCAGCGCGACGGCCGCGTCACGGCTGCCGGCGATCTGCAGCAGATGCCGCCCGCGCCCCAGTTCGAAATCGACCATCTTGCGGATGCCCGAACAGGCGGGGCCGTGACCGTGGGTGGTCGATGCGACCGGTTTACCGTCGGCCAGTATGTCGATCCATGCCGCCGATCCCAGCGCGACTCGGTACCGCCCCGGCGTGGCGACGGTGAAGGCGAACAGCCCCCCGCGGCTATCGGCCGATCCAGGCTTTGCCGGCGTCGCGACATAGCGCAGGTCGGACGTCGGCAGCAGGGTCGCGGTCACCGCGGTTCCGGGGGTGAGCGGGGTCGCCCTGCCCCCATCGGCGCCTGCGGTCACGGTTCGGCGGTCGTTCCAGCCCGCCAGTTCGGCGGGTGGCGGCGCGACCGCGGTACAGGCGGTCGGAGCGGCTTGCGACACCAGCGCGGCAAGCAGCAGGTCGTTCATGGTCGGCGACTCCGGCAACGGGATCCATGGTATAGCCGCGATCGCGTCGCGCGCCACGGCGTTCGTCGGTGGAAACGAAGCGGCGACGGGCCGGGAACATTTCGCTTCCCTTTCGCGCCCGACCGACTCATAGAATCGTCATGCCGATCCGCGCCGAGAACCGCTGGCTCTATCCCATCGACTGGACGCAATTGTCCGCTGCGATCCGGTTCGACCGTGCCGGGGGGCGCTGTGAGCGCTGTGGGCGGCCGCATCTGGCGCGGGTGGCGCATCTGGGCGACGGGCGCTGGTGGGATGCGCAGCAACGGTGCTGGCGTTCGCCACGGGGCCGGCGCATCGCCGGGGTCGGCGTTCCCCTCGCCCGCGTTCGCCTGACCCGCGTGGTGCTCGCCTGTGCGCATCTCGACCATGATCCCGGCAACAATGCGCCGGCGAACCTCGCCGCACTGTGCCAGCGATGCCATATCCTCCACGATGCGGCCGAGCATCGCTGGCAACGCTGGTGGAATCGGTTTCGCTACCGGGCTGTGCGCGACCTGTACGAACACCCTCCCCTCACCCGCAAAAGGCTCGCGGCCTTGCGCCCTTCTTCTCTGAAAAATTGAAATCCAACCATCCGAACCAGTTAGACGGTTTATAGGAAGGTTAGCAGGTTAAGCGGTGCTCGACCGGACCGAAACCGGCTTTGGTCCACGATTCGCATGCTCGATCCCGTTCCGGAAGGATCGGGGGTTCGTTCCCGAAGGATCGACGGCCGCGTTCCCGAAGTGTCGGGGCCGCGTTCCGAAAGGGTCGAGTGGCGTTCCCGGAGTGTCGATGACCCCCTGCCCCAGCCCGATCCATCGCGGCGATTGAATCAATAATGGAATGGCGGAGGTTGGGGACGTTCAAAATTGGGGGCGATCTTCAACTTGATATGCAACCGGCGCGGCCGGCGGCGGGGCGGACGACACTTCGGGAACGGAAACCAGTTGCCCTCGATCTTTCGGGGACGCTCAGCGCCCCAGTTCGTGGCGGTGCTGCGCGTCCCAGCGGCGGACATAGCCGATGAACGCCGCCTGATAGCTGACCGGAGTCCGCGTCGCATCGGCATCGATCCATGCGCGGAATTCGGCATGTAGCGTCTGGTAATCCCAGCCCGGACATTCGGCGCGTAGCAGCGCCAGCGTCTGCGGCGTGATCTCGCCCTCGGTCGCGCGGTTGGCCAGCCCCTTGATCGAGGCGCGGATCATCGCTGCCGCATCGACCAGTTCCTCGGTGCGTTCGGGCGAGGGGGCGGGCGAAGGGGCAGGGGCAGGGGAGGCGCTGACCACCGTCGTCCGCGCGGCGCCGCCGGCACGCTTGCGCATCCGCAGCAGCGGCTCGCGCTTGTCGGCGGGCTGTTCGAGTGACAGGGCGTAGCCGGGCAGTTCGTTGCGTTCGGCAATCTTGGCGATTTCGAACTTGAAGCGGCGATATTGCCCCTCGGCCCCCGATTTCTCGAACAGCGTCGGCATCGAGATCGCGAAGCCGGCCTCGCCCGCGCCGCCGGCATGTTTGCGTGCGACGCGGTACAGCCAGCGCTCGCGCCCGCCGGTCAGATCGAAATAGGCGCGGTCGATCGACAGCACGCCGCCGGTCATCATCACCCCTTCCCAGAACCAGTTCGACAGCTCGATCGTCATGCCGCGCGAGCGTTCGGTCTTCTCGTCGACCAGCTGCGTCCAGCCATCGAGCCAGCTGAACGTCGCCTCGCGCCGGTTTTCGGCACGGATATTGGTCTTGATCGTCGTCGCGACCAACCGATCGAGCGCTTGGCCGAGCAGTTCATAGGCCCGCCCCGTCGTCGGCCGCCCGATCGCGCGCAACAGGTCGTAGGGCATCAGGTGCAGCTTGCGCGGCACGTCGTTGACCCCCCGCCGCGCCATGTCGGCCAGCACGCTCGCGCAATAGATCAGGATGTCGGCGTCCCAGATCGTCGCCATGCCGTAATCCGCGTTGGCGGAGACATGGACCCACAGCTTGCCGTCGGGACTGCGATAGTCAATCGGTTTGACCCGTTTGGTCTTGGCGAGGCTGAAGAACGGCCGCTCCATCATCTCGCGCTGGTCGCGCAGTGGCATGTCGGCGAGATAGGGGAGGAACAGGTCGAACTGTTCGGGGATTTTTTCGGGGGTCGGGCGGGTCATGTTATCGGGTCCGCAAACGGGTTTCCCCGGGGAAACTTCGGGAGAAGTGGGCAGGGGGCGGGCGATGTTTCCCCGGGGAAACTCGGGGACCCCGCCCAGTCACCGTTGCAGTCCGCGGCCGTGGCCGTCGAGCTCGATCAGCGCCTTGCGGACCATTTCGACCATGTCGTCCTGGCCGAGGCCCGACCCGGCATGCAGCCGCAGCGTCACCCCCTGCCGGTTGATCGTCTGCGCCGTTACCGCGACCCGGCCGTGCGGCGTGGTCCATACGAACCGGTCCTTCGCCTCTTGCCCGCGTTTCGGCGCGTCGATCAACCGGCGCAGCACATCGGCGGCGGGGATGGGAGGCAGCCCCTTGTCGCGGCGATGCTGCTGTTCGCGCGCCAGCGCCTTCGCCTCGCCACCGATCACCGCAGCGGCGGCACGATCGTCGAGCGCCTGCGCCAGCGCATAGCCGCCCTTCAGCTGCACGTCGCCGGGCGAGGCGAAGGCGGCGACGATCGCGTCGGGTAGCGCCGCGACCCGCAGCATCTTCGACAACCAACCCTTCGACAGCTTCAGCCGTTCGGCCATGCGCGAGGCGTGGTTGCCGTAATGCGTCTTGAGCGCGGCGGCATAGTTGCGCGCGCGTTCGAGGTCGGACACGTCGGCGCGCGCCCGGTTCTCCAGATCGGCGAGGCGGAAGGCGGCTTCGTCGTCGAGCGTCGCGACCTGCGCGACGAACATCATGTCGGGATAGCTGTGCGCGCGCAGCCACGAGATCGACCAGTGCCGGCGGGTGCCGGCGATCACCTCATAGTCATGCGCGGCATCGCCCTCGACGCGGCGGACCACGGCGGGGACCTTCTGCCCACCCTCGGCGATGATCGAATCGATCAGTTCGCGGCAGCTCGCCTCGGTCAGATGCGCATAGGAGCGCGCATTGCCCGGCCAGATGCGCACGCGCGCCGGATCGAGCAGCAATTGGGTGACCTGCCGGACCTCGCCCGATGCGACGCGCGCGAGCGCGGATTCGCGACCGAGCAGCGTGGTGCCGCGCAGCCGGTCGGAGCCGCGTTCGGGCGGGGCAGGGGGGGCTTCAGTCGGTTGCGGTGCCTCGTCGGAGAGCAGCGCGGCGAGATAGTCGGATTGTTTACGCGCCATGGGGGTTGGCCTTGTGGGTTTCGGTTTGGAGACTCAGCGCCGCGTTGGCCTTCGCCAACGCGTCGGACGGGCGCGGCGCCCGCCGGCCGGGCGGTTTGAGGGCGGTTGGCGCTTTCAGCGCCTCCGCCCCGCGCTGCGCGCTGTCAAACCGCCGCATACAAAACCTCCTCCCCCGCCGGCGCGACCCTGCCCCAACCCTGCCGCACGAGCTGCTCGATCTGCCCCAACGCCTCGTCGAGATTAGCGCGGCATCGCTTATGGGTCTTGGGCGTGCCGATCGGCTTTTCGAGTTCGTAGACGGTCATCATTCGCATCGCCGCATGGCTGATCTCCGCCGATTCGAGGATCGGGACGGGGAGGAGCGCCGGGCCGAAACTCTGTTCCATGATCGCGCGGACCATGGCGTGGCTGGGATCGTTGCCGTCGAATTTCGAACAGATCAGCCGGACGAAACTGTAATCGACCTCGATCCCCGCACTGCCCAATTGCTGCAACACCTGATCCATCATCGACAGGAACTGGACGGTCGAACAAAAATCCGGGGTGGTCGCGGCGAGGGGCACCAGTAGCGCGTTCGCCGCCTGCATCACCGCGAGGCTGATCGTGCCGAGCGCGGGCGGCGGGTCAAGCAGGACGATGTCGTAATGGCGCGCTAGATCGATAAGTCCCTGTTTAAGTTTGCGAAAACGTGCGGCCAATACCGATTGGCCGTCCGATCCCGACGCCGCCAGTTCATATTCGACGTCGAACAGTTCGAGGTTCGACGGGATCAGGTCGACATTGGGCCACGACGTCGATTTGACCGCATAGGACAAGTCGTTCTGCGTCGGATCGATCGACAGATAGGGGTAGAGCGTTTCTTCGCGCGTGATGTTGAAATGCGGGTTGAAGCCGAACAACGTGGTCGTCGTCGCCTGGCTGTCGCAATCGACGACCAGCACGCGATACCCCTGCACCGCGAAATAATGGGCGAGATGGGTGGTAACCGTCGACTTGCCGACGCCGCCCTTGAAATTCTGTACCGCGATCACCGCCGGCACGTCGAGCGGCGCACGGGCCGGGGAGGCACCGAGCACTTGCCGCATGTGCAGCAGTTCGTCGACGCTATAGCCCAGGCGCCGGCCGTTTTCGGCGGCGGGGGCGGGGGGCAGGCGGCCGTCATCCTCGGCCATGCGGATGCGGTTGGTCGAACAGCCGAGCAGTTGCGCCGCCTCGGCAATGCCGAAGCGGACATTGAGTGCCTTGCGGCTTTCGGGCAGAAACGCCTTGCGCCTCAGCCGCTCGATCATCCGCTCGCCAGCTTCGGCAAGATCGCCGATCTGCGCGACGATTGCATTCATGTTTGGGTCCGATCCGCTAATTGAAGCTTGTCGATAGCGATATGCCATCGGAAGCTTCAAATCGACAAGTGGAATCTGGGAACGTTCCGGGAATTGTCAGTCCGTGACGGGCCACGACACGAGCTTGTATCCCCGGCGTCGCCGCGTCAGTCTGTGCGCATGAAATCGATGCTACCGCTGCTGCTGCTGCTGACCGCCGCCGCCGATCCCGCCCCGCCGATCCTGTCGCCCGAACGGATCAAGGCCGATGTGAAGACGCTGAGCGCCGATGATTTCCATGGGCGCGGGCCGACCCAGATCGGCGAGGAGAAGACGCTCGATTTCCTCCAAGGGAGGTTCAAGGCGCTGGGGCTGCGGCCGGCGGGCGACCAAGGGTATCGGCAGCGGGTACCGTTGCTGCGCTGGACGCGCAACCGGGCCGCGATCGCGCTGACCGTTGGCGGGACGACGCGGACGCTGACGCCGGGCGTCGAAATCGCCGCGTCGTCGCGGATCACGGGGACGACGGCGTTTCGCGATGCGCCGGTGGTGTTCGTCGGCTACGGCATCGTCGCGCCGGCGCTCGGTTACGACCCGTATAAGGGCGTCGACGTGCGCGGCAAGGTTGTGGTCGCGCTGGCCGGCGATCCCGATGTCGAGGCGGGGCGCGATCTGGGCTTTGGCGGGCGGGCGTCGAGCCCGGCGGCGCGGACCAAGCTGAGCGAGGCGCAGCAGCGCGGGGCGATTGCCTTCTTCCAGATCCACGACACCTTTCCGTCGAGCTATCCGTGGCTGCAACTGGCGAAGAGCGATGCGGTGCCGGGCTATGCGCTCGATACCGGAACGATGCCGGCGGCGTTCGGGCTGCGCGGCACGCTGCGCAACGATATCGGCGTGGCGATGCTGCGGCAGGGCGGGCTCGACTATGCCGCCGCCAAGCGCGCGGCCCAGGCGGCGACGTTCCGCGGCGTGACGCTGCAGGGCGTGTCGCTGAACGCCGAGACCGAGGTCGCGATGGACCGGGTGGTCAGCCACAATATCGTCGGCGTACTGCCGGGGACCGATCCGGCGGCGGGCAGCATCCTGTATGGCGCGCACTGGGATGCCTATGGCGAGAATGCGTTCGATCCGCCCGCCGATCGCATCCGCAACGGCGCGGTCGACAACGGTACCGGCACCGCCACGCTGCTGGAGATCGCGCGGGCCTTTGCCGGCGCTAAGCGACCGCGGCGGTCGGTCGTCTTCGCGCTGTGGACGGCCGAGGAAAAGGGGCTGCTGGGTGCCAGCTGGTATGCCGAGCATCCGGTGCTGCCGCTGGCGACCACGGCGGCGCAGTTCAACCTCGACCCGCATGTCGTGCTCGGCCGGACCCGCGACCTCGAACTGATCGGGGTCGGGCGCACCCCGCTGGAGGCCGATCTGACACGGGTCGCGGCGGCACAGGGGCTGAAGATCGTGCCCGAGGAGAATACCGAAGCGGGCTGGTATTACCGTTCCGACCATTATGCGCTGGCGCAAAAGGGCGTGCCGGGCGTGTATTTCCGTGCCGGCCGCGATCTGGTGCGGGGCGGGGTGGCCGCGGGTGAACGCGAACGGGCGCGGTATAATGCCGAGTGCTATCACCAGACCTGCGACGAATATGATGCGCGCTGGGACCTGACCGGTGCGGCGCAGGAAGGGAGCGTCGCCTATGCGCTGGGTCGCGAGGTGGCCGAGGGGCGGGGCTGGCCGGGCTGGCATCCGTCGGAAGCGTTCGCCGCCGAGCGGGCGAAGACGACCGATCAGCGGCGGTAAGGGGGCGTCCGAGCCACCATACCAGAACGTCGCTTCAGCCTGCGCTGGGATGACGTTCGGCTCGGGATGGATGGATCGGTTTCCCGGTCGCCACGCATAAGAAAACGCCCGAGCCTTGCGGCCCGGGCGTTTCCCTTTTCCAGCGATGGTGACGCTTATGCCTGACCGAGGTCGAAGCGGTCGGCCATCATCACCTTGGTCCATGCCGCGACGAAGTCCTGCACGAACTTCTCACCGGCATCGGCGCACGCATACACTTCGGCGATCGCGCGCAGCTGCGAGTTGGAGCCATAGACGAGGTCGGTCCGCGACGCGGTCCACTTCTGCTCCTTGGTGTGGCGATCGGTGCCGACGAACTCCTGGTCGCTTTCGTCGCTGATCTGCTTCCACGCCGTGCCCATGTCGAGCAGGTTGACGAAGAAGTCGTTGGTCAGCTGGCCCGGACGGGTGGTGAACACGCCGTGTTCCTTCGCCTTGCTGTGGTTCGCGCCCAGCACGCGCAGCCCCGCGACCAGCACCGCCATTTCCGGCGCCGACAGACCCAGCAACTGCGCCCGGTCGATCATCAGCTCCTCGGTCGGAACGTTGAACTGCACCTGCAGATAGTTGCGGAACGCATCGGCCTTCGGCTCGAGCACCGCGAAGCTCTCGACATCGGTCCATTCCTGCGTCGCGTCGGTCCGCCCCGGCGTGAACGGCACGGCGACGTCATGACCGGTCGGCGCGATCGCCTGTTCCAGCCCGACGACACCGCCCAGCACGATCAGGTCGGCGATCGAGACGGTCTTGCCGCCCTTGCCGTCGAAATCGGCCTTGATGCCTTCATAGACGTTCAGCACCTTGGCGAGCTGTTCCGGTTCGTTGATCTCCCAGTCCTTTTGCGGGGCAAGGCGGATGCGGCCGCCATTGGCGCCGCCGCGCTTGTCCGACCCGCGATAGGTCGAGGCCGAGGCCCAGGCCGTCGTCACCAGTTCGGCGATCGACAGGCCCGATGCGGCGATCGCCTGCTTCAGCGTGGCGACGTCGCCTTCGCCCAGCGGTTCGCCTTCCAGCTTCGGGACCGGGTCCTGCCAGATCAGGTCTTCCTTCGGCACTTCCGGGCCGATCAGGCGGACGTTGGGTCCCATGTCGCGGTGCGTCAGCTTGAACCATGCCCGCGCCCAGACATCGGCGAAATAATCGGGATCGGCGCGGAATTTCTGGCAGATCGCGTTATAGGCCGGGTCGACCTTCAGCGCCATGTCGGCGGTCGACATCATCGTCGGCACCTTCTTGCCCGGGGTATGCGCGGCCGGGGCCAGCGTATCCTCGGGATTGCCGACCGGCTGCCACTGGTGCGCGCCCGCCGGGCTCTTCACCAGCTCGTACTCATGGTCGAACAGCATGTCGAAATAGGTCATGTCCCATTTCGTCGGCGTCGGCGTCCATGCCCCTTCGAGGCCGGAGGTGATGGTATGGTCGCCCATGCCGGTCTCGTGGGTCGAGGCCCAGCCCAGACCCTGTGCGGCGATATCGGCACCTTCGGGCTCGCGGCCGACATGCTTGGGGTCACCCGCGCCATGCGCCTTGCCGAAGGTATGGCCGCCAGCGGTCAGCGCGACGGTTTCCTCGTCGTTCATGCCCATGCGCGCAAAGGTTTCGCGCATGTCGCGCGCCGACCCCTTGGGCATCGGGCAGCCGCCCGGACCTTCGGGATTGACGTAGATCAGCCCGTGCTGGATCGCGGCGAGCGGGCTTTCGAGCGCGAGGCCGGCTTCCTCATCGATGCGGGTCTGGCCGAGCCATTCCTCCTCAGTGCCCCAATAGACGTCCTTCTCCGGCTCGAACACGTCCTCGCGTCCGCCGCCGAAGCCGAAGGTCGGGCCGCCCATCGATTCAATCGCGACATTGCCCGCCAGGATGAACAGGTCGGCCCAGCTCAACTGCCGTCCGTACTTCTGCTTGATCGGCCACAGCAGGCGACGCGCCTTGTCGAGATTGCCGTTGTCCGGCCACGAATTGAGCGGGGCGAAGCGCTGCTGCCCCGCCGACGACCCGCCGCGACCGTCGCCGGTGCGATAGGTGCCGGCCGAGTGCCACGCCATGCGGATGAAGAATGGGCCGTAATGGCCATAGTCTGCCGGCCACCAAGGCTGGCTGTCGGTCATCAGCGCGGTCAGGTCGGCCTTCAGCGCGGCATAATCGATCGCTTCGAACTGCTTGCGGTAATCGAAGTCGTTGCCCATCGGATTCCCGCTGACACCCTTTTGATGCAGGATGTCGATCGACAGCGCTTCGGGCCACCAGTCGCGGGCGGTCTGGCCCAGCAGGCGGCGCATCGCGGCCGGCTGTTTCTTGGGATCGTTGATCGGGCTGCCTTCGGTAATGGCGTCCATCGGTAAATTCCTCTCGACCGTCTAATGGCGGCAGGATGAACCAGCGGGTTGGGTAAGGCTAATGACTTGAACCAATGCCATTGATCGGTTTTTTCGATCGATCGCGCCTATTTCGCCTCGCGCTGCGCCCGCTCCGTATAAAATCCCGCCAGCACGTCGAACGCCAGCTTGCGCTGCCCGGTTTCGGATACCAATCCCTTGCGGTTATAGCCCTGCTGCCAACCGTTCTGGCGGCGCGGCGAGCGGAAATCCTTGAGCAGCCACGGCGACAGGCCGGTCAGGGTCGGGATGCGATCGGCCATGGCCAGGGTCGCGCGGTAATAGTCGCGCTGATATTCCTCGGAGAATTTCTGCGGGGCGGGGCGGTCGTCGTGGAAACCGGCCTTCGCGCCCGCGCCGAACTCGGACAGGATCAGCGGCTTGTCGGTCGGCACCTGCCACGCGATCGCGGGCAGGTCGGCGAGGCGGTCGGGCGAATACCAACCGTTATAGGTGTTGACGCCCATCACATCGAGCCGTTCGGCGAGCGGATCGTTGATCGTCATCAGCGGATGACCGTCGCGGGTTGACCGATCGGTCAGCAGCGCCGCGCCGAGCAGCCGCGTATCGTCGAGCCGCCGGACATCGTCTGCCAGCGCGCCGAGGAAGGCGTTGCGCGCGGGCGAATTGGGGGTTTCGTTGGCGATGCTCCAGATCGCGATCGACGCGCGGTTGCGGTCGCGCACGATATTGTCGGCCAGCATCGCGCGGGCGGTCTTGAGCGTCGCGGGATTATCCCACGCGATCAGCCAATAGACCGGCACCTCGCTCCACACGAGCAGCCCCAGTTCGTCGGCAAGCCGCGTCGTCACCTCGCCATGCGGATAATGGGCGAGGCGGACGAAATTGGCATGCAGTCCGTCCTTCGCCTCGGCCAGCAGCGCGCGTGCCGCAGCGGGCGTGATGCTGCGCGCGGGATTGTTGCCGAATTCCTCCTCATGCACGCTGATCCCGCGCAGGAAGACCGGGCGGCCGTTGAGCAGGATCTGTGCGCCGCGCCGCTCGATCGTGCGGAAGCCGATACGGTCGTGCCAGCGATCCTCGCCCGCTTCGAGCGTCACGTCATAGAGGGTCGGCGTCTCGGGCGACCAGCGGCGCATACGCTTCGGGGCGGCGATCTCGCCATGCCAGCGGCCCTCGCCATCGGTGCGCCCCGACAGCGTGACCCCCAGCGCCGGAATGGTGAGCCGCATCAGCGCATTGGCGGCGGTGCTGCCGTTCAGCTTCGCATCGATCGCGATCCGGCCAGTGCGGGTCAGCCGGACCCATGCATCGTCGACGAAGGTCGCGGGCGTTTCGATCAGGCGGATGTCGCGGGTGATGCCGCCATAATTCTCCCAGTCGGTGACCGGCGGCGGCACGCTGCTGGCGTCGACCGCGGAATCGACCGCGACGGTGATCTGGTTGTCGCCGGCGCGCACCCGATCGGTCACCTCGATCGCGAAGGGGGTGAAGCCGCCTTCATGCTCGCCGACGAACTGCCCGTTTAGGAACACGCGCGCGCGGTAATTGACCGCGCCGAAGCGCAGGAAGCGGCGCTTGCCCGCGCTCGGCTGGGCGCTGAAATGCCGCTGATACCAGACCAGCCCCTGATAATGGCGCATCTCCGCCGCATGGGTCATCCACCCGCCGGGCAGCGTCGCGAGCGGGGCGGCGTCCATGTCATATTCGAACAGCGCCTGCTGGTTGCGGCGCAGTTCGGCGGGCACGTCGACCTCGGCCCAGCGGCGTTCGGTGACGTTCGCATCCTCGCCATGAAAGCCGCGCATGCCCGCGCGGTACGGGTCGATCGAATAATGCCATTGCCCGGTCAGGTCGCTGCCCGGGCGCAGGTCGCCCGCAACCATCGCGACCGGGGGCGGCGGCGTCTGGGCAAGCGCCGGGCGGGCGGGGAGCAGCAGCGCGAACGCGCCGAGCAGAGCGAGGGGCAGGCGGGCGATCATCGCGGCATCATTGCCGTTGGCGGGACGGGGGACAAGGGGATTGCGCCCATGCCCAAAATCGCGGCGACTCCGCCATCGCCACGCCGCGCCTCAACCCTTGGCGGCGACCGCGCCCAATTCCTCGAGATCGAGGTCGTGTTCGAGATCGTGGAGCGTCTCGTCATCGATCTGCCCGGCGCGGTGCAGCCGGACCAGTTCGGCGCGCCCGGCGGCGACCGCGGCGATGATGACGTCGAAATGGCGCGCGATCGCGTCGGTCCGTTCCTCGGGCGTGCCGTCGAACGCCTCGCCCGCCGTCGCACGCACGGTATAGCGGCGCAGCAGCTGCGGGTGGATCAGCGTTCCGCGATCGTCATAGGCGTCCCGTTCGACCGCCGCCAGCTGCGCACGAAACATCGCATGCTCGGCGGCGTGCAGATCGAGCGGCGGCAGCGCGGACGGGTCCTCCGCCGGGCAGGCACGCCGGATCACCCAGCCAAGCGACGTCCCCTGGATCAGGACGGTGACGAGGATGACGGCAAAGGCGGTGACCAGCATCAGGTCGCGTTCGGGCATCGTTTCGGGCAGCGACAGGGCGACCGCGAGCGTCACCACCCCGCGCATCCCCGCCCAGCTCATGACCAGTGCGGCGCGTCCCCCCAGCGGACGCGCGGCGGTCACGCCGGTCCGGTGGAGGATGGCGACGACCGCATCGGCGGCGAAGATCCACACGAAGCGCGCGACGACCACCGCCGCGACGATGACCAGGACCGGCACCGCCATCGTGTCGACGATGCGTGCCGGATCGCCGACGCGGTCGAGCAGGCCGCGCAGCGACAGGCCGATCAGCGTGAACACCGCCGCCTCCAGCAGGAAGACGAGCACCTGCCAGAAGGCGAGCGCGCGGATACGCACGCTGGCGCTAAATACGACATGCTGAAACCAACCACAGGTCAGGCCCGCGGTCACCACCGCGATCACGCCCGACACGTGGAGCAGTTCGCCGGCGATATAGGCGCTCCAGCATACGAGCAACGTCGCCGCGATCATCAGCGTATCGTCGTTCAACCGACGCAGCAGCAACACCCACAGCCCGCCGATCGCCGCACCCACCGCAATGCCGCCCGCGACCAGCAGGAAGAAGGTACCCGTCGCCGCGCCGAGGCTGAACGCCCCCGTCACCACCGCCGCAACCGCGAAGCGAAACAGCACCAGGCCGGCGGCATCGTTGAGCAGGCTCTCCCCCTCCAGCAACGTGGACAGGCGGCGCGGCAACCGAACCCGTTGCAGGACGGCGCGTGCCGATACCGCGTCGGGCGGCGACAGGATCGCACCCAGCGCGACGCAGGCCGCCCAAGGCAATGCCGGCAGCAGCAGTTTCGCGACCACCGCCACGACCGCCGTGGTGAAGAACACCGCACCGACCGCCAGCGACAGGATGCCGGCCATATGGCGGCGGAACGGCGCGATCGCGGTGAACCACGCGCCGTCCATCAACAGGGGCGGCAGGAACAGGACAAGGACCAGTTCGGGATCGATGGCGACGGCGGGCAGGCCGGGGATGAACGCCACCGCACCGCCACCGACGATCAGCGCCGCGGCGGGCGGCAACGACAGACGCCGTGCGACATGGTGCAGGGCGACGATCACGAGGAACATCGCGATAATCAGCTCGAACCCCGCCGCGGCATGCATATCGCTGTTCCCCCGTTCCGACGCTCGATCGAAAGCGGAAAAAGCCGGACCGATCAAGGCGAACGGTCCATGACCGCCCGCGGGCAGGGGCAGCAGGCGCGAAACTCCGGCGATAGCGAAACGCTGCCCCGCGACGGCCTTCGGATCGCGTGCGCAGGAAGAGTAGAACGAACGTTGCCACGTTCGGAAAAGGTCTACCGGAACGGACTATCTCGTGCGGCGCGTACAGCATACAAAAATTTCCGTTCGGCCGTGATGATGGCAAATTAAAATACTTGCGTAATCATAAGAACGTCGGCGTCCGAGGAATGTTGCCGATCGACAACATGGTGCGACAATTACGTCACCAAATGCGCGCATCGTCAAAAACCCGCTTGCGCATCGCCGTCCGCCCCGCGAGCCTTGTCCCATAATAAAACAGGAACATGGGGGTTTCATCATGCTGCGTTTCCGATCGGCCATTCTGTGCGGTGGCGCCGTCCTCGCCATCTGCTCCACGACCCTCGCCACCGCTGCGCACGCGCAGGTGGCGCCTGCCGTGTCGAGCCCGAACGTGGCCGAGGATCCCGATGCCACCGGGGAGATCGTGGTGACCGGTTCGCGCATCCGTCGCGATCCGCTCGACCAGCCGTCGCCGGTCATCAACGTCGATGAACAGGCGATCGCGCGCACCGGCCTGTCGTCGATTGCCGATGTGCTGCAACGCATCCCGAGTTCGGCCGGCGGGCTGAACACCAAATTCAACAATTCGGGCAATTTCGGCAACCCGCCCGATGGCGGCGGTGTCGGCGCCGGGTCGGCGGCGATCGACCTGCGCTATCTGGGCGCGAAGCGGACGCTCGTGCTGGTCGATGGCCTGCGCTATGTCAGCGGCGCTTCGGCCAGCGGCATTCCGGCCTCGGTCGACCTCAACTCGATCCCCGACGTGATGATCGGCCGGGTCGAGGTGCTGCAGTCGGGCGCGTCGCCGCTTTATGGGTCGGACGCGATCGCCGGGGTGGTGAACATCATCACCAAATCGAGCCAGCGGGGGTTCCACGCCCAGGCGCAATATGGCCAGTTCCTCGAACAGGGCGATGGCGAGACCGAGAATTACCAGTTGAGCTGGGGCAACGGATCGAACCAGCCCGTCGATTTCGTCGCCGGTGCCTTCTACATTCGGCAGCAGTCGGTCAGCGCCGCCGATCGCGACATCTCGCAATTCCCCAATCCGGGCCAGACCAGCTGCGGCGATCCGATCGGCGGCTGTTCGAGCTATACGCCGCTCGGCCGGTTCATCGTCAACGGTCAGAACCTGACGCTGCGCGCGCCGGTCATCGGTCGCAACGCGGTGTATGATCCGACGCTGGCGACCGGCGATTTCAAGGCGTTCACCAACGCCGACCGGTTCAATTTCGCGCCGTTCAACTATTTCCTGACGCCCAGCGAACGCTATGGCGGGTTCGTCAACGCCCGCGCCGAATTTTCGGAGGCGCTGAACCTGCGGGTGAAGGCGGTGTACAACCATCGCCAGTCGCAGAACCAGGCGGCGTTCCTGCCGCTGCCGATCGGACCGGACGCGGGTGGCGGGCCGCTGACGCGCACCATCTCGATCGACGTCACCAACCCGTTCAACCCGTTCGGCCGGACGCTGAACGGCGGCGGCAACGGACAGCCCGCGACCTATTCGGCGATCTTCCGCCGACTGGTCGAGGCCGGGCAGCGGACCTACAGCCAGACGGTCGACACGATGTCGGTGACCGGCACGCTCGACGGACAGTTCGAGATGATGGGCCGCAACTGGTATTGGGATGCCAGCGCGGTGGTCGGCTATAACGATGCCAAGCAGCTGTTCACCGGCAACGTCAACGTCGCGCGCTTGCGCCAAGCGCTGGGGCCCGTCGCCCAGTGCACCGGCGAATGCGTACCGCTCAACGTCTTTGGCGGGGTCGGGTCGATCACCCCGGCGATGCTCGGCTTCATCGGGTTCGACGAACGCGCGCGCAGCAACCAGGTGCTGAACGACTATACCGCCAACCTGTCGGGCCAGCTGTTCGATCTGCCCGGCGGCCCGGTCGGGATCGCGATCGGCTATGAACACCGGTTCCAGTCGGGCAGCTTCACGCCCGATCCGTTGATCCAGGCCGGACTGGGCGCCGACATTCCGGCACAGGCGGCGCGCGGCAGCTTCAATGTCGACGAAGTCTATGGCGAAATCCGCCTGCCGATCCTGAAGGACGTGCCGTTCTTCAACAGCCTCGAACTGAACGGCGCGGTTCGCCATTCGGACTATTCGACCTTTGGCGGCAATACGACGCTGACGGGCGGCGCGTTGTGGAAGCCGGCGGCGGACCTGTTGCTGCGCGGTTCCTATGCCGAGAGCGTCCGGGCGCCCTCGATCGGCGAATTGTTCGGCGCGCAGTCGCGCTTCGACCAGTCGCTGCCCGATCCGTGTTCGAACGTCGCCGGCAGCCTGTTCCGCACCAATGCCACCGCCCGCACCAACTGTATCGCCGACGGGGTTCCGGCCGATGGCAGCTATGCCGAGCCTGCCGGGCAGTTGCCGGTGCTGACCGGCGGCAATGCGGCGTTGCAGCCGGAAAAGGCGCGGACGCTGTTGTTCGGCGGCGTCTACAGCCCCGCCTGGGCGCGGGGCGGCTTCGCCAGCGCGCTCAGCCTGGAAGTCAATTATTACGACATCCGCGTGCGCGATGCGATCGCGGCGATCCCGGCCAACGTGCTGCTCGGCCGATGCGCGCTGACCGGCGATCCGCTGTCCTGTTCGGCAACGACGCGGACCGCCAACGGCTTCGTGTCGGCAATTAGCGGCCTGTTGCTGAACACCGGCGGCATCCGCACGCGCGGCGTCGACGCGACCTTCACGCTGCGCACCCGCGATACCGGGGCGGGGGTGTTCGGGCTGTCGGTGATCGGCAACTATCTGTTGGGCTATCAAGAGACCGTGCCGGCTACCAACGGGACCACCACGACCCGTTATGAGGGTACCGAGCGCGGCAGCCCCGATCAGGCCTATCCCCGGTTCAAGGGGCTGGCGACGATCGACTGGGCGATCGGGCCGGTCACGGCGTCGATCACCGGCCGCTATATCGACGATGTCCGCGAGATCCAGAACACGACTACGTTGAAGGAACGGCTGTACGGCGACGTCCAGCTTGCGCTGCGTCCGGCGTGGATGGACAGCCGGTTCGCGCTGACGGTCGGCGTCAACAACGTGTTCGATCAGGACCCGCCGGCCTGTTTCTCGTGCAGCCTGAACAATTACGATCCGACGACCTATGACGTGCCGGGACGCTTCGGCTATCTGCGCCTGTCCTACGGCTTGTAAGCAGCGGCGGAGCGGGCGGCGGACGCCCGCTCCGACCGGTCGCCTGCGCCGTCCTTCTGTCTTCCGCGCGAAACGAATGCATCGCATACAGGGGCGAGCGCCGGCAGGCCGACGAAAGGACACCGAATGACGAATCCCCAACCGGCGACACAGGGCGCGATCACCCTGTCGCGGTTCCTGATCGAACAGCAGCGCCGCGACGCCGAAAGCTGTCCGGCGGAACTGCGCCTGCTGATCGAGACCGTCGCGCGGGCGTGCAAGACGATCGGCCATGCGATTTCGAAGGGGGCGCTGGGCGACGTGCTCGGGGCGCTGGGCAGCGAGAATGTGCAGGGCGAGGTCCAGAAGAAGCTGGACGTGATCGCCAACGAACTGCTGCTGGATGCCAATGAATGGGGCGGGCATCTGGGGGGTATGGCGTCCGAGGAGATGGAGACGATCCACCGTATCCCCAATCGCTATCCCAAGGGCGAATATCTGCTGCTGTTCGATCCGATCGACGGGTCGAGCAACATTGATGTCGACCTGTCGGTCGGCACGATCTTTTCGGTGCTTCGCGCGCCCGAGGACTGCGCCGGGCGCGACGTGACCGAGGCGGACTTTCTGCAGCCCGGCCGCGATCAGGTGGCGGCGGGCTATGCGATCTACGGGCCGCAGACGCTGCTGGTGTTGACGGTCGGCGACGGGGTGTATGAATTCACCCTCGACCGCGAGGTGGGTTCGTGGCGGCTGACCGACGGGCCGATGCGGATTCCCGCTGGCACCCGCGAATTCGCGATCAACATGGCGCGCCGCCGGCAATGGTCGCCGACCATTGCCGGCTATATCGAGGAACGCATCCTCGGCAGCGAAGGGCCGATCGGCATCGATTACAACATGCGCTGGACCGCATCGATGGTCGCCGACATCCACCGCATTCTGAAGCGCGGCGGCGTGTTCCTCTATCCCGCAGACCACCGCGAAGCGGGCAAGGCACGGCTGCGGCTGCTGTACGAGGCGAACCCGATGGCGATGCTGGTCGAACAGGCCGGCGGCAGCGCGACCGACGGCCATGACCGCATCCTCGACATCGCGCCGCACGGGCTGCACCAGCGGGTCGGGGTGGTGATCGGCGACGTGCAGGAAGTGGCGGTCGCGAGCGCGGGGCAATAGGGGCGGGGGGCGCGGACGCCCCTGCTGCCGTCAGCGCAGGATTATGTCGGCGCCGTGCTTGTGCGCGCGGATTTCGTCGGTGGTCAGGCCGTTGATCTCGTGCGGGAAGATCAGCCAGTCGTTTGTCTGGTGCACGAAGAAGTCGGGCTTCAGGTCGGTGACGTTGCGCGACGGTTTATAATAGACGGTCGCGACCTTCACCTCGTCGGGCAGGTTGTTGCGGCAGCGATCCTTCAATTCCTTAAGCAGTGCACGGATCGAGCGGCCCGAATCGAACACGTCGTCGATGAGCAGCAGCCGGTCCTCGGGATTGAGGACGTCGACCAGATGGCCGAGGCCGTAGATGCGGACCTGCGGTTCCTGCTGGTCGATCCCGGTATAGGAGGCGGTGCGGATGGCGATATGGTCGCTGTGCACCCCGCGATATTCGAGCAGTTCCTGCACCGCGATGCCAACCGGCGCGCCGCCGCGCCAGATGCCGACGATGTGCGTCGGGCGGAATCCGGAATCGAAGACGAGGTTGCCGAGGCGGAACGAATCCTCGAGCAGGCGGTCGGCGGACAGATAGATTTTGGGTACCACGGCGTTTCCATCGAAGGGCCGGACGGGCGGCAGGACCGCCGCATTCCTACAAGACCGGGTTCGCTTGTCCACCGCCTGCCGACCGCGCGAAACCATCCAATCGGGCGAGATGCCCGGCGATGGCGACGTCGTCGAGAAACGATCCGAGGAAGCTGTTGCGCGCAAGCGTGACCAGATCGGCACGCGACAGACCGCGTGCCTGCGCGACCGCACGGTAATTGTCGCCGATATAGCCGCCGAAATAGGCCGGATCGTCCGAATTTATCGTCGCGCGCAGCCCCAGCGCCAGCATCCGGTCGATCGGGTGATCGGCCATGTCCTTGACCACGCACAGCTTGTGGTTGGAGAGCGGGCAGACGGTCAGCGTCATCGCCTCCCGCGCGAGACGTGCGGTCAACAACGGATCCTCGAGCGCGCGATTGCCATGGTCGAGCCGGTCGATGCGCAACAGGTCGAGCGCCTCATGGACATAGGCGGGGGGCCCTTCCTCGCCGGCATGGGCGACACGCTTCAACCCGGCATCGCCAGCCGCGGCGAACACGCGCGCGAATTTAGCGGGCGGGTGGCCGACCTCCGACGAATCGAGCCCGACGCCGTCGATCCGGTCGAGCCATTTTTCCGCCTGCGCAAAGGTCGCGAACGCGGCATCCTCGTCGAGATGGCGCAGGAAGCACAGGATCAGCTTCGACGTCAGCCCATGCCGGTCTTCGGCCACCCGCATGCCCGAAAGCAGTCCCTCCATCACCGTGTCGAACGGAATGCTGCGATCGGTATGGGTCTGCGGATCGAAGAAGATTTCGGCATGGACTACGCCGTCCGCCGCCGCCCGGTCGAAATAGGCGACCGCCAGATCGTGGAAATCCTCGGCGGTGCGCAGCACGTCGGCACCGGCATAATAGATGTCGAGGAAATCCTGCAGATTGGAAAAGGCATAGGCGGCGCGCACCTCCTCGACCGAGGCGAACGGGATGGCGACACGGTTGCGACGGGCAAGGTCGAACATCAGTTCGGGTTCGAGGCTGCCTTCGATATGCAGATGCAGTTCGGCCTTGGGCAGCGCGGTGATGAAGGCGTCGTCGGTCATGCGGGCAAATTCCATCGGATCGGGCATGGCGCGCATCATGCGCAATCGGCGGCGCGGGCGATAGCCTCGGCGTGGCCGCCGAGCGATGCCTTTTCTCGATCGCTTCGTTCCAGAAACGGCGCTGGTGGCGAGCGACCGGCTGTCGATAGGTTGCGCCGCAGCACGCAATCAACAGACGGAGACCGGTCCCATGCCATCGGCGACGACGCAGTTGCCCCTCGCCGGGCAGGGACCCGCCACCGCCGCCGTGATCGCGGACGACGTCGATGCGATGCTGCCCGCGCGGCGGCTGTTGCCGCTGGCGTGCCAGCATGTGCTCGTGATGTATGCCGGGGCGGTGGCGGTGCCGCTGGTGGTCGGGCGCGCGCTGAACCTGCCGCCCGCGCAGCTGGGGTTGCTCATCAGCGCCGATCTGGTCGCGTGCGGTTTCGCGACGCTGATCCAGACGCTGGGCCTGCCCAAGGTCGGCATCCGCCTGCCGATCGTGATGGGGGTGACCTTCGCATCGATCAGCCCGATGCTGGCGATGATCGCGACCGGCAACGCAGCTCGCACGCCGCCCGAAACGGTGCTGCGCGGAATCTATGGCGCGGTGATCGTCGCCGGGCTGTTTGGGTTTCTGGTCGCGCCGTTCGTCGGGCGGGTATCGCGGTTGTTCCCGCCCGCCGTGACCGGCACGGTGATCCTGTTGATCGGGCTCAGCCTGATGCGGGTCGGCATCAATTGGACCGCGGGCGGGCAGCCGACCGATCCCGGCTATGGCGCGCCGGCGCATCTGTTGCTGGCATTGCTGACGCTCGGCGTGGTGTTGTGCCTGATGCGGTTCGGCCATGGGTTGCTGCGCAGCGGCGCGGTGCTGGCCGGGACCGTCGCCGGCACGGTCATCGCCGGCGCGATGGGACAGGTCGACCTGGACCCCGTGCGCGAGGCGCCGTGGTTCGCGGTGGTGCGGCCGTTCCAGTTCGGGTTGCCGATGTTCAACCTGCCGGCATCGATCGCGATGTGCCTGGTCATGATGACGGTGATGATCGAATCGTTCGGCATGTTCATGGCCGCCGGGCAGATGGTCGGCCGCCCGGTCGACCGGCGGCAGCTGGTACGCGGTCTGCGCGGCGATGCCGCGGGGACGGTGCTGGGAGGGGTGTTCAACACCTTTCCCTATACCTCCTTCGCGCAGAATATCGGGTTGCTGAGCATCACCGGCGTACGGTCGCGTTTCGTCTGTGCCGGGGCGGGGGTAATCCTGCTCGCCCTCGGCTTCTGTCCGAAGCTGGCGGCGCTGGTCGCGGCGGTGCCGCTGCCGGTGCTGGGCGGGGCGGCGCTGGTCATGTTCGGGATGATCGCGGCGACCGGCATCCGCATCCTCGGATCGGTCGAGCTGACCTTTGAACGGCTGGTCACGATCGCGGTGTCAATCGCCATCGGGTTGATCCCAGTGCTGTCCGACCGGTTTTTCCAGGCGATGCCGGCGGCGCTCGCCCCGCTGCTCCATTCGGGGATCGTGCTGGCATCGATCAGCGCGGTCGGGCTCAACGCCTTCTTCAGTGCGCGTTCGACGGCGGAGGACGCTATGGTGTAGTGCTCAGGCGGGCGATAGAGCGGCGGGCATCGGCGAGGATCGTTGCCATCGGCACGCCGAGCAGCGCCCCGCCCGCAACCACCGCGCGCCCCTCGACGAACAGGTCGCGCACCCCGGCGGGCGGACACAGCACCAGCCCGGCGACCATATCCCAGGCGCCGGTATTGTCGGCGGTCGCGACGTCCCATACCGCCAGATCCGCGCGACGACCGACCGTCAGCGCACCGCAATCGTCACGGCCCAGCATTTCCGCCCCGCCGCGCGTCGCCAATCGCAGCGCGGCGCGCGGCGACAGCGCCTCCGCGCCGGCGGTGACGCGTTGGAGGAGCATCGCCTGACGCGCCTCCTGCAACAAATTGCCGCTGTCGTTCGATGCCGATCCGTCGACGCCGAGGCCGAGCGGCACTCCGGCGGCCAGCATCGCCGCGACCGGCGCGATGCCGGCGCCGAGGCGGCAGTTCGAGCAGGGACAGTGGGCGACGCCGGTACCGGTCGCGGCGAACAGCGCGATCTCGTCGGCGTCGAGCTTCACGCAATGCGCCAGCCACACGTCCGGCCCGGTCCAGCCCAGGCGTTCGGCATAGACGCCCGGCCGGCAACCGAACCGTTCGAGCGAGAAGGCGACGTCATCGGCATCCTCGGCCAGATGGGTGTGGAGCATCACCCGCTTGTCGCGGGCGAGCAGCGCCGCGTCGCGCATCAGCCCCTCGCTGACCGAAAAGGGCGAACAGGGGGCGACGGCGATGCGGACCATCGCACCGGGAGCGGGATCGTGGAACCGGTCGATCACGCGGATCGTGTCGGCAAGGATCGCCGGCTCGCGTTCGACCAGCGCATCGGGGGGCAGGCCGCCTGCGCTTTCGCCGACACTCATGCTGCCGCGCGTGGCATGGAAGCGCAGGCCGATATCGGCAGCGGCGGCGATGGTGTCGTCGAGGGTGACGCCGTTCGGGTAGAGATATAGATGGTCGGTGCTGAGCGAGCAGCCCGACAGCGCCAGTTCGGCCAGCCCGAGGCGCGTGGCGGCATGGACGTCGTCGGGGCGATAGCGCGCCCAGATCGGATAGAGCCGCTTGAGCCAACCGAACAGCGAGGCATCGGTCGCGCCCGGCACCGCACGGGTCAGCGACTGGAACAGGTGGTGATGGGTGTTGACCAGCCCCGGCGTCACCACGCAGCCGCGCGCATCGATCGTCCGGTCGGCGACCTGGCGCAGCGGGGCCAGCGCATCGGTCGTGCCGATCGCGGCGATCACCCCGTCACGCCACGCGATCGCGCCATCGGCGATCTCGCGCCCGTCATCGTCCATGGTGACAAGCGCGGCGGCCGAATGGAGGACGGTCAGCATTATTGCGGCGGCGTGGTGCGGTAGCGGTCCCAATGGGCGAGCAGTTCGTCGACCACCCGGTTGCCGACGCGGTACAGGCTTTCGACCGAGGCGTTCAGCCCGGCATAGCCTTCATTCTCGCGCAGCAGATAGTCGGCGGCGGTGACGCCCGGCGGCGGCATGGTATAGTTGCTGCCGGTGCGCAGGACGAGGACGCGGTCCTTGTCGACGCGGCCGATCTTCGAGAGATATTCGATCGCCTGGAGCGTGCCGGTCTCCTCCATCGCGCTAGTGACGAAGCTGCCTTTCCCTTGCGTGAAATAGCGGGTGTGGTCGTTGGCCCAGCGGTTGAGCAGGCTGCCATGCCAGAAGGTCATCGCGGAAAACTGGTCGCCCATCAGCACGAAGGGCGGCTTTCGCGCATTGGGGTGATCGGTATAGCGCGCGCGTTCGCGGGCGATGCCGGGATCGTCGGGCAGCGCGGTGTCGCGGGTCAGGCGATAGGCCCATTCGGCGAGTTTCGGGTTGAGTGCGAACACCTCCCCGCCATCGGTACGCGGCGGGGCAGGGTCGTCCGGCCCCTGGCGGTCGAGCGGGAAATAGCCGCTCTTCCAGTCGGCCGGGATTTCGCGCGCGTCGATCTCATGCGCCAGATCGCCGTCGACGACATAGCGCGCCCATGCCGCCGAACCGATCGAGGCGTCCTCGGGATCGATGCCGGCGATCCCCGCCACCAGCCAATAGGCGTGCGACAGGTCGAGCCGGGTGTCGAGGCCGATCGCGGTGATCGCCGCTGCGGCGCGGACCGATCCGACGCCGGTGACCACGCCCAGTATCTGGGTTTCGGGATTGTAATAGAGGTCGTGATAGCCGTGCGGGAAGGGGATGCGCTGATACAGGTTGCGCCTGGTCTTCCACAGCTGGAACTCGCCGGCGGTGTCGCCTTCGTCCTTGCCGATTTCGAACATGGTAACGACCACCATCCGTACCGGAAGCGGTTTGGCGCAGGGCGCCGCGATCGCGCAGAGCGGTGCGGTGGGCGGGGTGGGCGCCGGCGCGGCATGGGCCGACAGGGCGGGCGCGGCGGCGGCGAGCAGCAGGCCGGTGACGAAAGGACGCATGATCGATACTCCGGCGGGGCGGGGGGTGCCGTTCGCCGGCACTCCCCCCGCGCGCACCATCAGAATTTATAGACGGCAGAGGCGAGGAAACTGCGCGGCCGTTCGGGAAGCACGATGGTGCTGCCGAACAATTCGGTGAAGTTGGCGCGGAAATAGCGCGCATTGGTCGCGTTCTTGATGACGCCGCGGAACAGCCACGGGCCGGTCTGGTACGAGCTGGACAGGTCGACCAGCGTATAGCCCGGCAGGCGCACCGCCTGCGACTGACCCGAGAACACCGAGTCCACCTTCACCACGCTGCCGCTGAACGACAGGCCGTTGTCGAAGCCATAGGTCGCGGTGGCCGAATAGAGGTTGGCGGGAATGCCGGCGCGGCGCGCATCGCTGCGGCTGTTGATCGGGACCAGCCCGATCGGCTGCCCGCCCAGATGCAGCGTCGGGTTCGTGACGTTGACCAGATCCTCGATCCCGAAGAAGCTGAACAGCGTTCCGGCCTGAAGCCCGGTCAGGTTCACGACCTCGGTATGGGTATAGGCACCGGTCACGAGCAGATGGCGATCGACCGCCCAGCGTGCTTCGGCTTCGACGCCCTTGGTCTCGACCGCCTGGTTGACGGTGATCGACTGGATGTTGAAGTCGGTCCGGTTCTGTTTGTAGACCGACAGCGCGGCATAGAGGGTGTCGTTGAGCCAGCTGCCCTTCACCCCGCCTTCGTATAGACGCGAGGTCGACATGAAGCCGCCCGCGACCGCTTCGGGCAATACCTCCGCCCCCTGGCCGACGACGATCGTCGATTGCTGCGACGCGGTGGCATAGGGGATGATGCCGAAGGGCAGCTTGTACGACGCGCTGGCAGTCCACGACCAGCCATCGTCGCTGCCCTTGGCCGAATTGCGCACCGGCACGCGGTCCATGACGGTCGGGTCATAGCGCGACGATGCGTCGACCTTATCGTAGCGGCCGCCGAGCAGCAGATCGAGGCCGAAGGTGAAGTCGAGATCGACCAGCGCCGCGAGGCCGTAATCGGTCGTGTGGCCGAAGACCCGGTCGGTATAGCCGCAATTGCATTCGTTGGCGAGCAACCGGTTCGATGCCGGGGTATAGCCCTGGATCAAATCGACGCGGTGGAAATATTCGAAGTCGAAATCGTCGCCATAGTCGAAATTGACATAGCGGATCGACGGCGAGAATTGGCCTGAGAATTTGCCGATGCCGGTCTCGATCGACTTGGAAACGACGATCTTGTCCTCGATGACGTAGGAATCGACGCGCTGCGAAAAGCCGTAATCGTTGTTGTTGATATTCTGCGTATTGTCGAAGAACAGTTGGTTCTTGACGGTCAGCTCGCCCGGCCCGTCATAGGTGACGTCGTAATAGAGCGTCGTCTGCTTGTTGGTCAGCTTGTCCTCGGTGCCGGTCAGCACGTCGCGGCGGCTGAGCTTGGCGGTACCGGTGTTGACGAGGTTGAGCTGCGGATAGGTCTGGGTGAAGCAGGCGTCGGTGAAGCCGCTGGCGAACGGACTGAAGCTGCTGTTCGGGCAGGTGAAGTTGCCGAAGATCGACAGGCCGCCGGGGATCGAGGCGTTGATCTCGCCCTGCGAAATCTGGCCGTCGCCATCGGTGTCGAGCGGCTTGGCGGTGCCGGTGATATAGGTGCTATCGTCGACCAGCTGCTGGGTCAGGCGGTTCCAGCCGCCATTCTGCTGCCCTTTGAAATTCTGGTACTGGCCGCCGAACTCGATGCGGATGCGGTCGGTCAGCTGATGGTCGAACGCGCCCTGCAGGATCGTCTGCTTGGTCGACATGTTGCGATAATAGCTGCCCGAATCCTCGATCTCGGCATAGAGGCTGTAGCCGAGATCGGCGCCGAGCACGCGCACCGGTCCGCGCACCTCGGCGCGCAGATTGTTCCGGTCCCAGCTGCCGCCGGTATAGCTGACCTCGCCGCGCGGACTGCTGAGCAGCGCGCCGCCAGCGACCCGCGCCGATTTGGGCACGAAGTTCAGATAGCCGCCGGTCTTGGACGGGCCGTAGATCGGCGAGGCGGGGCCGCGGACGATGTCGATCCGGTCGGCGGCGGCGATCGGCGTGGGATAGTTGCCGGCATTGTCGAGCCGGCGGACGCCCCGGAAATAGGTCTCGCCCGGCGTGCCGCGAATGTCGAGCGCGCCGCCGACCCCGAAGAAGGAGTTGGTGAAAGTGCCCGGCGACTGGGCGACGAGGTCGTAGATATCGGTGATGCCGAAACGTTCGATCTGTTCGTCGCTGATCGTCGAGGCCGAGCGCGGCGTTTCGACCAGCGTCTTATCGAAGCCGAAGACCGAGCCGACGTCCTTGACCGGCAGCGCGTTGAGCGAGCCGGTGACGACGATGTCGTTGCCGTCCTGCGCATCGGCCTCGGCCGTGGCGGTCGCTTCCTGCGCATGCGCGGGCATGGCCAGCGCCGTTCCGCACAGCAGCGCCGCGAACAGGGCGGGGCCGGTGCGGCGACCCGGTTTCGATCGGTGCAGGTCGATGGAGTTCGAGCGCGCAAGCATCGTCATGGTCAGCCCCCTGTGACGCCCGACCGGTTCCCCGCGGCCGGACCGTCGCTAATGTCCCCGCCTCTCCTGTTCGCAGTCGCGCCGGTGCATGTCCGGCGTCGTCGTGCCGATCGGTCCGGTGCGGCCATCGCTATGCAGCCGCCTTCCGTCTCCGACTTGGACGTTGACGTACGGGGCGGGATCGTTGCATTCAAACGCAATGATGACGACGATCCGTTGCAAAAATTAGCGCATGCCGGCGCTGTCGCGGTTCATCCGCTATTTCATGGCCGTCGGGCGCCTCGGCTCGATCCGCCGCGCCGCCGATGAACTGTCCGTCTCGGCCTCGGCGATCGATCGCCAGATACTGAATGCCGAGGCGCGGCTGGGCGTGCAGCTGTTCGAACGGCTGCCGACCGGCTTGAGGCTGACGGCGGCGGGCGAGGTGATGATGGCGGCGGGTGGCCGCTGGCAGAAGCAGCTGGGCGACACGCTGTCGCAGATCGAGGACCTGCGCGGGCTGAAGCGCGGCCATGTCGACATCGCGGTCATCGACGCGCTGGCCAAGGGGGTGATGCCCGCCGCGATCCATGCGATCCAGCAGAGCCATCCCGGCATCACCATGGGGGTGCATGTGCTGGGCAACGAACAGGTGCGCCGCGCGATCGCGGCCAACGACGTCGATTTCGGCATTCTGTTCGATCCGCAATCCTATCAGGACCTGACGGTGCGGGCCTTTGTCGACGTGGTGCTCGGCATCGTGTCGCCGCCCTCGCATCCGCTGGCGCGCAAGGCGGAGGTGCGGTTTTCGGATTGCGACGGCCAATCGGTGATCCTGCCCGCCGCCCCGCTGGCGGTGCATCAGCAGGTCGCGGTGCTGGAGGCGACGTCGGGGGTCTCGCTCCACCGGCGGGTGACGTCGGACAATATCCAGATGATCGCGTCGCTGATCGAGGCGGGCGACAGTATCGGCATCCTGACCTCGCTCGACGTATCGACCGAGGTGCGCGCCGGCACGCTCGCCTTTACCCGGATCGTCGACAAGGTGCTGCGGCCGATGACGCTGGCGCTATGCACCGCGACTGCGCGGACGCCATCCTATGCGGCGGCGATGGTGCTGCGCGAGATCGAGGCGTGCTTCACCGGCTTCGCCTATCGCCCGCCGGGTGCGCCAGCAGCCGGAGCATGAGCGCCTCAAGGCCGGCGGGATCGATCGTGCGGACGATGTCGGCGCGCTGTTCGCCGATGCCGGGCTGATAGCCCGCGCTCCACGACAGCATGTCGCCGTAATTCGGGCCGAACTGCGTGTCGTAATCGACGAAGGCGGTGTCGCGCGCGGTGACGAGCGACGGGTCGAGCCAGATGCCGGCGGCGATTTCGTCCCAGAGCGGAAAGCCCGGTTCCATCGCACCGATCCATGCGGCGACGGCGGGCGGCGACACGGCGCGCAGCCGCGCGATCAGGGCGGGCGTCAGTTCGGTCGCGGTCGACGGGTCGGTCGGGACGATGGTGATCCGCCGCCATGGGCTGCGCGAGACGATGCTGGCGGCTTCGGGATCGAAGCGCGCATTGAATTCGCGGCGCGGCGAATGGACGAATTCGCGGGCGAACTGCGTGGCTGATACGCTGCTTAGCACCTGCCGCGGATTGAGGCTGCCGCCCATATAGACCAGTTCCTTCGCGAGGCGGGCAAAGGCGGGATCGAGCCGCTGCGCCAGCGCGAGGTTGGTCAGCGGCCCCATGGCGATGATCGTCACCTGTCCGGGATGGGCGCGGACCATGCGTAGCATGAAATTGGCGGCGATCTCGTTCGAGGGGCGGGTCGTCGGATTGCCGCCGGGCAGGTCGACCGGATCGTCGGGGCCGTGATAGGGCGGGGTGCTCTGCTGGGTCGGTTCGACCCATTGCTTCATCCACGCGCCCTTCCACGTCAGCTTGCCGTACAGCGCCTCCCAGCGTTCGGTCAGGACTTCGGAGTTGACGAGCGGATAGGTCGCGCCCTGTGCGACGGGTACCTGCAATCCCATGCGCTCGACGCCCTTCAGCGCCATGGCGGTGGCGCGATTGGCCCAGACATTGCCGCTGACGGTGGTGATGCCCAGCACCTCGACATCGGGCGCGTCGAGCAGCATGGCATGGGCGAGGCCGAAGCCTTCGTCGTCGACGATGACGAGGCGTTTCGCCGGCTGTGCCTGGGCCGGCATCGTCGCCGCCAGCAATGCCATCAGCCACAGCACTATCCGCATCACCAATTCCCCCGGTCCCAGGCGCAGTCGCCCATCACATAGGTGCGGCGTACGGTGCGGTCGTCGCCCAGCACCTGCATCGCGAACAGTCGCGTCGCCAGATCGGCCCCCGCCGTCCGCCGCGCGAGCAGCGGCGTCGCCGCGTCGTCGAGCACGACGAAATCGGCCTCCTGCCCCGGAAGGAGCGCGCCGACCCGGTCGGCGATGCCGAGCAGCGCCGCGCTGCCCCCGGTCGCCAGATACAGCGCGCGGAACGGGTCGAGCCGGACTTCGCGGGCGAGCGCCGCCTGATAGGCGACGCCGGCGGTGTGCAGCAGCGAAAAGGACGTGCCCGCGCCGATATCGCTGCCCAGCCCCAGGCGCAGCCGGTAGGCATCGGCCTGTCCGAAATCGAAGAAGCCCGATCCGAGGAACAGGTTGGAGGTCGGGCAGACTGCGATCCCCGCACCTGCCTCGGCAAGGCGCGCACAGCTGCGATCGGGCAGGTGGATGCCGTGTGCGAACACCGATCGGGGGCCGACCAGTCCGAACCGGTCATAGACGTCGAGATAGTCGTGCGCGTGCGGGAAGCGATCGGCAACGGCGGCGCATTCATATTTGTTTTCGGCTAGATGGGTGTGGAGCAGCACGTCGGGATGCGCGTCGAGCAGTTGCCCGGCTTGTACCAGCTGTTCGTCGGACGAGGTGAGGGCGAAGCGCGGCGTCACCGCATAGCCGAGCCGGCCGCGCCCGCGCCAGCGACGGATCAGCGCCTCGCTGTCGGCACGGCCGCTCGCCGGCGCGTCGCGCAGGCCATCGGGGCCGAGGTCCATCAGCACCTTGCCCGACACGATCCGCATTCGCCGGTCGAGCGCGGCGGCGAACAGCGCGTCGACCGATCCGGGATGGACGGTCGGGAACACCAGCGCGCTGGTGGTGCCATGGCGCAGCAATTCGGTCAGGAAGGCATCGGCGACCCCGGCGGCATGGACCGGATCGGCGAAGGCCATCTCGGCCGGGAAGATATGCCGCTCCAGCCAGTCGAGCAGCTGTTCGCCATGCGAGGCGATGCGGTCCATCTGCGGATAATGGACATGCGCGTCGACGAAGCCGGGGACGACGAGGCCGGGGAGGCGTTCGACCGGCAGGCCCGCAAAGCGCGGCACGAGCGTCGCATAGTCGCCGCGCGCGACGACCACGCCATCCTCGACCGCGAGCAGGCCGTCGGCTTCGTGGCGGATCGCATGGGCATCGTCGCGAGGGTCGGTCGCAACCGACAGGAGTTCGGCGCGGAACAGGCGTAGGGTCATAGATGCTCGGGCGTTGAATCAAGGGTCAGAAGCTGGGCAAGCACCGACAAAGCGATGACGTCCGGCTCCTTGCCGGGAATCGTCGCCAGCCCGATCGGGCAGGTCAGCCGGGCACGCGCGTCGGCCGACACGTCCTCGCGGGTCAGACGGGCGAGGAATCGGGCGCGCTTGGTCGCCGAGCCGATCAACCCGACATAGGCGAGCGGCGCGCGCGTCAGGGCGGCATGGGTCAGCCGATAGTCGAGACCATGGTCATGCGTCAGGATCAGCACCGCCGCGTCGGCGGGCGCATCGCCGAGGCAGGCGGGCAGACGATCCGCGTCGACGATCGTCACGCCGGGCGTCGCCGCCAGTTCGGGACGGCTGTCGAACCAGGCGAGGCGCAGCGGCAGGCCGGCGATCCGGCGGGCGATCGCCTGTCCGACATGGCCCGCGCCGAACAGATAGACCGGCCGCTGCCACTGGCCGAGCCGCTCGGACCATGTCGCGCCGGCCGCCGGGCGCTCGCCCCGCGCGGACAGCGGCACGATAGCGGCCAGCGGATCAGCGTGGCGCGCGACCTGCGTCGGATGCAGCGTGGTCGTCAGGGTCGTGGCAGCGATCCAGTCGAGCGCCGCCGGGTCGACCCGCTCGATCAACAGCCGCACCCGCCCGCCGCAGCATTGGCCGAGCAGGGGGCCGAGCGGATAATCCTGCACCCGCCATGTGCCCGGCGGATGGGAGAGGATCGCCCGCGCCTGTTCGATCGCCTGATGCTCGAGCGCGCCGCCGCCGATCGTGTCAAACGAGGCGGCATCGTCGACCACCATGCGCGTTCCCGCCCCACGCGGGGCCGAGCCTTCGGTCGCGAGCACGGTGACCAGCGCGATGCGATCGTCGGTCGCCACCCTGCGCAGCCGTTCGCGCCACGCTGCACTCATGCGCGATGCGCGGCGATGGCGCGCAGGATCGCTTCGGGCGTCGCGGGCGCATCGAGCGGGGGGAAGGCGCGGCGGTCGGGGGCGGTGGCGGCGATCGCCTCGCCCAGCGCCGACAGCACGCATTGGGCGAGCATGAACGGCGGTTCGCCGACCGCCTTCGACCGGTGGATGGTCGGTTCGACATTCTCGCCGTCCCACAACGCGATCGACAGCCGCTGCGACCGGTCGGCGGCGGTCGGGATCTTGTAGGTCGCGGGCGAATGGGTCAGCAGCCGGCCGTCATCGGCGAACACCAGTTCCTCGGTGGTCAGCCAGCCCTGTCCCTGGACGAAGCCGCCCTCGATCTGGCCGAGGTCGATCGCCGGGTTGAGCGACCGGCCGACGTCATGGAGGATATCGACCGCCAGCACGCGGTGCTCGCCGGTCAGCGTGTCGACCACCACCTCGGCACAGGCCGCGCCGTATGCGAAATAATAGAAGGGCCGCCCGCTATGCGCCGCGCGGTCATAGGCGATGTCGGGCGTCGCGTAGAAACCGGTCGAGGACAGCGACACGCGCGCCAGATGCGCCTTGCGGCACAGGGTGGCGAAGGGGATCGTCTCCGCGCCGGCGACGACGCCCGCCGGGGTGAAGCAAACGGCCTCCGGTTCGCAGCCGCCGATCGAGGCGGCGACGCCCGCCAGTCGGTCGCGGATGGTGCGCGCCGCCTCGAACGCGGCCATGCCGTTCAGGTCGGCGCCCGAGGAGGCAGCGGTGGCGGAGGTGTTGGGGACCTTGTCGGTACGGGTCGCGGTGATGCGCACCACGCCGGCCGGCACGGCGAACACGTCGGCGACGACCTGTGCGACCTTGATATACAGGCCCTGGCCCATTTCGGTGCCGCCATGGTTCAGCTGGATGCTGCCATCGGCATAGACATGGACCAGCGCGCCGGCCTGATTCAGGTGCGTCGTCGTGAAGCTGATCCCGAACTTCACGGGCGCGAGCGCGATGCCCTTCTTCAGGACTTGGTGCCGGTCGTTGAAGGCACGGACGGCGGCGCGGCGCGCGTCATAGTCGCTGTCGCGGCGCAGGCGCGCGACCAGCGCGGGCGCGATATTGTCGGCGACGGTCATGCCGTAAGGGGTGACGTCGCGGCCGGGGCCGTAGAGATTGGCGGTGCGCACGTCGAGCGGATCGCGCCCCAAAGCCGCGGCGACGACGTCGATCACCCGCTCGATCGCCAGCATCCCCTGCGGCCCGCCGAACCCGCGAAAGGCGGTGGCGGAGACGGTGTGCGTCTTCAGCCGTTCGGACAGAATCTCGACCGCGGGCAGCCAGTAGCTGTTGTCGGCATGGAACATCGCGCGGTCGTTGATCGCCGGCGACAGGTCGACCGTCGCCCCGCACCGCGACGCGAGCCGCAGGATCAGGCCGAGGATATGGCCGGCATCGTCGAACCCCACGTCATAGTCGATCTGGAAATCGTGGCGCTTGCCGGTCAGGACCATGTCGTCGTCACGGTCGCAGCGGAATTTGGCGGGGCGGCCGGTCTTGGCGGCGACCAGCGCGGCGGCAGCGGCGAAGGGGGCGGCCTGTGTCTCCTTGCCGCCGAACGCGCCGCCCATGCGCCGCACCTCGACCGTCACGTCGGCGGACGACACGCCCAGCAGGTCGGCGACCAGATGCTGGACTTCGCTGGGATGCTGGGTCGAACTGGCGATATGGACCTGTCCGTCCTCGCCCGGCCGCGCGAGCGCGACCTGACCCTCCAGATAGAAATGATCCTGGCCGCCCATCGCGAAGCCGCCCGAACGGCGATGCGCGGCGGCGGCGTCGCCGCGTGCCATGCGCTGGGTCGGCTCGATCCACGAATCGGCGGCGCGCGCATCGGCGATGGTCAGCAGCGCGGGGCGGGGGGCATAGTCGATCCTGCCGAGGCGCGCCGCGCGCCGCGCCGCATCGCGACTGGTCGCGGCGACGAGGAAGATCGGCTGTCCGCGATACAGCACCTCGCCATCGGCGAGCAGCCGGTCGTCATGCGCGACCGGGCTGACGTCGTTATGGCCGGGAATGTCGGCGGCGGTGAACACCGCGACCACGCCCGGCGAAGCGCGCACCACCGACAGGTCGATGCCGGTGATCGCGGCATGGGTCTCGGTCGATTGGCCAAAGGCGAGATGGAGCAGGTCGGCGGGTTCGGCCTCGTCATCGATATAGCGCGCCGTGCCGGTGACGTGGAGCAGCGCGCTGTCATGCGGCAGCGAGGGTTTGGGGGCCGTCATCGGCACAGCTCGTGGACCGACACCGGTTCGCCCTGTTCGCGGTGCCACAGCCGCCACAACAGATTGCCCGCCGCCTGCTGGCGATAGGCGGCGCTGCCGCGCACGTCGGTAAGCGGGTCGAAATCGTCGCGCAGCGCTTCGACGGCGCGGGCGATCGTCGCTTCGGTAAAGGGGGCGCCGGTCAGTGCCGCCTCGCACGTCGCGGCGCGGCGGGGGGTCGCCGCCATCCCGCCGAACGCGACGCGCGCGTCAACGATGGTGCCGTCGCGCATGGTCAGGTGGAACGCGCCGCATACCGCCGAAATGTCGCTGTCGAAGCGGCGCGACAGTTTCGCGATATGGACGATCGCGTCGGGGGCGGGGCGGGGGATGTGGATACGCTCGACGAATTCGCCGGGCGCGCGGTCCTGCTTGCCATAGGCTAGGAAATAATCCTCCAGCGCCAGCGTCCGCCGCTGGTCGCCCCGGCGCAGGACCACCGACGCGCCGAGTGCGATCAGCGCGGGCGGGCCGTCGCCGATCGGTGAGCCATTAGCGATATTGCCGCCGATCGTGCCGGCATTGCGCACTTGCAACCCGCCGATCCGCCGGACCAGTTCACCCAGATCGGGATGCAGCCGGGCGAGCGCGTCATGCGCCTCGGCATAGCGCACCGCCGCGCCCAGCGTGACGCCGTTCGCGTCCTCGCTGATCGTGCGCAATTCGGGGACGTCGCCGATGAATATCGGCAAATCGAGGTCGCGCAGCCCCTTCGTCACCCATAGCCCGACATCGGTCGCTCCGGCGATCAGCCGGGCATGCGGGTGCTCGATCAGCAATGCCGCCAGTTCGTCGGCGGAGCGCGGCGCGAACCAGGTCGGCGTTCCGAGGGCGTCGTTCGCCCGCAACTCGCGCAATGCCGCCGCCGTCCGCCGGTCGTCGCGTTCGATCCGCGGCACCGCGTTCGCCGCGTTGAGGATCGGGCCATAGCCGGTGCAGCGACACAGATTGCCCGCGATCACGTCGGCGACCGGGAGCTTGTGTCCCGCCGCACCCACTGCCCGGCCATAGAGCGACATGACGAAGCCCGGCGTACAGAAGCCGCATTGCGAACTGCCATTGCCCGCCATGCAGGTCTGGAGCGCGGTCGGCGCGCCGTCCTGTGCCAGGCTTTCGACCGTCAGCACCGCCTTGCCATCGACCATCGGCAGGAACAGGATGCAGGCATTGACCGCGCGCCAGGCGATGCCGTCGCCCTCGGCCTCGCCGACCAGCACGGTGCACGCACCGCAATCGCCTTCGGCACAGCCTTCCTTGGTGCCGGTGCGGCGCAGGCGATAGCGCAGGTGATCGAGCAGGGTCGCGGTCGGGGCGGCATCGGCGACCTCGACCACGCGTTCGTCGAGCAGGAAGCGGATCGTCATGGCCTCACGCCGCCCCCATCCATGCGAAGCGGGCGATGAACAGCGCGGCAAGCAGGAACAGGAACCAATCCGCACGCGTCGCCTGACCCCGCATCGCCTTCAGCACGGCATGGGCGGTGATGCCGAAGGCGAGGCCATTGGCGATCGAGAAGGTCAGCGGGATCAGCGCGACGGTGAGGAATGCCGGGATCGCCGCCAGCGGGTCGTCCCATTGTACCTCGACCAGCGGCAGCAGCATCAGCCCGCCGACGACGATCAGCGCCGGGGCGGTCGCAGCCAGCGGCACCAGCTGCGCATAGGGAGCGACGAACATGGTCAACAGGAACAGAAGGCCGGTGACGATCGCGGTCAGCCCGGTGCGCCCGCCCGCCTGCACGCCCGCCGCACTTTCGACATAGCTGGTGACGGTGCTGGTCCCCGCCACCGCGCCGACCATGGTCGCGACCGCATCGGTCAGCAGGATGCGGTTCAGCCGGGGAATACGCCCGGCGGCGTCGATCAGCCCGGCGCGCTTGGTCACCGCGACCAGCGTGCCGATATTGTCGAACAGGTCGACGAACAGGAACACGAACAGGATTTCGAACAGGCCGAGGCCATGCCGCCCGCCCGCGCCGAACACACCGGGCAGGTCGATACGGAACGCGGTCTGCGTCAACATCGTCAGGCTATAGGGTTCGGGGGTCATCGTGACCTGTCCGGTCAGCCATGCGACGATGGTCGTGGCGACGATCCCGATCAGCATCGCGCCGCGCACGTTCCAGATACTCAGCCCCGCGATCAGCAGCAGTCCGAGCAGCGCCAGTGCCGCGCCCGGCGCGGTCAGCGGCCCCAGCGCGACGAGCGTCGCCGGGCTGGCGACGACTATCCCCGCATTGCGCAGGCCGATAAAGCCGATGAACAGGCCGATCCCACCCGCGACCGCCGCGAACAGATGCGGCGGGATGACCGACACGATCAGTTGCCGCACCCCGGTCAGCGTCAGGATCAGGAAACACACGCCCGAAATGAACACGCAGCCGAGCGCCACCGGCCACGGGATTCCCATCTGCTGCACGACGGTGAAGCTGAAATAGGCGTTCAGTCCCATGCCCGGTGCCAGCGCCAGCGGCACATTGGCGACCAGTCCCATCAGGATCGAGGCGAAGGCGGCGGCGAAGCAGGTGGCGGCGGCGACCGCTGCGACCGGCATCCCCGCCTGTCCCAGGATCGCCGGATTGACCAGCACGATATAGGCCATGGTCAGGAAGGTGGTGGTGCCGGCGAGGATTTCGGTCCGCGCCGACGTGCCGCGTTCGGACAGCTGGAACCGGCGTTCCAGCATCGTCGCCGTCGGTCGTGCCGATATCGTGTCTGTCATGCCGTCCCCCGGAACCCGCCCTGCCGCCGTCATGCCAGCAGCCATGCGCGCGATCTACCGCAATGAACGGCATTCCGCGTTGCAAAAATGAGAGCGGGCAAGCCTGCGCGGTTTCCGGCAACGCAACGTGCCGGATATTGCGATGGGCGCGAGCGGGCACCGTCCCTAGACCATCCGCCGAGGGCGCCGGCGGGCCGGCATGAAGGGGGACAGCGATGAACGACCGTTGCAGCAACGGCCGCGCCGCCATGCGCGCAAGCGTGGCGGGATTGATCTTGACGCTGGCGGCGGCATTGCTGGGCGGTGCCGCGCCGGCTCCCGCCACACCCGAAGCACGGACCGCGGCGTATCTCGACAGTATCGCCGACAGCCCGCCGCGCCTACGCATCTTCCTGCAGACGATGCCCAAGGGCGGCGACCTGCACAATCATGCCGGTGGCGCGGTCTATGCCGAGGATATCCTTGCCTGGGCGGCGGCGGACGGGCTGTGCCTGTCGATCGATCCGCCGGGGCTGGCGCCGCCGCCCTGCGACGCGCCGGGACGGGTCGCGGCGGCCGAGCTGACCCGCGACTATCGGCGCTACGCCGGCTTCGTCGACGCCTTTTCGACGCGCGGGTTCGAGGCGGGGACCGGCGATCCGCGCGTGTCGGGCTATGATCGGTTCTTCGCAACGTTCGACGCCTTCTGGCCGATCGCGGCGCGCCATGCAGGCAAGGTGCTGGCGCTGACCCGGCAGCAGGCGGCGGCCGATGGCGTGTCCTATGCCGAACTCAGCACCGGTGCGGGGCTGACGCCCGAACTGGCGAAAGTCGCCGAGGGCGATGTCGGCGATCTGGCGGCGCTGTATGCGCGGATCGCCCCCGAACTGCCGGCTGCGGTACGGGCGATGCGCGCGCGCTATGACGGGTATGAAGCGGAGATGGCAACGATCGACGGCTGCACCACGCCCGAGCCCAAACCCGCCTGCGCGACCGAGATCCGGTACCAGATCGCCGCGATCCGCACCCGGCCGCCGGCACAGGTCTTTGCCGAACTGGCGCTGGGCTTCGCGATGGTCGGGGCCGATCCGCGGTTCGTCGGCGTCAACATCGTCGCGCCCGAACATGACCCGGTGGCGCTGCGCGATTACCGGCTGCACATGCGGATGTTCCGGTTTCTGAAGGAACGCTTTCCCGCGGTGCCGCTGTCGCTGCATGCCGGTGAACTGACCATCGGGCTGGTGCCGCCGCGCGATCTGGCGTTCCATGTCGCGGATGCGGTGGCGGTCGCGGGAGCGCGGCGGATCGGGCACGGCGTCGACATCTCCTATGAAACCGATGCGCGGGCGCTGCTCGCCCGCATGGCGCGCGACCGGGTGGCGGTGGAGGTCAACCTGACCAGCAACGCGGTGATCCTGGGCGTGAAGGGTCGCGACCATCCGCTGTCGCTGTACCGACAGGCAGGCGTGCCGGTCGTGCTGTCGACCGATGACGAAGGCGTCGCGCGCAGCGACATGACCAACGAATATCTGCGCGCGGTGACCGAACAAGGGCTGCGCTACCGCGACCTGAAGCAGATCGCGCGCGATTCGCTGCATTATGCGTTCCTGCCCGGCGGCAGCATCTGGCAGGACCGCGCCGGTGGTCCGCGCATCGCCGCCTGCGGCATGCTCGACGCGCCCGCGTGCCGCACCTTCCTGACCGGCAACCACAAGGCGCGGCTCGAAGCGCGGCTCGAGCGCGATTTCGCCGCGTTCGAGACACAGCGCTTCGATTGAGTGCGCGAAAAATGCGTTCGCTCGGAGCGCAATATTGCGCTTCTGCCAAGCGGTTCGGCGACGCTACCCATCGCATCGACAGCAAGCGGGGAGACGGCGGCATGACCCAGGCGACGGAAGACGAACGGCGGCTCGCCCTGTTGCTGGCCGATCGGATCGGGATGGTCCTGCCGGCGGCGGCGCTCGACGGCGTGGTCGCCAACCAGCGGTTGCTGGCGCGCCATCACGAAACGGTCCGCGCCGCACTGGCGGAGGAGCCGCGATGAGCGCCACCGCCATCGCCGCCGAGGTGCGCGCCGGCCGCCGCACGGCGCGTTCGATCGCGATCGAGACGCTCGACCGCATCGGCGCGCAAGGGGCGCTGAACGCCGCCACCCGGCTGCTGCGCGACCGGGTACTGGCCGATGCGGCGCGGGTCGATGCGATGGTCGCCGCCGGCCGCGATCCGGGGCCATTGGCCGGCGTGCCGTTCGCGGTCAAGGACCTGTTCGACGTGGCCGGCGAGCCGACCACCGCCGGTGCGCGGCAATTGGCGGGGGCACCGCCGGCCGCGTGCGATGCCGAGGTCGTGGCACGGCTGTGCGCGGCGGGTGCGGTGCTGGTCGCTACGGCCAATATGGACGAATTCGCCTATGGCTTTTCGACCGAGAACGCGCATTTCGGCACCACTCGCAACCCGCATGATCCCGAGCGACTGGCGGGCGGATCGTCGGGCGGGTCGGCGGCGCTGGTCGGGGCCGGGCTGGTGCCGCTGGCGCTGGGGTCGGACACCAACGGATCGATCCGCGTGCCGGCGAGCCTATGCGGTGTGTTCGGGCTGCGACCGACCTTCGGCGCGGTGCCGGTCGCGGGGGTCTATCCCTTCGTCGAGCGTCTCGACACGGTCGGCTGCTTCACCCGTTCGGTCGAGGACATGGCGATCGCCCATGCGGTGATGGCCGGCGCGCCGTTATTACCGGGTGGCGGGGCAGGGCGGGTCGCGCCGTTAGGCGGCTGGTTCGCGCAACGTGCCGAGCCTGCCGTGCTCGCCGGGATCGATCGTATCGCCCGGCATCTGGACGCCGGACCGCCGGTCGTGCTGCGGTCGGCGGCGGCGGCGCGATCGGCGGGGTTCGTGCTGACCGGGGCGGAGGGTGGCCATCGCCATCTGCCGGCGTTGCGTCGCGATGCGATGGCGTTCGATGCCGGCACGCGCGACCGGTTGATCGCCGGCGCGTTGCAGCCGGTGGCGGCAGTGCGCGAGGCGGAGGCGGTCGCCGCGCGCTTCACCGACGAATTGCTGGAGGCGCTGGCGACGCACGACCTGCTGCTCGCCCCGGCGACGCCGATGGCCGCGCCGCGCATCGATGCGACGACGATCGTGATCGATGGCCAGTCGCTGTCGGCGCGCGCCGATCTGGGGCTGCATACCCAGCCGCTGAGCCTGGCCGGGGTGCCGATCCTGTCGGTGCCGCTGGCACAGGCAGGGGCGATGCCGATCGGGGTGCAGCTGATCGCCGCGCCGGGGCGCGAGGCGCTGTTGTTCGATACCGCGGCGGAGTTGGTCGCGGCGGGGCTGGTCGCCTGTCGGAGCGCACTGGCGGTGGCGGCATGACGCGCGCGACGCCCCGGGCGCTGCGCGGCATGGTCAGCGCGCCGCATCACCTTGCCGCACAGGCCGGGCGCGACGTGCTGGCCGATGGCGGCAGCGCGGTCGAGGCGGCGGTGGCGACCGCCGCGTGCCTTGCCGTCGTCTATCCGCACATGACCGGGATCGGCGGCGACGGTTTCTGGCTGGTCGCCGAGCCCGATGGCAGCAACTGGGCGATCGATGGCTGCGGCCCGGCGGCGATGGCGGCCGGTCCCGATCTGTACCGCGACCATGCGACGATCCCGTGGCGCGGCGGCCTGGCGGCGAATACGGTCGCGGGCACCGTCGCGGCATGGCAGGCGGCGTTGGCACGGAGCGGATCGACGCTGCCGCTCGACCGGTTGCTGCGCGATGCGATTTATCATGCACGGACCGGCGTGGTCGTCACCCCGGGCGGGGCACAGGTCGCCGCCAGCGTTTCGGCGGCGTTGCGCGATCTGCCCGGCGACTATGCACGGGTCTTCGAACCCGATGGCCGGCCGTTGCGGGAGGGCGAGGTGCTGCGGCAGCCGGCGCTCGCGACGACGCTCATGCGACTGGCGGCGGACGGGCTGGACGGTTTCTATCGCGGTGCGTTGGCACAGTCGATTGCGGAGGATTTGGGGCGTCTGGACAGTCCGTTGGCGGCGGACGATCTCACCGGGTTCGCCGCGCGGGAGGTGGCGCCGCTGACCGTCGCGATCGACGGCGCGCGCCTGTTCAACCTGCCACCGCCGACGCAGGGGGTGGCGTCGCTGCTGATCCTCGCGCTGTTCGACCGGTTGCGCGCGACCGAGGCCGACGGGTTCGACCATGTCCACCAGCTGGTCGAGGCGACGAAACAGGCGTTTCGCTGGCGCGACGCGCATGTCGGTGATCCGGCGACGATGGCGCAGGATGCGCAGGCATTGCTCGATGATGCCGGCGCGCTCGACCGCATGGCCGCCGCGATCGAGCCGGCCCGTGCCGCCCCCTGGCCGCATCCGCCGGCGCTGGGCGATACGACATGGTTCGGCGCGGCCGATGCGCGCGGGCAGGTGGTCAGCTGTATCCAGAGCACCTATTTCGAATTCGGATCGGGCATCGTCCTGCCGCAGACCGGGATTACCTGGCAGAATCGCGGCTGTTCGTTCGCGCTCGCTGGCGACGGCCCCAACCGGCTGCGCCCCGGAGCGCGGCCGTTCCATACGCTCAATCCGGCGCTCGCCCGCTTCGACGATGGCCGGGTCATGGCCTATGGCACGATGGGTGGCGAGGGGCAGCCGCAGACGCAGGCGGCGATCTTCAGCCGCCATGTGCGGTTCGGCCAGTCGTTGCAGGCGGCGATCGATGCACCGCGTTGGCTGCTCGGACGGACCTGGGGCGATCCGAGTACGACGCTGAAGATCGAGGCCGGGTTCGATCCCGCGCTCTACGCGCAACTGGCGGAGGCGGGACATACGGTCGAGCAGGTGCCGGCATGGTCGGCGATGATGGGCCATGCCGGGGCCGTCCTCCGCCACCCCGACGGCGTGCTCGAAGGGGCGAGCGATCCGCGCAGCGACGGGATGGTCGCGACATGGTGACACCATCGGGCGCACGGGCGGCGGCACGCTGCCTCGAACTGTCGCGCGCGCCGTATAGCGACCGGGCCGACCGGCTGTTCCGGGGCTGGCTGACCCCGGCCTATCGCGCGACGATCGAGCGGGTCGGGGCGTGGATGACCGATGCGGGTATGACCGTGCGCCGCGACCCCGCAATCAACCTGATCGGCCGGTACGAGGGCGCGACGCCCGCTGCGCCCGCTTTGGTCATCGGCAGCCATCTCGACAGCGTGCGTGACGGCGGTGCCTATGACGGGCCGCTGGGGGTGATGCTCGGCATCGAATGCGTCGCGGCGCTCCATGCCGAAGGGCGACGGCTGCCCTTCGCGATCGAGGTGATCGGCTTCGGCGACGAGGAGGGATCGCGCTTTCCCGCCGCGATGCTCGGCAGTCGCGCGGTGGCGGGCACGCTTTCGCCCGGTGCCGCCGACATGGCCGATGCGGCGGGGGTCAGCGTCGATGCGGCGCTGCGCGAATTCGGCAGCGATGCCGCGTCGATCGCCACCGCCGCCCGCGCGCCGGGCACGATGCTCGCCTATCTGGAAGCGCATATCGAACAGGGACCGGTGCTGGAGGCGGAGGGGCTGGCGCTCGGCACCGTCACCGGCATCGCCGCGCAGCTGCGGCTTGCTGCCACGGTGACCGGCGTCGCCGGCCATGCCGGGACGGTGACGATGCCCCTGCGCCGCGACGCGCTGGCCGCCGCCGCGCGCATGGTGACGGCCATCGAGGAGATCGCCGTTGCCGCCGCCTCCGATCTGGTCGCGACGGTCGGGCGGATCGAGGTCGCGCCGGGGGCCGCGAACGTGATCGCGGGCGAGGTGCGCTTCACCATCGACATACGCGCCGGTGCCGCCGACCGCCGCGACCATGCCGCTGCGGCGATCCGGGCGGAGATGGAGCGCATTGCCGCGGAACGGGGGGTGACGCTCGACCTCGCGACGATCCACGACCTGCCGCCCTGTCCGTGCGATCCGCGGCTGATGGACCTGCTCGACGCGGCGATCATCGCCACCGGACAGGCGTCGCGGCGGCTGCTGTCGGGGGCGGGGCATGACGCGATGGCGATGGCGGCGCTGGGGCCGGTGGCGATGCTGTTCGTGCGTTGCGCCGGCGGGATCAGCCATCATCCGGCCGAGCATGTCGATCCGGCCGACGCCGATGCCGCCTTTGCCGCGATGCGCGGCTTCATCGATCGATTGGGAGACGAAAAACGTGACGCCTGACCTGTTCGGGGAGATCGATCCGCCGCAGCGGCTGTTGATGGGGCCCGGCCCGGTCAACGCCCATCCCCGCGTGCTGCGCGCGATGAGCGCCGACCTGCTCGGCCAGTTCGACCCGGAAATGACCGGCTATATGAACCAGGTGATGGCGCTGTACCGGCCGGTGTTCGGGACGGACAATCACTGGACCTTCCTGATCGACGGGACTGCGCGGGCGGCGATCGAGGCGTCGTTGGTGTCGCTGCTGGCGCCGGGCGACCGGTTGCTGGTGATCGATTTCGGCCGGTTCGGGCTGTTGCTGCAGGAAATCGGCGAGCGCATCGGCGCGACGGTCGAACGGCTGTCAGTGCCATGGGGACAGACGGTGCCGATCGACGCCATCGCCGATGCGATCGAACGGACCGGGCCGATGGTCGTCGCCTGCGTCCATGGCGATACTTCGACGACCATGGCGCAGCCGTTGGACGGGGTGGGCGAATTGTGCCGGGCGGCGGGCGCCTATCTCTATGTCGATGCGACCGCGACCATCGGCGGCATGGAGATCGCCAGCGATCGCTGGGGCGCGGATATCGTCACCGGCGGCCTGCAGAAATGCCTGGGCGGGCCATCGGGATCGGCACCGATCACCATTTCCGATCGCGCTGCCGAGCGCATTCTCGGCCGGCGTCATATCGAAAAGGGCATTCGCCGCGACGACATCGCCGACGCTGCGGGCGTGCGGATCGGCACCAACTATTTCGATCTCGCCATGATCATGGATTATTGGTCGGACAAGCGCCTCAACCACCATACCGAAGCGACGACGATGCTGTACGGTGCGCGCGAATGTGCCCGCGTGGCGCTGGGTGAGGGGTTGCCGGCGCGGTTCGCGCGCCATGCGGCGGCGGGGCGTGCGGTGGTGGCGGGTGCGCGCGCGCTGGGGCTGGAGGTGTTCGGCGACGAGCGCTTCCGCATGACCAACGTCACCGGCATCCATATCCCGGACGGCATCGATGGCGAGCGGGTCCGCGCGCGGATGCGCGAGGATTTCGAGATAGAGATCGGCACCGCCTTCGGACCCTTGCAGGGCAAGGTCTGGCGGATCGGGGCGATGGGCTACAACGCTACGAAGCACAAGGTGCTGCTGACGCTGGCGGCGCTGGAGGCGGTGTTGCGGGCCGAGGGGCTGACGCTGCCCGCCGGGGCGGGGGTCGATGCCGCGCTCGAAAGCTATGCCGCATGACCGGCGAACGCGACCTGATCGGCTATGGTGCCACGCCGCCCGATCCGCGCTGGCCCGGCGGGGCGCGGGTCGCGGTGCAGTTCGTCGTCAATGTCGAGGAGGGCGCAGAAAATTGCGTCCTGAACGGCGATGCCGGGTCGGAGGCGTTCCTGTCGGAAATGGTGGGGGCCTCCAGCCATCCCGCGCGCGCCATGGCGATGGAAAGCCTGTACGAATATGGCGCGCGCGCCGGCTTCTGGCGGCTGCACCGCCTGTTCGCCGAACGGCAGGTGCCGGTTACCGCCTTCGCGGTGGCGACCGCGATGGCCGCCAATCCGCCGGCGGTCGAGGCGATGCTGGCGGCGGATTGGGAGATCGCCAGCCACGGCCTGCGCTGGATCGATTACCAAACTGTCCCGCCCGAGGTCGAACGCGCGCATATCGCCGAGGCGATCGCGCTGCACACCCGGCTGACCGGCACGCGCCCGCTCGGCTGGTATCAGGGGCGGACCTCGCCCGCGACCGGGGCGCTGGTCGCCGCGGAGGGCGGCTTCGTCTACGACGCCGACAGCTATGCCGACGACCTTCCCTATTGGGATCGTCGCCATGCCGCGGCCAATGGCGGGCGGGCGCAGCTGATCGTGCCCTATACGCTCGACGCCAACGACATGAAGTTCGTCGCCTATAACGGCTTTGCCGATGGCGAGCCGTTCTTCCGCTATCTGCGCGATAGCTTCGAACAGTTGCGCGCCGAGGGCGGGCGGATGATGTCGGTCGGCCTGCACGGGCGTATCGCCGGCCGGCCCGGTCGGGCGGCGGCGCTGGCCCGCTTCGTCGACCATGTGATCGCCAGCGGCGATGCGTGGATCGCGCGCCGCATCGATATCGCCCGACATTGGCAACAGGCGCACCCGGCATGACGATCGACGATCCGCAGGTGGTGGCCGAGGTAACGGCGGCCTTCCATGCCTACGAGGCGGCCCTGATGGCCGATGACGTGCCGGCGATGGACCGGCTGTTCCACGATCATCCGTCGACGATCCGCTATGGCGTGGGCGAGGTGCTGTACGGCGCGGAGGCCATTCGCGCCTTCCGCAAGGGGCGCGGCGGATCGCCGCAACGCCGGCTCGGCACAGTCGCGATCCACGCTTTCGGCCGCGACTTCGCCACCGCCAATGCGGAGTTCTTCCGCGAGGGGGACGCGCGGCGCGGGCGGCAGAGCCAGAGCTGGGTGCGTTTTGCCGATGGCTGGAAGGTTGTCGCCGCGCATGTCTCGATCGAGGGGACCGGATCGTGACCGATTTCAACACGTTGTCGGACCGGGATTTCGTCACGCGCTACGCCAGCGTGGTCGAGCATTCGCCATGGGTGATCGAACGGGCGGCGGCGCGACGGCCGTTCGACGACCTAGCCCAGGGCATAATTGCCGTCCTCGCCGATGCGACGCCCGAGGAACGCCTGTCGGTGATCCGCGCCCATCCCGAACTGGCCGGGCGCGCGGCGATCGCGGGCACGCTGACCGCCGCATCGCAGAGCGAACAGGCATCGGCCGGGCTGGACCGGATGACACCCGAGGCGTTCGAACGCTTTCACAGCCTCAACGCCGCCTATCGCGAGCGGTTCGGCTTTCCCTTCGTCATCTGTGTCCGGCGGACCGACCGCGCGGGGATATTGCGGGCGATGGCGGACCGGCTGACCAACGATGCCGAGACCGAGGTGGCGACCGCGATCGACGAAATCGGCCATATCGTCCGCCTGCGACTGGAGACGCTGTCATGACCCCACCCATCGGCCTTGCCGCATTGGCGGAACAGGTCGCGACCGACCTCGAACGGCTTGCCTTTGGCGGCCCGGCATGGACCATGGCGCAAACGAGCACGGACGGCCATGTCCATGACGTCGTCATCGTCGGCGGCGGGCAGAGCGGCCTTGGCGCCGCATTCGGGCTGATGCGCGAACGGGTAACCGACATCGTCGTGCTCGACGAGAGTCCGGCGGGCTATGAGGGACCGTGGGACACCTATGCGCGGATGATGACGCTGCGCACGCCCAAGCATCTGACCGCGATCGACCTCGGGATACCGTCGCTGACCTTCCGCGCCTTCTGGGAGGCGCAGCACGGGCGCGCGGGCTGGGACGCGCTCGACAAGATTCCGCGCCGCGACTGGATGGCGTATCTGCGCTGGTACCGGGCGGTGCTGAAGCTGCCGGTGCGCAACGAGGCGCGGGTCACGCTGGTCGAGCCGCTCGGCGGGCGGTTCCGCATCCATCTGGCGGAGGGGGGGGCATTGCTCGCGCGCAAGGTCGTGCTGGCGACCGGGATCCAGGGCGGCGGGCATTGGCATGTCCCGCCGCTGGTGCGCGACCGGCTGCCGCCAAGCCGGTATGCGCATACCTCGGCGGCGATCGACTATGCGACGCTGGCCGGCCAGCGCATCGCGCTGCTAGGGGCGGGGGCGTCGGCGTTCGACAATGCCCATGCCGCGCTGTCGGCCGGGGTGGGGGAGGCGCATGTCTTCGTCCGCCGCCCGGCGCTGCCGCGCGTCAACCCGATCCGGCATATGGAGCGCAGCGGCATCATCGGCCGCTTTCCCGCGCTCGACGATGCCGCCAAGTACCGGATGATGGCTGCGTTCTTTGATCGCAGCCAGCCACCGACCAACGACACGTTCGACCGGGCATCGGCGCTGCCCGGCTTCCACCTGCATCTCGGTACGCCATGGCTCGACGTCGCCGAAACCGACGCCGGTGTCGCGATCACCACGCCGCACGGGACCGAGACGTTCGATTTTCTGGTCCTGTCGACCGGCCTCGTCACCGATCCGGCGCTGCGGCCCGAACTGGCGCTGGTCGCCGACGGCATCGCCCGCTGGTCGGACCGCTATCGCCCGGTGGAGGGAGACAATCCGCTGATCGATGCGCATCCCTATCTGGGACCGAATTTCCAGTTCCTGCCGCGCACATCGGACGATGCGGCGCAGCTGCACGGGCTGTTCGCATTCAACTATTCGGGGCTGATCAGCCTTGGCCTGTCGGCATCGGCGCTGTCGGGGCTGCGCCATGCGCTGCCGCGCCTGGTGGCGGGGGTGGCGGATCAGCTGTTCCTCGACGATCGCGATGCGATGATCGCCGCCTATCTCGATTATGACGAACCCGAATTCGTCGGCACCTGGCCGCGCGGCGAGGCGGCGGCATGAGCGCGACGCTGTCGACGCATGTGCTCGACACCGCGCATGGCCGTCCGGCGGCGGGGATCGCGGTCACGCTGTTCGACGGCCAGCGCGCGCCGTTGTTCACCGGCGTGACCAATGGCGATGGCCGCTGTCCCGAGCTGGCGACGCTGCGCCTGTCGCCGGGACGCCATGCGCTGCGCTTCGCCGCGGCCGACTATTTCCGCAGCATCGGCGTGCCGCTGGCCGATCCCCCGTTCCTCGACCGGGTGACGATCGATTTCGGCATCGCGCAGGACGGTGGCCATTATCATGTGCCGTTGCTGGTTTCGCCCTACAGCTATTCGACCTACCGGGGCAGCTGATCCCCCGACCGGAGTACCCCGATGATCCGCCGTCTGCTCGCCACGATCGAGCCCTATATCCTGATGCTGCTGGCGACGGTGGTGATCGCGACGGTGTTGCCGCCGCGCGGGGTCGGGGTGCCGATCTTCGACGTCGCCGCCGATACCGCGATCGTCGCGCTGTTCTTCGTCCATGGCGCGAAATTGTCGCGCAGTGCGTTGCTGGCGGGGGCGCGGCACTGGCGGCTGCACCTCGCCATCCTTGCGGTCAGCTTCGTGCTGTTCCCGATCCTCGGCCTCGCCATTACCGGCAGCGGCCTGCCCGCGCCCGACCTCGCGACGGGGCTGTTGTTCCTGACGCTGCTGCCATCGACGGTACAGTCGTCGATCGCGTTTACTGCGATCGCGCGCGGCAATGTCGCGGCGGCGGTGTGCAGCGCGTCGCTGTCCAACCTGCTCGGCATCGCCCTCACGCCCGCGCTGGCGGCGCTGCTGCTGCCCGGTACCGGCGGCGTCGACCTGTCGTTCGACAGCGTCCGCGCGATCGTGCTGCAATTGCTGGTGCCGTTCGCGGCGGGGCATCTGCTGCGGCCGTGGATCGGCGACTGGATCGCCGCGCGCAAGCGGCTGGTCACCACGCTCGACCGCGGATCGATCCTGCTGGTCGTCTATACCGCGTTCGGCGCGGCGGTGGTCGAGGGGCTGTGGTCGCAGGTCGGGGCGATCGAACTGGCCGAACTGGTCGGGTGGTGCGCGGCGCTGCTGGCGGTGGTGCTGGTGCTGACCGGGCTGATCGCGCGCGCGATGAAGCTCGACCCCGCCGATGCGGCGGTGATGCGCTTCTGTGGATCGAAGAAGAGCCTCGCGACCGGTGTGCCGATGGCGGGCGTGCTGTTCCCGCCGGCGCAGGTCGGGGTCGTGCTGTTGCCGGTGATGGTGTTCCACCAGTTGCAGCTGATCGCCTGCGCCTTCCTCGCGCGCAGGCTCGCCAACGCGGCCGACGCGGCGGAGGCGAGCAGCGTCTGATCCGGCAAAGCCGGAGCGGGCCGGTGCCGCTTCCACGCAAGTGGATCAGGGCCTATTCCGCCAGTTCGCCGAATTCTTCCTTCAGCATGTCGACGAAGCTGCTGAGATAAATCGGCAGCACCCGCCCGCGTTGCAGCAGGATCGACACCCCGGCCGGGCGGACGATACCGTCGGCCAGCGGAATCCAGCACAGCTCGCCCGCCGCCAGTTCGCGCTCCAGCCCGATCCGCGAGAGAAAGGCGATGCCGACCCCGGCGCGTACGAGCCGCTTGAGCGTGTCGATCCGTTCGACCGTGGCGACCCGGCGGAACGGCACGTCACTCATGTCGAACAGGTCGAACAGCACGCTCTGTTTCAGCCAGTCGTCGTTCGGCGTTACCACCGCATGCGGGATGCAGTCGGGCAGCGTCACCCGCTCGAGCTCGGCCAGCGGATGGCCCGGCGGCACGATCACGCCGATCGGCGTCTGGACATGCGCGACGGTGGCGGTGCGCGCGGTGCCGGTCAGGTCGAAGGCGCAGATGACGTCGGCATCCTTCGACAGCAATTCCGCCTTAACCCGATGATTGTCGGCGGCGAGCAACGAGAACTCGATCAGCGGATAGCGTTGCTGATAGCGGGCGATGGTCCGCGGGACGAGATCGTCGGCAAGGCTTTCGGCGGCGGCGATGCGGATCAGCCCCCGCTCGCCACCGCGCAGCCGCAGCATCTCGTGGCGCAGCGTAACGCTTTCGCGTTTCCAGCGGCGGATATAGCCGAGCAGCGCCTCCCCCGCCGCGGTCGGGCGGATGCCGCGCGGCATGCGGACGAACAGCTGTACGTCGAGCTCATCCTCCAGCTGCAATAGCTGGCGATTGACCGCCGACGACGCGATGTTGAGCGATTCCGCCGCCTTGCGGATCGACCCTTCGCGGATCGCCCGGTCGAAATAGATCAATCCCGTCTTGATAAGGACCATCGTCGCCCTGCCTTGCCGCCCTTGCTCCATCCGTCAACGGCCGGACCTTGGCAAGTCCGACGTCGCGGCGGGGCAGGGCGGTCGGGTCGGATCATGGTCCGCCCCCACATCGTCCTATCGCGGAGACGTCCGGTCGGGGGCGACGCGCAGGGTCGCTACCGGTGTCGTGTTCCCTTCCGCATCGCGGTTGCGGCCGGTCTGGAACGACAGGTCGAGATCGACCAGTTCCTGCTGCTCGTCCGGTCGGGCGAAGTTGCGCTGGAGCCGCATCAGCACATGGCCGGGCCCGTTGGGGTTGATCCGGTCGGCATCATAGCCGTTGACGCGCACGCCATAATTGCCCGCAGGCGCGCGACGGATGGCATATTCCTCCGGCCCATAACCATCCGTCATGTCGTTGGAAATCTGCCCGCCGGCGCTGCTCAAGGGGTGGGAATACATGACGCGCTCGCCATTGGGCTCCTCGACCCACAGATCGATATCGGCGTCGTCGGCGGTCCATTCCATCACGATGCGGGCGTCGGTGGCGGTGAGGCCAACGAGCCGCGGGTCGAGCGTCCAGCGACCGCCCGCCGCCTCTATCCGCGGGACCAGCGCATTCGCTTCCATCAGGGCGATCACCTCGATCCCGTCGAAGTCGCGCGAGGCCGGGTTGAGCGCGGTATCGACGAGCAGCCGGAAGGCACGTTCGAGGTCAGCGCGACCCGCCTTGCCCGCGTCACGTCCGCGTGCGGCAAGCGCGAGGGCGAGGTCGCGCACCGGTTGCGGCCGAAACGTCGCGTTCGCCGCCGCCAGCTGTTCGGCGAGTTCGACGGCGCGATCGTAGGCCCGGTCGCGTTCGAGGCGGAAGGCGACGATCTGGCGCGTCTCGTCGTCGCTGGTTACGAGTTCGAGCGCGGACAGGAGCAGCGACGAAGCAGTCGCCGCATCGCCCTTCACCCGGAACCACTCGGCGGTATCGAGGTAGAAGGTCGGCACGGTGCCGAACTGGCGTTCCTGCTCCGCCAGCACGGTCAGGCGGCGGGCGGGCGCTGCCGCATCGAGCGCGCTGATATAGGAGCGTTTGGCGATCAGGTCCGCCATGTCGAGGCGGATCGCCCGTGCGGGCCGGTCCGGCGCCGGCGGGGTTCGGGCGGAGGCCCGCTGCGCGGTAACGACGATATTGGCGGCGTCGATCGTTTCAGCCGGAGGGGGCGGTGGCGCGGACGTCACCGTGAGGGGCGGCAGCGGCACTGTGGGTGCGGGCGGGGCCGGCGGTGGGGGCGGGGGTACCGCGACTGGCTGTCCGTCGAACCGCTCCTGCTTCACCTTCGCGCGCGAACGCGGCACGAAGCGCTTGTTCCACCATGCCCGGCGGTCGCGCCATTGGTCGAGGACGAAGCCGAAGCGCAGCTCGCGCGCCCGCGCCCGATCCGCGTCATGCTCGCGCTTGGCGTCGGCATAGCGTGCCAGCCACGATTTTCCGAAGCCCGGCGGCGGGGTCAGGTCGGCGCGCAGATACTGGTCGGGCTGTTCCAGTACCAGGAACGACATGCCGGGGCCGGCGACCTGGTAGCGGCGCGCGGTATCCGCCATTGCCGCGTGCTGCGCGGGATCGTCGGCGAGTGCCGCGATCCGGTTCGCGGCCCAGAGCGCGCCGGGCGCCTCCGCGGTTTCTTCGGCCGCTGCGTTCGCATAGCGGCGCTCGCTCCCGTCGCTCAGGCGGACGACGGGGCCGCCGGACGCGGGCATCGGTCCGACGAGCAGCCAGCGGCCCGGCCCGGCCGGAAACGAGCGGACGTCGAGCGGTCGGCCGGCCGCGTCGCGGACCGCGACTGGCGTGCGATCGCGCGCCGCCAGCGTGGCAAGCGCCGCGCCCTCGCCACCAGGGGTCAGGCGGATGACGGTGCCGCCGGTGCGCTGTACCAGTCGGCCGAGCCGGGCACCGTCCGCGCCGGGGGCGGTGGTCAGCGCGTTCAGGCGGCAGTCGGGGGCGAAGGCTGCGCCGCGATCGATGGTGACGGCGCCATCGGACACCAGAACGCACTGTGTCGCTGCCGGCAGCGGCAGCGTGCCAAGTCCCGCCAGCGACGTCGCACCGCGATAGGTGACGCGCGACAGCGCGGCCCGGAGCGCCGCCGCATCGGTAAAGGTCGTAACCCGTGGCCGGTCGCTCGCAAAGGTGACGAGGTCGATCGCGGTGGGCGCGGTCCGCTCGACAAGGCGCGCGAGCAGTTCGGCCTCGAGGTCGGTGCGATCGGCACGGTGCGACAGCGACCGGTCCCAATAGATCCGCAGTCGCCCGGTACGTGCCGCTGGCTTCGGGGCGGTCGCCGCACCGTCGCTGATGACGAAGAACGCCTGCCCGGCGGGGTGGCGCGTGACGAGCATCGGCGCGGCGAGCGTGCCGCCGGTGACGGTCAGCCCGTCGCGCAACGTCGCGCTGCCGAGCATCGCCTCGCCGTGCCAGTCGGCGGCACGCCGCGTCAGTTCGATCGGCTGGGCGGCAAAGCGAACCGCGGGTGCGACTTGGTAGCCGCTGGCGGTCACCGCGACCGTCACCTGCCGGATCGCCATGTCCCGCGCGAACGGCAGCACGAGGCCGGTCGCCGGATCGAATGCCGCGACGAAGGCCAGCCGGAAGCGGCGCGGCTGTCGGGCAGTGATGGGGAAGATACGCGTCGTGAACCGGTTGCCGGCAACCTCCGCCAGTCCGGGGTCGATCGCGCCGCGAACCTGGTCTTCATAGACGTTGCGTGCCTTGGGCGCTTCGAGCAGCTGTCCGGGGATCATGTTCCCGTCCACGTCGAGCGCATAGCCGGTGACGACCGCATCCGGGGGCAGGGTGAGGGCCAGATTGGCCTCATAGGGGTCGGGATCGTCCGAGCCGATGACCATCTCGACCGTCACGTCGGCGGTGCGTCCGACGATATCGACGCGAAGGTTCAGCGCATCGATGCGCAGGTGCGAGGTCGCCTCGCCATCGCGGCGGATGCCACGCTCCGCTTCGCTCAGCGTCGGGTTGCTTTGTGCCAAGGCCGATGGCGACAGCGCGACGAGGGCGACGGCCGATATCACCAAACGCAGCATCGCTTCCCCCTCTGCTCGTGGGGCAGTCTGACAAGCTTTCGCAGGCGGCGCAATCGGGAGGGGGCTATCGCTATGGCGCGCGGGTCGGAGTTACTGTCCGCGGATCGGGCGCCGCGCAGTGCTCAGCCGGCGCACGACCGAAACCAGTCGCGCCATCGCCGGGTCGCGAATGGGTTCGGCGACGCACAAGTCGCGGCTGCGTTCGCCGATCGTCAGGCCGACCGTATAGGTGCGCGCATCCGGCCGCGCCGGGTCGTCGCGCGGCGTGCAGTCGAAGAAGCCCGCCTGATCGGCGAGGTAGGCGAGCTCGGCCCGCTCGCTGCCGGGCAGATCGGCGAAGGAGACGGTGCGCTCCCGTGCCAGCCCCGGAAAATGCCCGAGGCCGCCGTCGATCCGCAGCCGGGCCTCGCCCGTCACCGGTTCCTGATCGCCCCCGTCCGTCGTCATCCGATCACTCCAACCGCGTCCCATGCCTGCGCGACGGCGGCCTCCTCGGCGCTGCCCCGGCCGTACAGACGGCCGGCAACGTCGCGGGTGATGCGCGCGAAGCCGGCAAAGTCCGTGTTTGCCCGGGTATTGGGGTCGAGCAGCGCATTGTACCAGATCCGTCCGGCGCGGTCCCATGCGTTTCCGCCGATCGCGGTGGCGGCGAGGTAGAAGGCGCGGTTGGGAATGCCCGAATTGATATGGACGCCGCCATTGTCCTGATTGGTGCGGACGAACGCGTCCATGTGGCCGGGCTGCGGATCCTTGCCGAGCACCGGGTCGTCATAGGCGGTGCCCGGCGCCTGCATCGAACGCAGCGCGACGCCGTTGACGCGCTCGGTCAGCAGCCCGGCACCGATCAGCCAGTCGGCCTGATCCGCCGTCTGCCCGAGCAGGCGCTGTTTGACGAGGCTGCCGAACACGTCGGAGATACTTTCGTTCAGCGCGCCCGACTGGTTGAAATAGGCGAGACCCGCCTCCTTCTCGGTCACGCCGTGCGTTAGTTCATGCCCGATCACGTCGAGCGAGATCGTGAAGCGGTTGAACAATTCGCCGTCGCCATCGCCGAAGACCATCTGGGTCCCGTCCCAGAAGGCATTGTCATAGTCGCGATCATAATGGACCGTCGCGTCGAGCGGCATGCCGGCATCGTCGATCGAGTTACGCTGATAGGCGGTCCAATACAGGTCGAAGGTCGCGCCGAGCCCGTCATAGGCCTCGTCCACCGCGATGTCGCCGGTCGGTCCGTCGCCCTCGCGCCGCACCACGGTCGCGCCGGGCGCCTCCGGTTCGCCGCCGGCGTCGCGGATGGTCCTGAGCGGGCTGGGCGTCAGGATGTTGCCGGCCGCGGCCCGGCGGCGAGCGATGTCGCCGGTGACCGGCCCGGCGGTACTCGCCCGGACGATGCGGATGGTCGGGTCGATCATCAGGCTGCGGATCGCGACGGCACGCAGCGCGGGCGAGCCGTTCTCGGCGATGCGCGACAGGATATAGGGCGGCAGGATGCAGTGAAGCGAATGACGGTGAGCGGCGGTGCACATGTTCGTATCTCCCGAAAGGCCGGTCAGCGGCGCGCCCGGCGCAGCGCGAAGGGAATGAGCGCGACCCACATGATCGTGATGAACGCGAAGAACTGGCTGGTCTGTTCGACGCCGCCCGGCAGATAGCCGAATCCGCCGAGCGCCGCCGCATAGAGCAGGAACGAGACGACCGAGACGGCGATCGCCGGCATATCGGCATCGCCGCCGCCGGCATCCTGCGTCCCGAACCAGCGCAGCGCGACGATGAACAGGGTGATGACGGCGATGAGGATCAGGCGGATGGCGGTGTCGCCGGCCGCGATGCCGGTCGCGAGTGGGTACAGCGTCACCGCCTCCACCGGGAACAGTTTCACGAGGCTGGCATAATAGGGCTCGGCAACCGCGCACCCCGGCGTCCCCGCCCATGCCGTCTGCTTCGACAGGCCGCGCAGCCGCAGCGTCCCGCGCAGCGCTGGTTTCGTCGCGGCCCCCGGTTCCTCCATCGCCGCGATCGCGCGCTGCACGGCACCGGCATAGCGCGACACCGGCGCGTCGTCGGGAGTCAGCGCCGCGCCGATCGACACCGCCTGCGTCGCGCGGTCCATAACCGTCGCGAAGACCGGGCGATCGCCGTCCGTCAGCCCATGCGCCGCAGCGAAGCGGTCGCGGGCACTGCCGAGCGCGGTGCGTAGGCCGAAGAACGTGTCGAAGAAGCGTGGCAGGTAGCGCGGATTGGCGGTGAACGCCTGCAACTGGTCGATGAGCGCGTCGGCCGCGTCCAGCGCTTCGGAGAAAATGGTCATGATATCCTCGTCAGCCGGGGGTTGCGAGCGATGCGATCAGGCCGAGCGCGCGGGTGACGCGCTCGATATTCAGGCGTGCGGCCGCGCGGCGCTGCTCAGGGGTCAGGCGCCCGTCCAGCGCCGCGCGCAGTCCCGCCTGCGCCGTGGCGGCAAGGTCGATCGCGTCGACGACCTGTGCGGCGCGGGCGGGTCCGTCCTTCGCCGCCTCGCGCGCGGCGAAGATGCGGGTGGCCAGTTGCTCGCGCTGATCGGGCGACAGCGTCTCGCGGTTGCGCAGATAGGTCCGGAACAGCGCATTGCCGTACAGATCGTCGGCATTGCGTGCCGCCCCCTTCCCCCACGCCGCGACCTGCACCGACAGTGACGCCAGCGCCCGGTCGACCACGGCGCCCTGCCGCACCACCAGCGCGCGGACATCGCGGGTCCGTCGTGCCTCGCGCGCGAGTTCGTCGGCGAAGGCGATCAGCGCGATCAGGCTCTGGCGCTGTTCGCTGGCGACGGCGGCGTTGACGTTTGGCAGATCGGTGCCGGCGACGAAATTGGTGAAGCGGGCCAGCCGGTCGGCCTGATCGGCAAAGGCGGTGATCTCCGCCGACACGTCGGTCCCCGGCGCCTCGAGGATGGCGGCGAGCGCATCGGCATAGTCGCCGATCGCGGCGATCAGCGCGATGCGCGGTTCGAGCACATCGCGCGGACTGCTGCCGATATCGATGTCGAAGGCGGCATGGCCCGGCATCGGTGCTCCGGCGGACAGGCACAGCGGTGCCGCCGGTGCGTCGGACGCGACCGGCACCTGAATGCGCAGCGGGGTCGCAGGCAGGCAACTGGGGTCGCTCGCAACGAGTGCGGCGGCGGCGTCGCGGCGGCGTTGCTCGACGGCATCGAAATAGCGTTCGGTCGCGGTCACCGCCTCGCGGCTTCGCGCCTGTACGGTTCCTGCCGCCTCCAGTCGGATGGCGTTGGTGGCGCAGCCGGCGACGAGCAGCGGCAGCGTCGATAGCGGCAGTACGGCGTTGGCGAGGCGGCCCATGGCGATCTCCTTCGGATCAGGGGGCATCATGCCCGTAAATGTTGATTCGCCCTCGCATTTCTTTGTCGCGGCAGGCGTCGCAGTCGCGGGCGGTCGCGCGGCGGGTCACGGCGCCGCAGTGCGGTGATGATGTTGGCGATACTGGTGATGAGCGCCGCGATGCCGACCAGCATCGGGCCGTCGATCAGGTCGGGCATGTCCGACTCCTTTGTGGTTTCAACCGCGAACGTTCCCGATAAGTTCTTTGTAGGACAGCGTTTTTTCGAACGGCTCAGACGAGGATGTCCTCTGGCCCGGTGATCCTCCGACGAACCGTCTCACCGGTTGCCGCTTCTTCGTTCGAAAAGCCGTCGAAGCCGGGCAAGTCGCCGAAGGCGAGACCGGTCAGCGACTCGATCGCGCGGACGGAGCGCTGATACGTCTTGAACGCACCGAACAGCAGCGTGCGCTCGTTCAAATCGACGTCATGGTCGATCAGATAGGCGGTGGCCGATGGCCGTCCGTCGTCATGGACGAAGGCGACGACCTTCCAATAGGCCAGCGGGATCGCGACGCCGCGATAGACGGGATCGTCCGGCCGGAACACGGGCCCGGTGAACACCGTCGCCCGTTCGCCGACGCGGCGGGTATTGTCGAGGATATAGTCCTCTAGACCGAGCCAGCTGCGCTGGTTGAAGGCGGAGAGTTGCGGCGCGCAGTTGGTGAAGTGGAAGGTGTCGCGGTTGGCGGTGCCGGCGGTCGTGCCCCAGTTCGGGTCCTCGCGCCGGACGAGGTGCCCGCGATCGAAATCATTGTCGGCGTACAGCGCCTCGCCGATCTGCGCCGCCTCCGGGATCCGGCCGTCGAACGCCCATGGATCGCCGCCGCGCGGGATCGATACGCTCGCGCTGCCGTCGATATTGACGCCGGTGAACCATGCCAGCCGACGGCTGCGTGACATGACGATCGAGAAATGTTCATAGTCGAGCCGGCCGTCGCGCCGGTCCGCGACCGGCAGGACATCGTCGGCGATCGCCGATGTATCGGGCAGCGGCACGACGAATGCGCCCAGATGATCGGCGCGATACCCTTGTCGGCCCTCGAAATAGCTCGCGGGTGACGTCCGCAGCCCCGGACGGTCGAACGGCAGCAAGGCGGCTCCGGTCGCGACCATCGGGCGCAGGTCGTCGAAACGCGGTCGATAAGACAGATGGATCATGAACGGGTCTCCCATGCCCGGTCGTAAAGTCCGTTCGGGGCAGGATCGTTGCACCGCGCACACCCCGACTTGCCGGCACCTGCTGGGAGGGCCGGCACCTGCTGCGAGGATGGTCGTGATTGCCAGAACAGTATTCCTACTGGTAAGATGGGAATATGACGCTTCGTACCAGACCGATCGAGCTGCCCACCGTCCTGCTGGCGGTGGTCATCTATGGCGGGTGGCTGGCGCTGACCGCCGCCCATGCCCGGCTTCCCTGGCCGATCCTCGCCCTGCTGGGGGGATGGTTCGTCGCATGGCACGGGTCGCTGCAGCACGAGACGATTCATGGCCATCCGACGCAGTGGCGCCGGGTCAACGACCTGATCGGGGGCGTGCCGTTGTCGCTGTGGCTGCCCTATGGCGCGTATCGCCGGACCCATATGGCCCACCATCGATCGCCGCATCCGACCCATCCGGCGCACGATCCGGAGTCGCGCTATGTCACCGGCGGGGGCGTGATCGCCGCTGTCGCCCGCCTGCGCGCGACGCTGATCGGGCAGTTGCTGGTCGGACCGGTCGCGGCGATCGCGATGTTCCTGCTGGACGAGGCGCGGCGGCTGCGGCGCGATCCCGCCGGGTTCGCGCGCGAATGGGGGCCGCATCTGGTGGGGGTCGCGCTGATCCTCGGCTGGCTGCACCTCGTGGCACTGCCGATCGGCAGCTATCTGCTGTGCTTCGTTCTGCCCGGACAGGCCGGATCGCTGTTGCGTGGGTTCGCCGAACATCGCGCCGATGCCGCCGGTCCGTCGCGCGCGACGACGGTCGCGTCGCGCGGGCCGCTGGCGCTGCTGTTCCTCAACAACAATCTCCATGCCGCACACCACGCCGTGCCCGCCGCGCCCTGGTATCGATTGCCCGCGGTGGAGCGCGCCCGGACGCAGCGGCCCGAGCCGCGCTATGACGGCTATCGCGACGTGCTGCGCCGCTTTGCGATCCGGGCACATGACACGATCCACCACCCGGCGGGCCGGGGCGATGCCCATGGGTAACATCGCGTGGCTCGGCATGTACGACCATGACACGCAGCATGCTGCCAACGACCGGCTGTGGGCGGCACTGCGCGACCGGCTGCGCGACCACGGGCTGCCGGACGTGCCGGAGGCGCTGACGCGTGGCGTATCGACGGCGATGGTCTGGTCGGACCCCGGCCTGTTGTTCGGCATGATCTGTACCCGCCCCTGGGCGTGCGACCATGCTACGCTGCGCCTGCTCGGCCATCCGGTCTATGCCGGCACCGACGTTCCGGGCGAGCATCGCAGCCTGATCGTGGTCCGCAGCGACGATCCGGCGCAGCGGCTGGGCGACCTGTGCGGGCGCACCGCCGCGATCAACGATGCGGGATCGAACACCGGCATGGCGCTGTTGCGCGACCGGATCGCACCGCTGGCGCAGGGGCGGCCGTTTTTCGGCGCGGTGGTCGAAACCGGCGCCCATGCCGACAGCGTCCGCGCGGTGGTCGACGGCCATGCCGATGTCGCTGCGATCGACGAAGTGACCTTTGCCGCGATCGCGCGGGCCGATCCGACGGTCGTTGGGCGGCTGCGCGTGCTCGACCGCAGCGATCCGGCCGCCACGCCGGCGTTCGTCACCGCCGCCCCGCCCGCGGTCGCGACGCTGCTGCGGACGGTGCTGGGGCAGGTGATCGCCGACCCTGCCCTTGCGGCCACGCGGGCCGATCTGTTCCTGACCGGGATCGTGCCGCCGCACCCGGACCTGGCCGCGCGGATCGCGGCGCAGGATGCGGCGGCAGCGGCGGCGGGCTACCCCAGCGTCGCGTGAGCGCCGGTCACGGCCGCACCGCCGTTTCGGCGACGTTCCAGCCGCGCAGGGTCACGCTCGGCTGCACGCCGATCGTCGCGGGATAACGGATGGCGACGGTGCGGGATTCGCCGGGCAGGAGCGAGACATAATTGTCGCTGTAGAAGGCGGGCAGGATGCGCTTCCCGTCAGGGCCGAGCAGCGTCAGCTTGGCGTTCAGTGCGGCGACCGGACCGTCGTTCGACAGCGTCACCGCGATCATCCGGTCGTCGCCATCGACCACCGGTGCGGCCATCCGCGTCGTCAGCGTCGCCGGGGCCAGCGCGTTCAGCGACTGATACGAAGCCGCATCGCGCCCGCGCCAATAGAAATTGTCCGACACCGGCTTGCCCGCCGCATCTGACAGGGTCAGCCGCACCAGCACCACCGGATGCGCCGCGTAGAGCGGGTCGAGCGGTACCGCCGCCAGCGGCGTCGCCCGATTGGCAAGCGCATCGACCCGGTCGATCCGTGCGAACAGTTCGGCATTGTCGAGCCCGACGACGCGCACCGTGGCGGTCAGCCCCTTGGCATCGGCCTGGGTCGTGTTGAGCACGACCAGTTCGTTGCCGGGCAGGTTCAGCTGAACATGGAGCGGCTCGGCGGCCTTCTTAGCACCGTAATAGGCGGCATGGGTGTCGTAATCCCACGAATAGATCTGCCACGCGTTCGATGGCCAGGCTGGATGCGTCATCCACAGCAGCCGCCCGCTATTCTTGGTCCACAGATGGCCGAGGAACCCTTCGTACATCGCCTTGTGCGTTTCGAGGTTCATCATCTGCGCCTTGCGCTCGAAATCGGCGAAGTCCTTGCCCGAACCGAACATCGTCGCCAGCGTCTGCATGAACGTCTTGGTGTCGCCATTCCCGCCGAAATGCCAGTCATGATAGGCGAACACGTCGCTCAGCGGCCAGCGATCGGCGGCGGGGACGTAGGATTCGACCGATTCCGCGGTCGACAGCGACGGCGTGCCGGTTTCGACCGAGAAACCGGTGGCGAGATCGGTGAAATAGCCGACCGGCGCCCGGTAATTATACGGGCCGGACCCCTGCAAATTGACGACGTTCGACGATCCGGTGAACCAGCGCGTGCCGTCGAGCTGGAACACGGCATCGTCCAGCCCCTCGTTCAACGCCGGATAGGGCACGCCTTCGTTGCGGCCGAACCACAGGATGATCGACGGGTGGTTGCGATACCGTGCGATGGTGTCGCGGGCGTTGGCGAGGAACAGCGACGCGTCGTCAGGTTCGATCTGGAAATTCTGGGTCGATTGCCAGAAATCGTTCAGGACCATCATGCCGTTTTCGTCGGCGAGGTCGTAGAACTCCTCCTCGGTATTCGTCCCCATCCAGTTACGGATGACGTTCATGTGCGCCTCGCGCTGGAGGCGGAAGAACGGGGCAAGCCATTGATAGCTCACCCGCTTCATCGCGTCGTCCATGCCCCAGTTGCCGCCGCGCGCCGCGATCCGCACGCCGTTCACGCGGATGGTCAGATGCGGTTCGGGCAGGGTTTCGGCGATCGCCGTCACCGCCCGCGACGCCTCGCCGGCCGCAGTCAGCGATTCCGCCCATCCGGTCGGCGTCTGTTTGATCGCGCCGTGACGGACGTCGATCAGCTTCTGCCCCGCCAAGCCGCCGTCGGTGGTCTGCACGTTCACGCGGCGCAGCGCCCCGGCAGCATCGAACAGCGACAGGTCGTAGCTGACCTCGCGAATGCCGAAGCGTCCGGTCTTGCTGTCGGACAGGCCGTTCGCGTCGCTGACCTGATAGGTCGCGTGGTAGAGATGCGGTTCGCCATAGCCGTTCGGCCACCATAATTTCGGGTTGGCGACGGTCAGCGCGGGGAAATCGGCGGGGGTGAAGCGCACGTCGCTGCGCCCGGCGGGGGCGGTTACCCGTTTTTCGACGGTGACCCCTTCGAACGCGACCTTGACCGTGACCGGCGCGGCGGGGCCGCTATTGTCGATCGGGACGGTGATATGGATATCGGCGCGGTCGGTGCGCGGCAGCGGCAGGTCGGTGACGACATGCGGGTCGAGGATGCGGATGCTGCCATGCGCCAGCAGCTCGACCGGGCGCCACAGCCCGGTGTTGCGGTCGCGGATGCCGGGGATCCAGTCCCACCCCTCGGTTGCGACGAAGGTCGGGCCGTCGATCGCCAGTTGCCCGCCATTTTCGCCGACGCCGCCCGCGACCGATTGTTCATGCGGAATGCCCGGATGCGGCGGCGGCGACACCCGCACCGCGATCACGTTTTCGCCCGCGACCGGCACATAATCGAACTGGCCGCGGATGAACGCGCCTCGGGTCGTGCCGAGCTTCGCACCATTGGCCCAGATTTCGGATGCGTAATTGATGCCGCCGAACAAGATGGTCAGCTTCCGCCCCGCCGCTTCCGCCGGCACGGTGAAGCGGGTACGGTACCAATACTCCTGCCGCGCCAGCTGTTCGGGAATCTTCAGGTTGTTGAGCCCGTAATAGGGATCGGGATAGACGCCGCGATCGACCAGCGTCTGGAGCACCGTCCCCGGCACGGTCGCCACGCGCCACGTGCCCTTCGGCGCACCGGGCCGCGACAGGGCGGCGCCATCGGCCGCGACATCGGGGGCGGCGGCCAGTTGCCAGCCATTGATCTGCCACCGGCCCGGTGCCAGCGATTGCATGACCGGCGCCGTCGGCAGCGGCTTGGCGACCGGTGCGCTATAGGCGTCGCCCTTGCTCTGCGGCAGCGTCCAGGGGTCCTGCTGCTGGGTCAGGCCGATATTGGCCTGTTTCTGGAACGGCCAGGTGACGCCGACTTCCCATAGCTGGACATTGTCGAAATCGGGGCGGGGCAGCTTCGCGACGTCCGCTGCCGACAATGCTCGTTCGTGCAGCGTGACGCCAACCAGCGTGCCGCCGAAATGCGGCTTGCCCGGAATTGCGCGGGCGATGTGGAACATGCCTTGCGTCGCGGTGGTGCGCGCCGCGCCGCCGGCGACCCGGCGGCCATCGACATAGAGGCTCGCGCGGCTGCCGTCGGAGACGACCGCGACCTGCGTCCAGCGGCCGGGGGCGATGACCGGGCCGGCGATCGTCGCGGTGCCGTCGCGCAGCGTCAGCCGCCCGTCGTCGAGCCCGAGCACCCGCGCATCGCCGATCGCGACCAGCGGCACCATGCCCGCCTGCCGCGCCGCGCCCTTGATCCACAGCGTCACGCTGTACGGCGCGCCGGCCGACAGCACCGGTCCGACGATCGGGCGTTCGATGCCGATGCCGCCGGATAGGAAGCTGGCGTTATACGGGCCGCCATTCACAGGCACCTGGGCTGCGGCAATCCCGCCCGGTCCAGCCGCAGCAAGCAGTGTCGCGATAAGTCCCAGTTTCATGCCTTCGTCCTTTTGGTCAGGTCGGCGCTGATCGCTTCGAGATCGCGGCCGCGGGTTTCGGGGAATAGCCGCCAGACCAGCAGCGCCTGCAACAGCATCGCCGCGGCAAAGCCCCAGAAGGGGAGCGCGCGGTCCCATTGCGCGATCAGCGGAAAGGCGAAGGACAGTGCGGCATTGGCGACCCAGTGGGTCGCGCTGCCGATCGCCTGTCCGCGGGCGCGCACGTCGGTCGGGAATATCTCGCTCAGGTAGACCCAGATCACCGCGCCCTGCGACATGGCGAAGGCGGCGATGAACAGGATCAGCAACGGCAGCAGCAGCGCGGGAGATGCCGCGCCCATATAGACCAGCGCGACCCCGGCGAGCGCGATCGCGGTGACGATGCCGCCGCCGATCAGCAGCGGCTTGCGCCCGACCCGGTCGATCACGCCCATGCCGATGACCGTCGCGACCAGGTTCGCAGCCCCGATCGCGATCGCCTGCACATCGCCCGACACGCCGGTAAAGCCGGCCGCGGCGAAGATGTCGTTCAGATAATAGAGGATCGCGTTGATCCCCGAGAGCTGATTGAACAGACCGATGGCGATGGCGAGCAGGATCGGCAGGCGATGAATGCGCCAGTCGAGCCGGCCAGTACCCCCCGTCTCCACTGCCGGAATTGCATCGAGGCCGAGCCGCGCCGCCGCCCGCGCCGCATCCTGATCGCGACCGCGCGCGGCGAGCCAGCGCGGGCTTTGCGGCAGGCCGGTCAGCAGCACGAGGAACAGCGCGGCGGGGATCGCCGCCACGCCCAGCTTCCACCGCCAGGCAAGGTCGGGTGCGATCGCCTGTGCGACCAGATAATTGCTGAGATAGGCGACGAGAATGCCGGCGACGATGTTGAACTGGAACAGCCCGACCAGCAGCCCGCGCCGCTTCGCCGAACTGATCTCGGCGATATACACGGGCACCAGTACCGACGACGCACCGATGGCGAGGCCGCCGAGCAGGCGGAACGCGACGAAGCCGGTCAGCGTCGTGGCGATCGCGCAGCCGACCGCCGACGCGACATAGAGCAGCCCGATGACCCGCAGCACGGCAAGGCTGCCCCAACGGTCACCGGGCGCACCGCTGAACAATGCGCCGACCAGCGTCCCCCACAATGCGGCGGAGACGGCGAAGCCGAGGCCCGCTTCGGACAGGGCATATTGGCTGCGCAGCGCGTCGGTGACGCCGGAAATGACGGCAGTGTCGAACCCGAACAATAGGCCGCCGAGGCTCATCGCGATGACGGCGCGGGTGTGGGTGGTGCCGCTCATGCGCTCGTCACCCGGGCGAGGAAGCGCCCATGCGGTTCGGCATGAGCCAGCGTCTTGGCGATGGCGGCGCGCATCCGGTCAAAACTGTCGGCCAGATCGTCCTCGCCGATCGCATCCGCCAGCGGCGAATGGCGGGCGGGCAGGTCGCCAAAGCCGGCATACAGGCTCAACCAGCTCGGGTCCTGGAACGTATCCCACTCGTTGCGCACGAATTCTCCTCCCGAACGCCATGCGTCCAGCTTGATCTGCAAGGGCTCCGGCGGTTCGACCGCGCGAATGGATTGCCAGAACGGCTCGTCGCGGCCGTTGGCGAGATAGTGCAGGAACAGGAAGTCGCGCAGCCGTTCGAATTCCAGCACCGATTGCCGGTTGTAGGTGGCGGCAAGGCGGGGATCGCAGGTCCGATCGGGGAACAAGGCGACGAAGCGTTCCAGCCCCGACTGGATCAGCGAGATGCTGGTCGATTCGAGCGGTTCGAGGAAACCCGAGGCAAGGCCGAGGCCGACAACATTGCCGCTCCAGAAGCGTGTCCGGTGCCCGGTGACGAAGCGGAGGCGATTGGGATCGGCGAGCGGCGCAGCCTCCAGCGAGGCGAGCAGTGCGTCCTCGGCATCGGCGTCGGACTGGAACGCGCTGCAATAGACGCTGCCATTGCCGATGCGGTGGCGCAGCGGGATGCGCCATTGCCAGCCGGCGGGGCGGGCGGTGGCGACGGTATAGGGGGTGGGGTCACCCGGCGCCGCGCGGCACGGGATCGCCACCGCCCGGTCGCAGGGCAGCCAGTGCGACCAGTCGACATAAGGCACGCCCAGCGCCTCGCCCAGCAACAGGCTGCGAAATCCCGATGCGTCGATCCACAGGTCGCCGGCGATGACGCGCCCGTCGTCGAGCGTCACCTGCGTCACATGGCCGCGCGCCGGATCGGTCGCGACGTCGACGATCCGGCCGTCGACATGGGCGACATGATTGGCGAGCGCGAGCCGCCGCAGCAGCGCGGCGAACTTTGCTGCATCGAAATGCAGCGCGAAGTTGAAGACGCCTAGGTCGTTGGCGGGCCGATCGGCGGGCGGCAGGAACAGGCCGTTCCGCGCGAGTTGCGTGGCGAGGCAGTAATCGCCCAGCGGCCCGGCCCGCCCGGCGGCGTTGAGCTTCAGCCAATATTGGTGGAACGCCACGCCCTGTGCACCGACCCCGTACAGGCCGAAGGGGTGGAAGAAGCGATGCCCTTCGCCGCCCCAGCCATCGAAGCGGATGCCATATTTGATCGTGCCGCCGGTTTCGCGCAGCACATCGGGTTCGCCCAGTTCGATCGCCGACAGGAAATCGCGGATCGCCGGCACCGTTGCCTCGCCGACGCCGACCGTGCCGATCGCGGCACTGTCGACGACGGTGATCGACAGCTTCAGATGCGCGAGCCGCCGCGCCAAATAGGTCGCGGCCATCCACCCGGCGGTGCCGCCGCCGACGATGACGATCGATCGAACCGGTTCGTGCGGCATCTGTCCCCCCCTTCGTCGCGTTCGATCGATACCCCACCCTTCGTCCCGTGTCGCCGCCGCGACGCTGCGCGACGGCGACTGCGGACGAAGGGAGCCGATCAGAACTTGGCGCGGACGCCGGCGATGAAGCGGCGTTCGTAGATGTTCTCGTTGAACACCTGATCGGCCCAAGTGAGGTAATAGCGTTCGGTCTCGCCGGTCAGGTTCGATGCCTGACCATAGATGCTGAACTGGGGCGTGATGTCGTAGGAGATCGAGGCGTCGAGATAGGTTGTTGGCATCTGATATTGCGCGAGGCCACGACCGGTCACTTGGTCCCGGATGCCGCCATAGTTGGACGAGGCGAGGCGCTTCGAGCGGTAGTTATAGGCGACGCGCGCCTGCAACCCGTATTTCTCGAACCACAGCGCCGCGTTCACCTGATGCTTGCTGTTGTCCTGGAACGGCTGGTTGTTGCCGGCCAGGTCGACAAGGCCCGCATCGCCCAGCGACAGCGTGTAGTTGGCATCGACGCCGAACCCGCCGAGGAAACCGTTCACGCCGTAATCGGCGAGCGACTGGCGCGCCGACGCCTCGATCCCCTTCAGCGTGCCGCCTTCGCCCTGCGCCAGCGTATTGGTGATGACCGGGCGACGGATCACGCCGTCATTGTCGGGAATATCGTTGCGAGTCTCTGTCGTGGTGGTGATGAAGCTGTCGACCGAGATGTAGAAGGCGCCGACCGCGACCAGGCTGGAGCGGCCGGTATAATATTCGAGGCTCGCTTCGGCATTGGTCGCGCGCCACGGGTTCAGGTTCGGGTTGCCGCGTGAATCCGCGGTCCGTGCCTCAAACCGGGCCGGGTTCACCTGCGTATTGATCGCGTAGTTGACGTTCAGACCGCCGCCCCATTGCAGGAAGTCGAGCACCGTCATCGTCTTCGAGAAGGCGGCACGGGCGCGCAGCTTGGTCGTAAGGTCGAACGCGACGTTGAACGCGGGCAGGAAGTCGGTGAATTCGCGGTTCGTCGTCACATCGCCGGCATCGACGCCCGACACGCCGTAGGGCTGCGGCGCGCCGACGATGTTCTGCCGCACGTTCAGCCGGGTGTTGACGACCTGCAGACCACCATTGGCGCGGAACGGCATGCCGAACAGCTCGCCTTCGCCCGATACCTGGCCATAGCCCGAGATCTGGCGGACATTGACCGTGAAGCTGTCGGCGGGGTTCACCAGATTCTGGCTGCCCGGGTAGAATTTGTTCTGCCACGCCTCGCTATCGTCCATCGCATGCGGATCGAGCGCATAGAGGGCAGGTGCGCCACCGGCGGGAAGGGCATATTGCTTGACCAGACCCTCGAAGATCGGGTCGTTGGCCTGGCGGGTATAGCCGGCGGTATAGGCATTGCCCTGTGCGTCGAGCACCGCGCACTTGCCGTCGTTCAGGTTGACGTCGAACGCCTTCCACTTGACGAGGCATCCGCCCGCCGGATTGGCGGCATTGTCGCGGTTGCCGGCATAGAAGGGCGATACCCGGTCGAAGGTGAACTGGTCGACGCTGCGTTCGCCATAGCGCCCGCCGAAGGACAGCTTCACGCCGTTATCGGCGGTATATTCGCCATCGGCGCGCACTGCCCACAGGTCGCCATTCTGATACTGGTTACCTTCCGACGAAATCGTCTTCAGCCCGTAGCGCGACGGATCGGACGCCTGCGCCAGAAAGGCGGGGGAGAAGCCGAACACCGGCGCGCCGCTCGAATAGTCGACGGTCGCGGTCTGGCTGTAGATCGGATAGCCGGTCGGATTGAACTGCCGGTCGCCGCCGATCGACGCCGGATAGTTGCCGACGCCGTTATAGGCCCATTGCGCGCCGTTGGTCAGGCTGAACTGGGTATAGGCCTGGTCGCGCTTGCGCGATGCCTTGCCATAGATGCCGCGGATCGTACCCTTGAACTGGTCGCTCGGTTGCCAGTCGAGCTGCACGTTGTAGTTCTGCGATTCGCTCTTGGTCCGGAAGGTTTCCGAATAGCTGTCGAAGCTGGGCAGGCTGTAGGTATATTGCTGGACGGTGTTAACGTTGTAGCCGCCAACGACCGCGCCAGTATCGCGCGACTTGGTCGGCAGGAACGGCGAGGACAGCCAGTCGACATTCTGGAACTGGAAACCGGCGGTGCGGTCATACTGTGTCTGGCGGGTGTAGAAGCCGTCGGCGGTCAGTTTGAGCGCGTCGTTGATCTCGAACTGCAACGACGCATTGGCGCCGAAGCGTTCGCGGTTGGTGATGCGATTCCACGCGGTGTGCGACTGTGGCGTGATGAACGCGTCGTTGGCATCGCCGTCGCCATTCACGTCATAGCCGATGATGGCGCCCTGCGCGTTGCGCACCGGGGTGCCGCGGCTGACGCCGTTATTGCCGACCGCGAAATTACCCTGATTGGTGGCGCTGCCGCCTTCGTTGTTCAGCGCGACGCCGTAATCCTGAATCCCGCGGAAGCTGTTGCCGAGCGTCAGGTCGCTATAGGCGGCCGATACCAGCACGCCGAAGCGATCGCCATGATAGGCGATCAGGCCGTTGGCCGACGGGCTCCATTTCTCGGTCCGGTCGCCATATTGCCCTTCGGCGGCGGCCGACAGCGTCAGCCCGTTCTTCAGGTCCATCGGCCGACGCGTCAGCAGGTCGACCGTGCCCGAAAGGCCCGCCTGTTGCAGCGAGGCGGTCGGTGACTTGAACACCGTCGCGCCCGAGAACAGCTGCGACGGGATGTCGGTGAAGTTCGGCTGTACCGTCGTCACCGAATTGGCGCCGAGGAACTGTTCGCCGTTCATCAGCGTGGTGACCTGCGGCAGGCCGCGGATGTTGACCGCGCCGCCTTCGCCCGCCTCGCGGCGGATCTGGACGCCGGGGATGCGTTGCAGCGAGTCGGAGATGGTGACGTCGGGCAACTTGCCGATGTCCTGCGCGCTGATCGCCTCGACAACGCTGGCGGCGTTGCGCTTGATCTCGACCGAGCGGGCCTGCGACGCGCGGATGCCGGTGACGACGATTTCGTCGCTGACGCCCTCGATCTGGGTCGGTGCGGCGGCGGCATCGGCCGGGGTCGCCGGGGCGGCGGGGGTGTTGCCGGTCGCGGTCTGGGCGAAGGCGCCCGTCGGTGCGGTGAGTCCGATGACCGACACAGCACCCAGCAACAGCGACCGAACGGCTGTCGACGATTCGTAGCGCATAAGAACCTCCCCTTTATGGCGTCCAGACCGTCATCCGCGGCCTGATACGATTAATTAAAGCAAACATTCGTATTTTTCCGGCAATCTGTCAACCAAATAGCGTATGGCCACCGACGCCTCGACGCGGTGCTTCGATCGGCCCGACACGCTGTCGGCCGCGATACAGGACATCGAGACGATGTTCCTCACTACCCCGCCCACCGAGCGCCAGTTCGCGCAGGAGACGACCGCGATCGACGCTGCACGGCACGCCGGCAGCCAAGCCGCAGGGTTGCGACTGCCGTGCGGGACGGATCGAAGCGAAGCACGACATTACGCTGGTCGAGTTGCAGGCGCTGTTCGCCGAGTGCGCCACGCCGAAGCCGAGGGATACGACGGTCAACTCGACCTCGATCCCGAACACTCCGTCTTCACGACAAGACCCGGCCGTCGACCGACATGACGCGTCGCCATGGTCGCGGTCGGCGATGCGTCGGCGGCAGGTCGAACTGGGCGTCAGGTGCCGATGAACGAAAGTTCGCTTTCGAAAAGTCGCCCGATCACCGAAAGCGACCGAAACCGGATCGCTTGCGCCCTAATCCGACCCGATCGGCATGCCCGGTGGGATCTTCACGTCGGCATCCTCGTCGCGCAGCGCCGCTTGCAGTGCCTCGCGGTCCCGCAGCAGGCGGGCGGTGGCGAGCGCCCAGGCGCGGTCGTCGCCGTTCGCGAACGCACGCGCCTGTTGCCGGTCGGCCCAGTCGGCGAGCGCCTGATCGATGGATCGTGCCGCGTCGGAACCGGTAGCCGGGTCGGCGGCCGCCTTCGCAAGGTCGAGAATGATACGCGTACCGACCGCCCGACGCACCGCTGCCTCGCGGGTGCTGGTCGTGGGTGCGTTCGCGATCGCCAGCAATCGCGTGGCGATGAGCGCGGTGCCGGGGATTGCGGGATCGCGGCGGTTCTGGTCCGCGAGCCGTGCGAGGCGCTCCGGTGCCAGCAACGCACGCAAGGTCACCTCCGCGGCGACCTCGGCCGCCGCCAGCGGGTCGAAGACGGTGCTGCCGGCGGTGCGCATGACCTCGATGTCGGTCTGCCGGTCGCTCTCCCCTGACCAGCCGGCCGACAGCTGCAATATCAGCCGCTCGGGCACGTCGAGCGCGCCCGGATCCAGCGTCGTCAGGATCGCATCCAGCGCGCGGCGTTGGGTCGCGCCATCGACCGGTGCCGCCGTGCCGCCACTGCCGCCCGCGACCGCGTAGGTCGAGAAGACGCCGCCGACCAGCTTGGTCGCCGCCTCCACCTGGTAACGGTGGAGCAGCCAGATCGGTACGAATTTGCGGCGCAGCGCGGCCACGGCTTCACCCGGCGCGAGCGCGTCGGGCCCGAAACGGGCGACCGCGGCCGCGCGAACGGTCATCATGCGGGTGAGTTCGGCGACCGGATCGGCCCCGTCATCCCACAGGCTCCCCCATGGCTGCGATGCGGAGGCGCTGCGCGCGTTCTCGTCGGAGACGAAGCGCAGCCCGCGCTGCTCCGCCGCTGCCGCCTTCGTGCGTGCCGCCGCGTCCGGGTTCGTTCCGGTAGGATCGCCGTACAGCCAGTCGATCGCGTACCGGTCCCACGCGCCCAGCCCGACGCCGTACGCGTCCGACAGGTCGGGCGCACCGTTCACCAGCCCGATCCGCGGCGCCGGATAGTCCATGACCGACGCGCGGCCCTGCGTGCTGCCTGCGAAATTGTGCAGCAGGCCGAGCGCGTGGCCGACCTCATGTGCCGCGAGCTGGCGGATGCGGGCGAGCGCGACCTGCGCCGGATCGTTGGGCCCACCCGTTCCCGTCCGGGCGGCGCCGACCAGCCCTTCGTAGATCAGCATGTCCTGCCGCATGCGGAGCGACCCGAGCAGCACCGATCCTTTCAGAATTTCCCCCGTGCGCGGATCGGTGACGGCGTAACCGTAGGACCAGCCGCGGGTCGCGCGGTTGACCCAGTTGACGACGTTGTAGCGCATGTCGAGCGGATCGGCCCCGTCGGGCAGGATCTCGACCCTGTAGGCGTCGATGTACCCCGCCGCCTCGAACGCCGTCTTCCACCACGATGCGCCCTCAAGCAGCGCGGTGCGGATCGGTTCGGGCGCGGCATTGTCGATGTAGAAGACGATCGGCTTCTTGACGCGCGAGCGGGGCGCGTTGGGATCGACCCGTTCCAGTCGGAATCGGTTGGCGAGGCTCTGAACGATCTGCCCGCCGAGCGGCGCACCGAAATCGAGGATCTGCGTCGCGAAGCTGCCGCCGCGCGGATCGAAGGCGCGGCTGACATAGCCCGTTTCGGGCAGCGCGACGAAGCTGTGGCGCACCACCAGGGTCACTTGCCGCGGATCGGGGGCGATGTTGCGCACCTCGGGGCCGGGCGTGTCGCTCGCGAAGGTCTGTCGCGCCTCGAACTCGAGATTGAACGGGAACGCACGAACGCTGTTCGGATCGGCGGCGCTCAGTGCGTCGACCAGCTTCCAGCCCTTCTCGCCGCTGGTGTTGAGCTGTGCCGTAATCCCCTTGGTGTCGCGGATGAGGAAGGGCGCGATATCGACCAGCAGGGTCCCGTCGGGACCGTCGATCACGTCGCCCAGCCACAAGGTGGACGTGGCGAAGGCATCTGCCGCCGCCGCCTGCTCCGCCGCCGACGCGCCGGTCGCGCGGAAGCGGGGGTTTTCGAATTCGAACGCCACTTTCCGGCCCAGCCGGCGGATCACCAGCAGTTGCGCGGGCCCGGGCTGCGCACGATCCAGGCCGATCGGGGCCGAACCGAGCCCGGTCCTGAGTGCCGTCGTGTAGAGCATACGCGCGGCGATGCCGTCGGCACCGGGCGCCGGCAGCGACAGGAGGATGCGTCCGCCCTTGCGATCGACATGGACGGGCAGCAAACCGTCCAGCCGCTCCGTGCCGGCGAGCGTGTCCTGCTTCGCCGCGGCGCGGTCGGCCTTCCGTCCTTCGGCCGCAACGGGAAGCGCTGTGGTCAACAGGACGCCGGCGATGATGGCTCTACGGATCATGGTACCCCCCGCCGTCGGTGATGCCGGATCGCCCCAGTCTTCGCAAGTGCAGCACGCTTCCACGAAACGGAATGGCCGGGTCGAACCTTCGCTACCGCCTCCACTTGCCGAGCGATAACCCCGGCCACGCTAGCCGTTGTCATCGCGGAAAATGCTACGCCAGCATTGCGCGTAGCGGAACGGTCAGGAATTCCCGAATACCGTTGCCATCATCTACCACGATCCGGGCTGCGACGCGCTGCGCGGCGATCAGGCTGTCATCGGGCCGCGCGATCGTGATCGCCGTTGCCAGCGCATCGGCAAGCGCGGCGCTACCGGCAATCACGCTGACCGATCGCACACCATTGGTAACGGGCCGGCCGGTCCGCGGGTCGATCGAATGCCGGCCGCGGCGATAGTCGCCCGAGGTCGCAACCGCGCATTGGTGCAACGCCACCCGGATCGGGGCGGCATCGATACCGGGCGGGTTTTCCAATTCGACCCACCACGGGTCGCCATCGGGGCGGATGCCGCGCCCGACGAGTTCGCCGCCGATCTCCACGAGGCAATGGGCGATCCCGTGGCCGGCCAGCAGGTCGGCGACGGCATCGACGGCATAGCCCTTGGCGACCCCCGACAGGTCGAGCGCCAGTCCACCCGGCTGGACCAGGCGCCGCCCGCCGGCATCGCGTCGCAGGCGTCGCCATCCCGACACCACGCGTGCTGCCGCAACCGCCGCATCGTCGGGCGCCGGCTGCGGCCCGGGCGGTCCGAAACCCCATAGGTCGACCAGCCGGCCGATCGCAGGATCGAAGGCACCGCCACTGGCATGGGCGATCCGCAGCGACAGGTCGATCACCGCAGCGAAATCATCGGGCAGATCGGTGATCGCACCGGCGGGCAGCGCGTTGAAGCGCGACAACGCCGATGCCGCGTCCCAGTGGCTCATCTGCCCGACCAGATCGTCGAGACGGGCATCGATCGCCTGCCGCAACCGGTCCGGGTCTATGCCGGCCGGCAGCGCACAGCGCACGCTCCAGCCAGTACCCATGGTCCGGCCGGCCAGGGTCGCGACCGGCGCGGCGGGGTCATGCGTCGCCAGCAGTGCCGCGTCGGGCGCGACCGGCAGCGCGATGCGCGGTATCGTCAGGGCGTCATTACCTCCAGCGTCGTGACATAGCCCATGCGTCGCGCCGTCGCGCGCGGTGCCGTCGGCTTGGCATCTTCATGCGTGGCACTCAGCCAGTACATACCGGCCTGTGGCCAGTCGATCGCCAGCACCCCGTCCGCACCGGTCGTGAGTTCGCGCGCACCCTCGGCATTGCGATAGCGCTTGCCGCCGGGCACCACCGTCACCCTCAACGCGGGCGCGGGCCGGCCGTCGACCAGGAAGCGCAGGCGTGCCGTCTCACCCGCGACCAGTTCGTCGGGATGGGTCACGTAATCGACCTCCAGCCCCTTGCCCGTGGGCTTCAGCACAATGCGGGTCGGTTCGCCCGCGGTCACGAAAATCTCGTTGCGGTTGCTGGTTTCGGTCAGCTTCACATCGGTCGCATCGGCGGGAATGTCGGCGACCGTGAGCGGCGGCCGGCGTACGCCGTCAGGGCCGGGCGGTCCGCCGCGGCCGCCAACGCGCTTTTCCTCGCCGTTCACTTTGAAGCTGCCCATCAGCCCCGACATTTCGGTCCCGATCTTCCACGTCCCGGGCTTGTCGAGCTTCACGTCGAACACCGAGCGATAGCGGCCGGTCGCGCCGTTCTGTACCTGACCGGCGCTGCCGTCGGGCTGCCACACCTTGACGCCATCGATCCGGCCGGGCTGATGATCGGCATAGAACAGGTCGTTCGATGCCGCGAAATCGACCGTGACCCAGCTGTCGGTGCCCGAGAACACCGTCCCCGACGGCAACAGCCACAGCCGATGCGCGGATACGCCGGCGGGGATCGACAACAGGACGGCGGCGGCGAACAGACGCCGGGTCAAGCGAGGCATCGGCATTTCCCTTTGCAAGATATCAACGGGCGGCGACGGTGACGGCGCCCAGTTCGTGCGATCCGCCGGCGCGCGCGGCCTTGGCGGGCACGGTCAGCGGCACCTGTACCAGTTCGCGACCGCCGGTTTCGCGTGCGGCCTCGACGTTCAGCACATAGGCGCCGGGCCGCAGGTCGGCGGGCAGCTTAATGGTATGCGTGCCGGGCGCACGGGTCGCACCACTGACGCCGTCGGTAGGCAGGCGCAGGCTGCGGCCGCCCTTGCGCCACCATGCGCGCAGATCGGCGAGCCATTTCGTGCCGGGTTCCGCGCCGCTCTTGCGTACGTCGTACCACAGCGCCAGCGTGCGCGCCGCGCCGCCGCCCGCCGGTTCGATCCAGACGGCGACATAGGGACGATGATATTCGGCGACCGACAGGCGCGGGATGGTGACGGAGACGGTGCCTGTTGTCGCGGGCGCCGCGGCGACGGTCGCACCGCCGAGGACCGCCAGGGAAAGGATACGCATCGGAGAAATCCCCCTCGTCAATGGATCAGGAAGGCGGCGAGCACCACCGGCAGGACGATGCCGGTGGCGACCAGCGGCCAGGTGGACGGACGCCGCTTCGCATGGAGTTGCAGCAACAGCAGGCCGGTGACGGAAAACAGCACGCAGGCGATGGCGACGATATCGATGAACCAGAACCATGCCGCACCGGTGTTGCGCCCCTTGTGCAGGTCGTTGAGATAGCTGATCCACCCCCGATCGGTCGTCTCGGCGCGGATCGCCCCGCTCGCCCGGTCGATGCTGACCCAGCCATCGCCGCCGGGGCGGGGCAGGGCGATATAGGCTTCCCCCTCGGACCATTCGACCGGGCGACCCGCGACGTCCAGTCCGACCCTCGCTTTCACCATTGCGGCGACCGGCGGCGGCACGCTTCCTCCTGCGCGCGCGGCGGGACCGAGCGTCGCGACCAGTCCGGCGGGTAGGGTCACCGTGCGTTCCGCGACGATGGGCTCGGCGGAAATCGACCCGGCATGGTTCAGCGTGATGCCGGTTACCGCGAACAGCAGCATTGCCGCCAGCGCGACACCGGCACTGATCCAATGCCATGCGATGATGTGCCTGGCCCACCATGCACGCCAGTTGCGCGGGCGCCTGCTCGCTGTCGCTATCGTCCGCGTGTCCGGTTCGCTGTGTAGACTGGTGTCCGCCATTCGCCCTCTGCGCACCTCCGTAATGCGAACCATTGTCATTAGCAAGTCTGACAGCTGTTTGCGCGCCGCGATGCGCAGCTACTCACGAGTGTAAATCAATGTTGCTTGACCGTTACGTTTTCGATCTGCCGGCAATAGGAGTGGCATTCCAACGATCGTTCCTCCAGTTGCGCCGCGAATGCTAATCATTCGCAATAGTAAGGGGATCGTCATGGTAAGCCGGAATTGGAGTATGTGGGCCGGAATGGCGTGTGTGCTGGCATCCGCACCCGCTGCTGCCCAGACCCAGGCAGGAACCAGCGATACCGATACGACCGACGCCGACATCGTCGTGACCGCTTCCGGATATGAGCAGCGTATCGTCGAAGCGCCGGCCAGTATCTCGGTGCTGGACCGCGCGAACCTCGAGGAGAAGCGCTTCGGCAGTTTGGCGGAGGCGCTGCAGGACGTGCAGGGCATTGATGTCGGCGGCGAGGCCGGCAAGACCGGCGGCTTGAACATCTCCATCCGCGGCATGCCCAGCGACTACACCCTCATCCTGCTCGACGGCCGCCGCCAGAACGCGCCGGGCGGGGTCACGCCCAACGGCTTCGGCGAAACCTCGACCAGCTTCCTGCCGCCGTTTTCGGCGATCGACCGGATCGAGGTCGTGCGCGGTCCGATGTCGACGCTGTACGGATCGGACGCGATGGGCGGCGTCATCAACATCATCACGCGCAAGGTCGGTAACCGCTGGGTCGGTACGGCGACCGCGGAGAGCACGATCCAGGGCGACGACCGCTTCGGCAATATCCAGTCGGTGAACGGCTTCGCGCAAGGGCCGGTGGTGCGCGATCTGCTGGGACTGACGCTGCGCGGGAGCGTGTTCCACCGCGAGGGATCGGACATTCCCATTCCCGGCGATCCCGCGCTCACCCTCGGGCGTAATCCGGTACGGTCGGACATCTACAACTATGGCGGACGTCTGTCGCTGACGCCGCATGCCGATCACGACCTGTGGATCGAGTTCGATCGCAATACCCAGTCCTACGACAACAGCGAAGGCCAGCTCGGCACGCTGGGGTCGGGCGGCTATGCCCCGGAACAACGGTTCAACCGCAGCAACTATGTCGTCGCGCATAGCTGGCGTACGTCGCTCGGCATGCTCGATACGACGGTGACCCGCAACGATACCGAGACGATCGGCCGCCTGATCCCTAACGGCACGCCGGGTAAGGTGCCGGGCAGTCCGCGCACGCTGGAGGCGCGCAACGACATCGTCGATTCACGCTTTGCCGGCCGGCAAGGACCGGTCGCCTTCACCCTCGGCGGACAATATTGGCGGGCGCGGATGGTCGAGGGCGTCGCCCCCGAGCCGTTCACCTTCACCCAATGGGCCGGTTTCGCCGAAGCGACGCTGACCGTCACCGACGGATTCAACCTGACCGGCGGGGCGCGCTACGACGATCATTCGACCTTCGGCAGCAAATGGTCGCCGCGCGTCTATGCCGTGTGGAACGTCAACGACGCGCTGACCATCAAGGGCGGCGTCAGTCGCGGTTTCAAGACGCCGCGCGTCGAACAGATCGCCGAGGGGATCATCGGGTTCGGCGGCCAGGGGCGTATTCCCCTGCTCGGCACGCCGAACCTCGTCCCCGAAACCAGCACGAGTTACGAAGCGGGGATCTATTTCGACGATAAGGGCATGTTCAGCGGCAACGTCACGCTGTTCAACAATGACTTCACCGACAAGATCGCGGCCGGACCGGGCATTCCCAACTGCCGCTTCGCCGGCAATCCGAACCGGCCGAACTGCCTCGACGTCGGGCCGTTCCCCGCGGTCGACCTGTTCAGCCAATCGATCAATATCGACAGGGCGCGAACCCGCGGGGTCGAAGCGGCCGGCCGGTTCGCTCTGACGGGTCGCCTCGCGCTGGTGGCGAACTATACGTACACCGAGACGGAGCAGTTGAGCGGTACCGAACAGGGCCGGCCGTTGGTCGGCATCCCGAAGCATATGGTGAACGGCAATCTGCGCTGCACGCTATCGGAGCGGGCGAACCTGTGGGCCCGTACCGAAATCCGCTCGAGCCGGTATCGCGGCAACAACGATCAGCAGCGCGCGCTGGGCGATTTCCGCGCGTACGAACTGTTCCATATCGGCGGCTCCTATCAGGTGACGTCGGCACTCCGCCTCTCGGCTGCGGTCTACAACATCCTCGATACCGATTATGCGATCTACGAACCCTATCGCAGCGGCGCGAACACGGTCTTTACCCCAGCGTACGCGATCAATCAGGAAGGACGGCGACTATGGCTCTCGGCCAACGTCGATTTTTAAGAGACGATAGCCTGCGTGACTATTCCCGATGGATCACAACCGGCATCTCGTATCGCAGCGATCAATTATCGGTACCAAGCAGATCGCGACCCGCAGCTTGCAGCAGTTCCTCGATCGTCGGATGATACCACGGCTGATCGACGAATTCGGCAACGTCGATCCCGCGTTCGATTCCCAGCGCGACCAGATGCCCCAAGTGTTCGCCCTCAGGCGCGACGATCGAGGCGCCGAGGAGCTTGCCGTCGCGATCGGCATACAGGCGGACGAGACCCTGCATCTCGCCGTCGGCGGTGGCGCGGCCGTTGTCCTTGACGGCGGCCTGACCGATCCGTGCATCGTCGGGAAGCTGGTCGAACGACCGACCGACTTCGACGAGATTGGGTTCGGTGAAGGCGATCGCCAGTGCCGGCAGGATTTTCGCGGACGGTCCGCCCATCGCGACATCGCCCGCGATACTGCCGCCGCGTGCCGCCTCGTGCAGCACCGGCCGCCAGGCATCGGCGTCGCCGGCGATGAAGATGTTACTGTCGCCGCAACGATGGGTTCCGCGATCGAACACCGGCGTGCCATGCGCATCGAGCGTAAGCCCGGTGGTGTCGAGGGCGAGGTCGTCAAGGGCCGGCGGTCGGCCGGTGGCCGCCAGTACCACGTCGACGACCACTTCGCCCTCCGCCCAGCTCAGTCGGGCACGGCCGTCCGCCGTCACCGATGCCTCGACGGCGACACCGAGCCGCAGGGTCACGTCGTCGCGGAGCGCGTCGATGGCGGCGGCATTGGCCGCCGGGTCCTTGAGGCCGCCGATGCGCTCGCCTTCGTCCAGAACGGTGACGTCGACACCGAGCCTGGCAAATGCCTGCGCCAGTTCCAGACCCAGCGGCCCGGCCCCGAGCACCGCGATCGCGGCGGGCAGATCCGGGAGATCGAAGATGGTTTCGTGCGTATGAACGCGCTCGCGGACCGGGTCGAGCAGATCGGGGATGATCGGACGCGCGCCGGTGGCGATGACGATCCCGCGCCGCGCCGCAATGCGATCGTCCCCGACAAGGATCGCGTCGGGACCGTCGAAGCGCGCGCTGCCATGGACCACCCGATCCGAGGGAATGGCATGATATTCGTCGAGCACCGAGGCGACGAAGCGGTCGCGCTCGCGCCGGATCCGTTCCCACATCTTCGTAGCATCGACCGATACGTTGCCGGTTACGATCCCGAAGTCCGATGCCCGCCGGGCTTGATGCGCCATTCGGGCGGCCGCGATCAGAAGCTTGGACGGCATGCAACCGACTCGCGTACAGGTCGAGCCGCCGGGACCCCGTTCGACGATCACCACCTCACCGCCGCGAGCGACTGCTGCCTTATATGCCTTGAGCCCGGCGGTGCCCGCCCCGATGATTACAACGTCGCAGCTACGCTCGCTCAATGTCCGCCTCCGATCTTGATATGCGTCAAGGCGACCGAGCAGCATTAAGGTTCCGGGTCGTAGGGTCTGAGTACGGGCACAATCGTTGGCTGAAGGCGGTGATCGATCGAGGAACATGCCAGGAGCAGCTGTCGAATGCCGCCGCGTCGTAGGATCGACGATCGGCCGCGTCACCTCGTCCGCTTCCTGAGGTACGATCGCGTCGGTCAGGAAATTGGACAGTGGCAGATCGGCCAGCCACCGGCGGACCGAACGCAGAAACGCTACCAGCACCGCGAAATACGGCTCCGGCTGCTCGTAGAACGGCATGTGTGAGCTGTTCGGAAAGACATGGATGCGTAAATCGGGCAGCGCACGGTGCATCCGTTCCGAACAGGCCGGGGGCAGTTCGTCAGATCGCGGCAATGCACGCCGAGGCGGTGAGCCCCTCCAGGCGCAACCGCAAGGTCGCCATTCCGCACGATGCAGGCATCGACAAGCATCGCAACCAGATCGAGAGCTGCGTCAGTCGCCTCAAGCATTTCCGACGCTTCGCCACTCGCTACGATCGCCGCATCATTATTTCACCGGCTTCGTTCACCTCGCTGCCGCCGATCGCAAGCGACAAATGCCCGCCGTCGCGGCAAGAGAGGCTGACGATCGATCGGAGGCTACGACCATGACGAATGCAATCGACGCAGCGCGCTGGCCGGGATCGGTGCGATGCTGGGCGGTGCGGCCTTTCCAGTATGGGCGAAGGACGCCGATAGCGTTCTACTGCTCAGCTATTTCACCGACAAGGACGAGGGGCGCGACGGGCTGAAACTGGCGCGCAGCGACGACGGCTATCGGTTCACGCCGCTGGGTGGAGGGCGGCCCGACTTCCTTCGCGCCCCACGCAGTTTTGCTGAGCGGCTGGATGATCGGCATCGGCTTGAAATAATCGATGAACCGCTTGGGCCCGAGCACGGGCAATGCATTGGTTGCAGGGGGCGGAGTTTGCGCGAGAACCGGCGGCGCGAACGCCAGGGCTATCGCAACGGCCTTGCAAATCGAAGTGCCTTTGATCATCCTTTTTCTCCTATTTAACAACGATCAAGCCAGCCTATCCCGGATGTCTCGTCTCGTTTTCCCCTGTGGGTTGCCGGCACCGCGGTTGTCCCGGCCGCCATGCCGACAGTGATCGGCGAGCCGCCCGACGCCTGCTGCGAATCGTCGTGCGCCGATCCGCCATTCGATCTACCTTATTCTAAAATTACATATGCTACTTTGCTTGCATATTTGCTACTGACTGTCTAGTGCGGTGATCGAGAGGGAGGGTCTGATGAAGGCAATCATTTGTCCGGAACCGTTCAGCCTGACGTTGATCGATCGGCCGGAGCCGCAACCTACGCCCGGAGAGGCCGTGGTGCGCATCCATCGGGTCGGATTGTGCGGAACCGACTATCATATCTATGAAGGGCGCCATCCGTTCCTGTCCTATCCCCGCGTGATGGGACATGAGCTGGGCGGGACGATCGAATGGATCGGTGCGGGTTCGGCCTTTCATGTCGGGCAGACGGTGGCGCTCAATCCCTATCTGGCGTGCGGTACCTGCATCGCGTGCCGCAACGCCAAGCCCAATGCCTGCACCAACATCCGCGTCCTGGGCGTCCATACCGATGGCGGGATGTGCGAACGGCTGGTGGTGCCCGAAAGCGCGCTGGTCGACGCATCGGGATTGACGATCGATCAGGCGGCGATGGTGGAATTCCTCGCCATCGGCGCGCATGCCGTCGCCCGTGGCCGGCCGGCACCGGGCCAACGCGCGCTGGTGGTCGGCGCCGGGCCGATCGGCATCGGCACCGCTCTGTTCGCGCGCATGAACGGCGCGGCGGTCACGCTGGTCGATACGCGTCCGGCACGTCTGGCCCATGCCCGCGAACGGCTGGGGTTCGCCGATACATGGCTCGCCTCCCCGGATCTGGCGGCCGCGTTGCAGCAGGCGACACGGGGCGAGATGTTCGATGTGGTATTCGACGCGACCGGTTCGCTATCCGCGATGGCTGCAAGCCTCGCATATGTCGCGCATGGCGGCACGCTGGTGCTGGTCGGCGTGGCGCCCGGCGATCTGGTGTTCGCCGATCCCGAATTCCACAAGCGCGAGACGACGCTGATGGCGAGCCGCAATGCGCTGGAGGCGGATTTCGCCCGCGTGATCGCCGCGATTGTCAACGGTGACATCCCGACCGATGCACTGCACACGCATGACGTGACGGCCAGCGACCTGCCCCGGCGACTGCCGCAATTGATCGAGGAGGCGGATCATGTCCTGAAGGCGATCGTCACCTTCTGACCTCAATCCTCCGGGCAGCCCAGCTCCACCGAAATGGCGCGCGCCGCTGCCCGCAACCGTTCGCCGACCGCGTCGACGGTGACACGCTGCGATCCGTCGATCAGTTCCATGAACGGCACGGTCAGCGCACCCACGAGTTCGCGGTCGAAGGCGAAGATCGGGTAGCTGACGTCGGTGACGCCGAACGTGATCGGGCTCTTGCGCTGATCAAAGCCACGCGCGCGGATCAGCTCCAGGCGCTCGTCCAGCAATGACCGGTCGATGGGTTCTGCGCGCACGGCATCGATGTCGCGCACGATCTGGTCGGCGACATCGGGCGGGCAGAAGGCGAGGATCACCTGGCCGGAACAGCTTTGCATCATGTCGATCGGCGCCCCCAGCCGCAGCGCGAATCCGCGCGTGCCGGGATTTTCCTCCCGTGCGATGACCAGCCCGTGCGCGCCGTTGGCGACCACGAAATGGCAGGATTGCCCGACCTCCTCGACCAGTCGCCGCATCCACGGAGTCGCGGTACGCACCACGTTGCGCGCCGGGGTGGCGCGAAAGGCGAGGTCGAGAATCTTGTAGGTGACACTGTAGCGATCGGTCGTCGGCGAGCGGCGAAGATAGCCGCTCTGTTCCAGCACCACGACCATGCGGAACAATTCGCCAACCGATCGGCCGAGATGCGCAGCCATTTCCTTGACCAGCGCGCCCTGTGGGTAATGCGCCAGCAGATCGATGATGTGGAACGCTTTTTCGATCGCCGGGGCGGCATAGGTTTTGGTGGAAGAACGTGGGCGACTCATGCGGATGGCATAATGGAGTGTCGCTGCGCGTCAACGCATCTCCGTATCGCGGCGCGTCTGCGTAGTGCGTAGCCCCACCGCACGAACCCCCGTATCGCAGGACATTCGCAGTAAAGGCGCGATTTTTTCTAGCTTGCAATTAGTTTATATATGCTACTAAGCTCTCACATTCGAAAACGTCACCGGACCATAAGCCGGGACATTCGATGCATCAGGAGAGCGGACATGCCCGGAGGGTTCCGGCGAACTGCGACCAAAGTTGGGATTCCGGCCGCCATGGCGGCCGGAACGCTGCTCGTTTTTGCACCATTGGCATATGGCGCGCAACGCCGACACGCTGCCGGGCGGTCCCTCCACGAACCACGACGAACACGACGTGCGCGCCGCACTGCCGCGGCCGCAGGGCGCGGGGGAGGTGATGCGCGGCAAGCGGTCACGGGGCCACGCGATCATCGCACCGGCGGCAATCTGAACCAGCTGGGGCAAGGGCAGCGCCAGGAACGCATACTAGGTGTTCAGTCCCGGCATCTGGTGGATCGGATTTACGATGAACCGGTCTGGCTCTGACGTCCAGATCTTGGTGA
>NZ_JBQCMO010000008.1:0-175194 GCF_051965015.1 Sphingomonas sp. SAFR-052 | reverse complement strand
CCGTGACGTACCTGTCCCATACGGCCTCCTTCCATTCGAACGAAAGGATCGCACCATCAAACCGTGGGATCAAACACCTAGCTGTTGTCGTCACGATCTAAGTTGACCCTTTGTGCCGAGCAGGGGGCGAGCTACTCGGAACGACCGGAGGGGGTAGCCCACCAACCGGCATAGGGCGTGTTCCCGACCTTGCGCCGGTTATAGTCGGGCGCGCCGTCGTTCCACCAGACGGGGCCGCGTTCGCCCAAGGCCACCTTGGCCGCATCGACCGCCTTGCGCGCCGCTGCCACCGCCGCGTCGTCGCCCGCGCGCTTCCCCGCACCGACCGCGCGGCGGGCGTCCATGAGGTCGTGGACGAGCCGTTCGCGCTCCGCCTCCGAAAGGTCCGGCCGCGTCGCGCGCCACAATACGCCGTCGACCACGATATAGCGGCCGTCTGGCGTGCGCGGCGGGGCGGTCATGCCGGTTCGATCAGCCGCCGCGCCTGCGCCCGCGCTTCGTCGGTGATTTCGGCGCCCGAGAGCATCCGCGCGATTTCCTCGCGGCGTTCGTCGCTCGACAAGGGCCGCACGCCGGTGCGGGTGACGATGCCGTCATGCGCCTTGGCGATCAGCAGATGGCGGTCGCCACGCGCCGCGACCTGGGGGCTGTGGGTGACGACCAGCAACTGGGTTGCGCGCGACAGGCGATGGAGCCGGTCGCCGATCGCTGAGGCGACCGCACCGCCGACGCCGCGATCGATTTCATCGAAGATCATCGTCGCCGCCCCGCCCTCTTCGGCCAGCGCAACCTTGAGCGCGAGGATGAACCGCGACAATTCGCCGCCGGACGCGATCTTGGCGAGCGGGGCGAAGGGGGCGCCGGGATTGGTCGAGATTTCGAATTCCACCCGGTCGCGGCCCGAGGACGACCATTGCCCTTCGTCGAGATCGGCAACGACGGTGCGGAAGCGCGCTGCGTCGAGTTTCAGCGGCGCGAGTTCGCCCGCGACGGCGGCGTCGAGGCGGGTCGCGGCTTCGGTGCGCGCGGCGTGGACGCGGTCGGCTTCCTTGGCAAAGGCGGCGCGGGTGGTCGCGACCGTCGCTTCCAGCTTGCCGATGCCGGCCTCGCCCGATTCGAGCAGTGCGAGGCGTCCGGCGAGGTCGCCGGCGAGCGTGGCGAGGTCGTCGGGCTGGACCCGGTGCTTGCGCGCCATCGCCCTGAGCGCGAACAGCCGCGCCTCGTCATCCTCCAGCGCGCCGGCATCGAAGGCGAGCGCATCGGCGGCATCGCGCAGTGCGGTTTCGGCGGCCTCGGCCTCGACCAGCGCGCGGTCGACCGCGGCGAGCGATTCGGTGAGCGCGGGATGCGCCTCGGCAATGCGTTCGAGCGCGCGGGCGGCCTGCCTGAGCGACGACAGCGCGCCATTGGGGCCGTCGAGCCGTTCCTCGACCTGGGTCAGGTCGCCCGCGACCTTTTCGGCGCGCTGCATCGAACGGCGTCGCTCGGCGAGCGCCTCCTCCTCGCCCGGTTCGGGGGCCAGCGCGGTCAGTTCGCCGACGGCATGTTCGAGCCAGTCGCGGTCGCGCTGTGCCACCTCGATCTCGGCCAGCGCCACGCCCAGCGCCGCCTCGGCATCGCGCCAGTCGCGATAGGTGCGGGTGAGCGGGGCGGTGTCGATCCGGCCGAAGCCGTCGAGCAGCGCCCGGTGGCCGCGCGGGTTGAGCAGGCCGCGATCGTCATGCTGGCCATGGATCTCGACCAGATGGGGGGCGAGGTCGCGGAGCAATCCTGCGGACGCCGGCTGGTCGTTGACGAAGCCGCGGCTGCCGCCATCGGCCTTGACGATGCGGCGGATGATCAGCGGCTCGCCGGGTTCGAGGTCGAGACCGTTATCGTCGAACAGGCGCGCGACCGGACCGTCGGGCGCGGGCGGCGTGAAGATCGCGGTGACCGCCGCCTGTTTCGCGCCGTGGCGGACAAGCGCGGTGTCGCCGCGTGCGCCGAGGGCGAGGCCGAGCGCGTCGAGCAGGATCGATTTGCCCGCGCCGGTCTCCCCGGTCAGCACGCCGAGACCGGCGGCGAAATCGAGGTCCAGCGCCTCGATCAGCACCACGTCACGAATGGAAAGCGCCGTCAGCATCGCGCCCTCCTTACCCGCGGAACAGCCGGAGAACAAACCCCTTCGTGTGGCGCGGCGCGGGTTTTGGAGCGCCGAGCGAGGGGTTTCGTTTCAACTACGATGTACCCCCGCGAAGGCGGGGGCCCAAGGCCAAGCAAAACAAAGGCTGAGGCGCGTGGCTCTGGATCCCCGCCTTCGCGGGGATACGGTGCAGTGGACTTTCGCAGAGGTCTTGCCTGCGCGGGGGCACGAAAGCAGCTTCCTGCAAGCGTTCCAGGGCAGCTAGCGAAGCGGGACGCCCGCGTCAGTTGCCGGGATTGCCGACCGATCCGCCCGAACCACTGGTGGTCGTGCCGTCGGTCGGGCCGGTCGGCGATCCGGTGACCGGCGGCGGGGTGGTGGCCGGGGGCGGCGGCGCACCGGCGGGGTTGAGCGATGCTTCTGGCGTGTCCTCGGCCGGTTCGACGGTTACCGTGCCGACCGGCGGCGGGGCGGGCTTGGCATAGGTGACCGGGATCGGCTTGGGCGGCGGCGGGCTCTTGTCCTTGATGAGATCGTAGGCGCGCTGATACCAGTCGGTGCCGGGATAATTGGCGCCGAGCACCGCGGCCGACTTCTTCGCTTCCTCGGGCACGCCCAGCGCCAGATAGGTTTCGGTCAGGCGCATCAGCGCCTCGGGCGCGTGGGTGGTCGTCTGATACTGATCGATCACCGAGCGGAAGCGCATCGAGGCGCCCAGCCACTGGCCGCGCTGCTGATAGAAGCGGCCGATCTCCATCTCCTTGCCCGCAAGGTGATCGCGGACGAGGTCGAGCTTCAGCCGGGCATCGGCGGCATAGGCGGTGTTGGGATAGCGGCGCGAGAGTTCGCCCAGCGCATCCATCGCTTGCATCGTGATCTTCTGGTCGCGGGTCACGTCGCTGATCTGCTCGTAATAGGAAAGCGCGATCAGATAATAGGCGTAGGGCGCGTCGCGGTTGCCGGGATGGACCGAGAGGAAGCGCTGCGCACCGGCGATCGCCTTGGTATAGTCGCCGTCGAGATAATAGCTGAACGCACCCATCAGCTGCGCGCGGCGCGCCCAGACCGAATAGGGGTGCTGGCGCTCCACCTCGTCGAACAGGGCGGCGGCGACCTTGTATTGCTGGCGGTCGAGCCTGCTCTTGGCAGCGGTGTAGAGCGTGCCCACGTCGCGGGCGACATAGGGCAGGTCGCGGCCGGCCCCCGCGCCGCCACGGGCACAGGCGGAAAGGCCGACGCCGGCGAGAGCGACGAGGATGAGCGCGGATGCGCGGGTCGATACGGTACGCATGGGCGACGCTTCTACTGCGCAAGGCGTATCGCGAACAGTCCCTTTCGCTTGGGGGTAAGGGGTAGCGCCAAGCACTGGTTTCGCGCATGGGAACCGCGACCTGTCCAACGCCCAATCGGAGTGCGTTCATGCCCGTCACCAAGCTCGAAATGCACCGCGTCGAAAAGCCGTGGGGCCGTCACAGCCTCGGCTTCGGTTTCGAAGACCAGCCCGCGGACCGCGATCCGGTCGGCGAAATCTGGTACAAGACGCCGGGCGACGATACCCCCGACTTGCTGGTCAAGTACCTGTTCACGTCGGAAAAACTGTCGGTGCAGGTTCATCCCGACGACCGTCAGGCACAGGCGCGCGGGCTGCCGCGCGGCAAGGACGAATGCTGGACGCTGCTGGCCGCCGAACCCGATTCGACGATCGCGCTCGGCACGCTCGAACCGATGACCGCCGAACAGCTGCGCGACGCGGCACTGGACGGGTCGATCGAGGAAAAGCTCGACTGGAAGCCAGTCAAGCCGGGTGATTTCTTCTATGCTAAGTCGGGCACGGTCCATGCGATCGGCGCCGGGATCACGCTGATCGAGATCCAGCAGAATTCGGAAACGACGTACCGGCTGTACGATTATGGCCGTCCGCGCGAACTGCATTTGGAGGACGGGGTCGCGGTGTCGGACGCGCGGCCATTCGTGGCACCCGAAGCACCGGGCAAGATCGCCGAGGATCGCTCTATCCTGGTCGACGGGCCGAAATTCGTGCTGGAACGCTGGACCGGCGGCGAGCGGATGGTGACGGTGCCCGCGGGCGTGAAGGGCTGGTTCGTGCCCGTTACCGGCTCGGGCAGCGCCGACGGCGTCGCATGGGCGGCGGGCGACTGCCTGACCTTCGAAGGGGAAGTTACCGTCCGGTCGAACGAAGATGCCGACCTGTTGTTCGCCTATCCGGGCGAAAAATATTGCTGACCCAAAAGTGAACGGAACGTAGTTTTCCGTTCACGCAACTTGGAGAGGGGCACGCCGTTCTACTCGCCATCCTAACGGAGTGGAGAAGTGTGATGCGTACCCCCATCCTTGCCACGCTGGTTGCGGCGATTGCTCTGCCGACCCTGGCCGCCGCACCGGCGATGGCGCAAACGCCGCGCCAGGAATATCGCGAAGACCTGCGCGATGCGCGCCGCGATTACCGCCGCGACGTCCGCCGGGCCGATGACCGCCGCGACCTGCGCCGGGCCGAGAACGAATATCGCCGCGACGTGCGCGAGGCGCGCCGCGACCTGCGCCAGAACCAGCGCGATTGGCGCGGTTATCGCAACTATGACTACAACCGGTTCGAACCGGGCCGGAACCGCTATTACGCCGACCGCTATTATCGTGACGGCCAATATTACCGCACCCGCGCGCTGACCCGCAACGACCGCATCTATCGCGGGCAGGACAATCGCTATTATTGCCGGCGCAGCGACGGCACGACCGGCCTCATCATCGGCGGTCTGGGCGGCGGCGTGCTCGGCAACGTGATCGCGGGCGGCGATTCGCGCCTGCTCGGCACGCTGATCGGTGGCGGTGCGGGTGCGCTGCTCGGCCGGTCGGTTGATCGCGGGCAGGTGGTCTGCCGCTGAGCTAGAGCGGGTTGTGACCATATCGAGGCGTCGTGATTGCCCTGGCGGGTTCGTCCGGCAACGAGCGTGGCGCAGCAGGTAGCGATGCTACCTGCAAGCCTCGCGACGCCGCCGGCGGGCGCGCCAGGGCAACCGCCTTGCGGCGGGCCGATTTTGGCCCAAGGCGGCGGCGCTCGTCGGTCACGATGCAGCCGCATCGCTCCGCTCCTCGCTTCTAGCCCTGAACCAAAATCGGCTCCGTCACGATGCCTCGATATGGTCGCAACCCGCTCTAGCGGATGGCCGGGGCGGTGTTGCGCCGCCCCGGCATTCCGCCGATGACATAGACGGCGAGGCCGGCCCAGATCAGGCCGAAACAGGCCAATCGGGTCGGCGTCAGCGTTTCGCCGAACACCGCGATCGCTAGCAGGAACTGCAGCGACGGCGCGATGAACTGCAGCATGCCCATCGTCGCGAGGCGCAGTCGTCGCGCGGCGGCGGCGAACAGCAGCAGCGGCGCGGTGGTAACCGCCCCGGCGAAGATCAGCTTGGCGGCCATGCCCGCCCCCATATCGAACGCCAGCGGCTGGCGGCTGCCGAGCCACAGCAGATAGCCGAGCGCTACGGGCGCGAGCAGCGTGGTCTCGACCATCAACCCTTCGAGTGCGCCGACCGACACCGTCTTGCGGATCAGGCCGTAGAGCGCGAAGCTGATCGCGAGGCTGAGGCTGATGCCAAGCGCGATCCACGACGATCCGAACGCGAACAGCGCCACCCCCGCCCCGGCCAGCGCGACCGCGAGTCCCTGCGTCCGGTTCATGCGTTCGCCGAGCAGGACGACGCCGAGCAGGACGTTGAGCAGCGGGTTGAGGAAATAAGCGAGGCTGGCGGCCAGCACCTGTCCGTGCAGCACCGCCCAGACATAGACCAGCCAGTTGATCGCGATGAAGCCAGCGCTGGCGACCAGATTGGCCAGCGCCTTCGGATCGGTGAACGCCGCGCGCAGCAGCGCACCGCGCCGGACCGCGATGACGATCCCCGCGACCAGCAGCGCCGACCACAGCACGCGCTGCGCGACGATCTCACCCGCGTCGATCGGCCCAAGCACCCGGAAATACAGGGGCAGCAGGCCCCACAGGACATAGGCGCCGACGCCGAACGCCAGCCCCTGCCGGTCCACCCCTTCGCTCACGACGTCAGATCAGGCCGCCGGTCAGGAACAGGCGGAGGCCGCTGACGATCAGGATGATGATGTTCAAGTTGCGGCCCGACGTCTTCGACGACAACAGCCCAACGACGAAGCCGACCAGCGCGATCGGAAACACGATCCAGTTCATCAGCGAGATGACGGGGATCAGCGCGGGGATGGCCAGCACCAGCGCGACGAGGCCGATCAGGATCGAGAATATGTTCAGCATGGGACAGGACATGGCCCCCCGGCCGCCATCGAGCAATGGCAGCAATGGTTTTTTGCACTACGAGGGAATCTTAATCGGTGATCGATAAGGTCGCCGCCGACCGTCCACCGGAGCCGCCCGTCGATGATTCGTTCCCTGCCCTTCGCGATCCTGTTGCTGCTGGGTGGTTGCGGTGGAGCGAACGCGCCCGACAACGGCCTCGACACGCTCGACGCGCAACTGACCCAGACGAACGCGACCGATCCGGCGGTGACCGCGGCGTTGCAGGACCAGATCATGGTCGATCCGACGCTGACGTCCCAGGCCAATGGCGACGCGGTGCGCCCGCCCGACCGGCCGTACAGCGCCGCCGCCCCCGCCCCGACCATCGCCGCCGGCAGCGCGGCGACGGACGAAGCGCTGCAATCCGCACCCGCACCCGGCGCCTGTCCGTCGTGCAAGGGCGGGCGCGAGGCACTGACGCTGGCCGAGCTCGCCAGCGTGCAGCGCGGCGGCAACCGGCAATGCGCGAACAAGGTCGGCTATTCGGCGGGCTGGGCCAATCGCCTGCCCGCCGCGTTCGCGCTGCATCCCGATGCGCGGGTGACCGAAGCGGCCGGGACCGATGCCGATGGCTGCCGGTTGCGCGTGGTCAGCTTCGTGATCGCGCAGCCGGTCGGGCAGATGGTCGACTGGTTCTACACCCGCGCGACGAAGGGCGGCTATTCGGCCGAGCATCAGGCCGATGGCGAACAGCATGTGCTGGGCGGGACGCGCGGCGATGCGGCCTATGCGGTGTTCCTGTCGCCCGAGGGACGCGGCACGTCGGTCGACCTGGTCGTCGACGGCGGCTGACCTTTACGGACGTCGATCGGATCCCCATGTCGTTACGGAGGGGGAATATATGCTGATCGTCGGTGCCGTCCTGATTGCCTGTATCGCCATATTGCGGTGGTGGCCCGAACTGCCCCTGGCACGTGGGCTGGCGGCGCTGCTGGTCGTGCCGGCGGCACGGCGGCTGGCCGCGCTGACGCCGGGGCATTGGTTGTTGTTCGTGATGGTATCGGCGGTGACCGGCACGGTGCTGTGGATGGGCGGCGACATGCTTATCGTGTCGGCGATGGGCGCGCCCGAGCTGGCCGGCATGCTGGCGGTGATCGATGTCGCCGCGTATCTCGACGCGATGCTGGCCGCATTCGCGGTGGCAGGCGCGGTGCGCGGTAGCGCAGTGCGGCTGTGGGTCGCGCGGTGGCTGTCGCGCGGGCGCAGCCGGCGGACGCGGCGGGTACGGGTCCTACGCAAGGCGGCGAATGATGACGACCCGGCGGGGGTTTGGCTGGCGGCGTGAGGGCCGCCACGCTCCATCCGCGTCACCCCAGCGCAGGCTGGGGTCTCGTGCGGCGAGGCGCGCGATCGATAACGGGAAGATCCCAGCCTGCACTGGGATGACGATTGCGGAGGCGTTCAGGGAGCGGGCGTAGCCACCGGCACCGGCCCGTTCGGCCCCGCCTCCAGCAGCGAATCGCCGCCCAGCGTCCGGTACAACGTCACCCGGTTGGTCGCCGCGATCAGTTGCGTCGCGACCAGCCGGCGCTGTGCGGTGTAATAGGAGCGCTGCGCGTCGAGGCTGGACAGGAAGGTGTCGATCCCGCCGCGATAGCGCGCCTCGGTCAGGCGGAACGTGTCCTGCGCGGCGAGCAGATTGGCGCGGTCGGCGCGGGTCTGTTCGGTGATCGTGCCCTGCCGGGCGAGCGCGTCCGACACCTCGCGGAACGCCGACTGGATGGTGCGTTCATAGGTGGCGAGCAATGCGTCGCGCTGCGCCTGGCTGAACTCCACCTCGGCGCGTCCCGCCCCGGCGCGGAAGATCGGGTAGCTGAGCGAAGGGGCGACCGAATAGTTGAACGCGCCGCCGGTGAAGAGCGTGCGCAGCGCGTCGCTGGCGAAACCGACCAACCCGGTCAGCGACAGGCGCGGGAACAGCGCCGCGCGCGCCGCACCGATATCGGCATTGGCGGCGAGCAGTTCATATTCGGCCTGCACCACGTCGGGCCGGCGCAGCAGGATGCCCGAATCGACTCCGGCCGGCAGGTCGGCGATGGTCGGCAGCACGATGTCGATCGATGCGGGCAGCAGCGCCGGATCGATCGGCGCGCCCACCAGCAATTGCAGCGCGTTAATATCCTGCGCCAATTGCGTACGCTGTTCGGCAAGGTCGCTTTCGGCGGTGGCAAGGATCTGTTCGGCCTGGCGTAGATCGGTGCGCGGCGCGACGCCGCCCTGCAACCGGGCGCGGGTCAGGCTGACGCTGCGCCGCGCACTCGCCGCCGTCGCCTCGGCGATGGTCATCAGGCTGCGATCGGCGCCATAGGCCGCCCATGCCTCTGCAATGTCGCCGACCAGCGTCAGGCGGGTCGCGCGCGCGCCGGCCTCGGTGGCGAAATAGCGATTCTGTTCGGCCTCGGTCAGCGACCGGATGCGGCCGAACAGGTCGAGTTCGAACGCGGTCGCGCCGAGGTCGAGCGAGAAGCTGCTTGGCGAGCGGCCGCTGGTGACGATCGTGCCGCCGGTGCCGCCGGTTCCCCCCGTGCCGGTGCCCGTGCCTGGCTGGCTGGTCCCGGTGCCGCCCGTCCCCGTACCGGGGATGGCGACGGTCGTGGCACCGTTGCCGGTGCCGCGATAGCTGTAGCGGCCTGACGCATCGACCTGCGGGAACAGGTCGGCGCGCTGGATGCGATATTGCGCGCGGGCAGCGCGGATATTGGCGGCAGCGATGCGCAGATCGCGGTTGTTGACCAGCGCCTGCCCGACCAGCGTGCGCAGCCGCGGATCGGTGAACACCTGTTCGAAGGTGAGCGCCGGCAGCGCCGCCTCGCTCTGCCGCAGATAGGCGTCGCCGACCGGCCACGAGGGCGGCACTACCGCCTGTGGCCGTTCATAGGCCGGGGTCATCGAACAGCCCGCCAGCAGCAGCGCCGGCAACGCGAGGGTCAGCCGCTTCATGCCGACGCCTCCGCCTGCTTCTTGCCACGCAGCTTGGCGAGGCCGTCGCGCACGCCGCGCCGGACCAGCACGAAGAAGAGCGGGATGTAGAAGATCGCCAGCACCGTCGCGGTGAACATGCCGCCGATCACGGCCGTGCCGATGGCGATGCGGCTGTTCGCGCCCGCGCCGGTTGAGATGGCGAGCGGCAACACGCCGAAGATGAAGGCGAGCGAGGTCATCAGGATCGGGCGCAGGCGGATGCGCGCCGCCTCCAGCGCGGCATCGATGACGCGCGCGCCCTTCTTTTCGGCCTGTTCGGCGAATTCGATCATCAGGATCGCGTTCTTGGCGGCAAGCCCCATCGTCGTCAGCAACCCGATCTGGAGATAGACGTCGTTCTCAAGACCCCGCAGCGTCACGAACGCGATCGCGCCGATCAGCCCGAGCGGGATGACCAGCAGCACCGCGATCGGGATCGACCAGCTTTCATAGAGCGCGGCGAGGCACAGGAACACGACGAGGATCGACAGGCCGTACAGGAGCGGCGCCTGTCCCGACGACAGCCGTTCCTGGAACGACAGCCCGGCCCAGGCGACGCTGGTCCCCGGGATTTGCGAGGCGAGTTCGGCGATGCGGTCCATCGCCTCGCCCGAGCTGACGCCCGACGCCGCCTGCCCCTGAAATTCGAACGAGGGCAGACCCTGGAAGCGCGAGAGGGTGGTCGGCGCGACCGTCCAGCCGGTGCGCGAGAAGGAGGAGAAGGGCACCATCTGACCGTTGCTGCCGCGCACGAACCATTGCGACAGGTCGCCGGGTTCGCTGCGATAGGGGGCGTCGCCCTGTACGAACACGCGCTTCACCCGGCCACGGTCGATGAAGTCGTTGACGTAGCGCCCGCCCCATGCGGTCGACAGCGTGTTGTTGACGTCGCCTTGCGTCAGCCCCAGCGTCGACAGGCGCTGCTGGTCGATATCGACGTTCAGCGTCGCGATGTCGGGCAGTTCGGACAGGCGTACGCCGGTCAGCATCGGATCGGCGTTGGCGGCGGCAAGCAGCTTGTCGCGCGCCTCGGCGAATTGCGCGGTGCTCATGCCGCTGGCATTCTGCAGCTCCATGGTGAAGCCGTTCGACTGCCCCAGCCCGCGGATGGCGGCGGGCAGCAGCGCAAAGACCTGTGCATCGCGGAAGTTGCGGAAGGCGGACGAGGCGCGGTCGACGATCGCGTCGGCGCCATTTTCCTTGCCCTTGCGATCGGCCCAGTCGGTGAAGTTGATGAAGCCCTGTCCGGTATTCTGACCCGAGGTGCCGCCACCCCCGCCGGCGACGGTCAGGATCGTGCGGATATTGTTCTTCTCATGGGTCAGTAGATATTGTTCGACCGAGCGCTGCACCTCCTCGGTACGGCCGCGCGTCGAACCGGCGGGCAGCTGGAAGCGGATCTGCGCCGCGCCCTGATCCTCGGTTGGCAGGAAGCTGGTCGGCAGGCGGACGAACAGCAGGACAAGGATGGCGAGCACCGCCGCATAGAGCAGCAGGTACAGCCATTTCCGGTCGATGACATGGACGACGCCGCGTTCGTATTTCTCGACCCCGCGATCGAACCGGGTGTTGAAGCCGTTGCGCAGCCGTTCGCCGACATGCGCGACGCGCGGGAATTTGCGCTCCAGCCAGCCGCCTTCGAGGCTGCCGTCCTCGCCGCGCTTCTTCTGCTTGAGCAGCGTCGCGGTGAGCGCGGGCGACAGGATCAGCGCGACCAGCACCGACAGGATCATCGCCGCGACGATCGTCACCGAAAACTGGCGATAGATGACGCCGGTCGACCCGCCGAAAAACGCCATGGGCAGGAACACCGCCGACAGGACGATACCGATCGCGATCAGCGCGACCTGAATCTCCTCCATCGACTTGATGGTGGCTTCGCGCGGGGTGAGGTCGGGATTCTCCTCCATCAACCGCTCGACATTCTCGACCACGACGATCGCGTCGTCGACCAGCAGGCCGATGGCGAGGACGAGGCCGAACAGTGTCAGCGTGTTGATCGAGAAGCCGGCGAGATAGAAGACGCCGAACGTGCCGAGCAGCACGACCGGCACCGCGATCGTCGGGATCAGCGTCGCGCGCCAGCTTTGCAGGAACACGAACATGACGATGACGACCAGGATGACCGCCTCGACCAGCGTCTTGACCACTTCCTCGATCGACAGCTTGATGAAGGCGGTGGTGTCGTTGGCATAGGCATAGGTCAGGCCGGCGGGGAAGTTGGCCGATTGCCGCTCGACCTCGGCCTTGACCAGTTCGGCGGTCTCCAGCGCGTCGGCGCCGGGTGCGAGGCTGATGGCGAGGCCGGCGCCGGGATGGGCGTTGACCCGGCTCAGCGCCGCGTAATTTTCCTGCCCTAGTTCGATCCGCCCCACGTCCGACAGGCGGACGGTCGATCCGTCGGGCAGCGTCTTCAGGATGATCGCCTTGAACTGCGCCGGCGTCTGGAGCCGCGACTGGGCGGTGACCGTCGCGTTCAGCTGCTGTTCGGGGCCGGACGGCTGGCCGCCCAGTTCGCCCGCGGCGACTTCGGTATTCTGGTTCTGGATCGCGGTGATGACGTCGCCTGGCATCAGCGAAAAGGACGCGAGCTTCGCCGGATCGAGCCAGATGCGCATTGCATATTGCGACCCGAACACGTTGGTTTCGCCGACGCCGTTGATCCGCGCCAGCGGCTCGACCAGGTTCGCCTCCATAAAGTCCGACACATCGCCATTGGTGCGCTGGTCGGTTTCGTCGAAGATGCCGACGATCATCAGGAAGTCGGGATTGGACTTGGTGACGCGGATGCCCTGTTGCTGGACCTGTTGCGGCAGGCGAGACAGCGCCTGCTGCACCTGATTCTGGACCTGCACCTGCGCGATGTCGGGGTCGACGCCCTTGTCGAACGTGGCGCTGATCGTCACCTGCCCGCGCGACGAACTTTGCGAACTGAAATAGAGCAGGCCGTCGATGCCGGTCAGCTGCTGTTCGATGATCTGCGTCACCGAATTCTGGATCGTCTCGGCATTGGCGCCGGGATAGGTGGCGCGGATGTTGACCTGCGGCGGGGCGACGTCGGGATATTGCGCGATGGGCAGCGACAGGATCGCGCCCAGCCCGGCCAGCATGGTGATGATCGCGATCACCCAAGCGAAGATCGGGCGATCGATGAAAATGCGGGACATGGCTTATCCGGCCTTGGCGGGCGCGGACGCAGGGTCGCCGGCGGGTTTCGGTTGGATTCGTTGCGGCGCGTTCGCCGGGACCGGCTTGATCTTCGCGTTCGGGCGCAGGTTGGCGGTGCCTTGCGTAATCACCTTGTCGCCGGGATTGAGGCCCGCGGTCACGACCCAGAACTGGCCCTGTGTGCGATCGGCTTGCACCGTCTTCTGCACGGCGGTGTCGTTCGGGCCGACGACGAAGACCGTCGCCTGGCCCCGCGGATCGCGCTTCACCGCTTGTTGGGGCACGAGGATGGCGCGCTGGTCGATCGCCTGCGCGAACTTGGCGCGGACGAACATGCCGGGCAGCAGCACCCCCTGCGGGTTGGGGAAGCGGGCGCGCAGCGTCACCGTTCCGGTCTGGGCATTGACCATCACCTCGGCAAACTGGACGGTGCCGGTCTGTCCGAAATCGCTGCCGTCTTCGAGGGTCAGGCGCACCGCTGCCGATGCCGGCACCGCCCCGCCGCTCGCCAGTTGCCGCCGCAGCGCCAGCAGGTCGGCGGCCGATTGCTGGATATCGACGAAGATCGGGTCGAGCCGCTGGATCACCGCCAGCGGATCGGTCTGGTTGGTGGTGACCAGCGCGCCTTCGGTGAAATAGCTGCGCCCGATCCGCCCGGTGATCGGCGCGGGAACGTTGGTGAAGGACAGGTTGACGCGGGCGGTTTCGAGCTGCGCTCGGCTCTGTTCGACGGCGGCGGCGGCCTGACGCGCCTGTGCGGCGGCGTCGGTATAGTCCTGGCGGCTCACCGCCTCGATCTCGGCCAGCGGGCGGAAGCGTTCGGCGCGGACCCGCGTCGCCTCGGCATTGGCCTGTGCGCTGTTCAGGTTCGCGACCGCTTCGTTGGCCTGTGCGCGATAGAGGCGCGGGTCGATCTGGTAGAGCGTCTGTCCGGCGCGGACCAGCGCGCCTTCGGTAAAGAAGCGGCGGCGGATCAGCCCCGCGACCTGCGGACGGACTTCGGATTGCTGGAAGGCGACGACCCGCGCGGCGAGGTCGGCGGTCTGGGCGACGCTGGTCGGCTGGACCACGACGAAGCCGACCGCAGCCGGCCCCTGATTGCCGCGGCCGTTCTTGCCTTTGTCCTTCTGGTCACCGCCGCTGCCGCAACCCGACAGGAGCAGGGCGAACGACAGCAGCAACAGGCACGGGCGAACGCGCGACGACGCGGATCGGATCAAGGCGGCAACCTTTACGACGGAATACGACACGGATGCGCCGACCGTATCACCGACCGGACACCCGAAAGTTTCGTGAACCGTTTTCATACGCTTGGCGTCGCGCGACGCAATGCGTGAGTTGTCGCAATTTGTCGCGGGGCTGGGACGCCCCTCCCTCGTCAAGGCGGAGAGCTTCCGGTCAGGCCCGCTGCCAGCGATGCGCTTCCCTCGATTCTGGCTTCATCTCGATCGAATAGCCGGGCCGGCTCGGCGCGCGATACGCGCCCTTCTCGACCACACAGGGGTCGACGAAATGTTCGTGCAGGTGATCGACGAATTCGGCGGCGCGGTCGTGCTTCACGCCCGAAAAGCACAGATAGTCGATCATCGACAGATGCTGGACATATTCGCACAGCCCGACGCCCCCGGCATGCGGCCAAACGGCGAGGTTGAACTTCGCCGCCATCAGCAGCACCGCGAGCACTTCGTTCACGCCGCCCAGGCGACAGGCGTCGATCTGCACCACGTCGAGAGCGTGGCGCATGATGAACTGTTTGAAGACGATGCGGTTCTGGCACATCTCGCCGGTCGCGATCTGGACCGGCTTCACCCCTTCGCGGATCGCGCGGTGCCCCTCGACATCGTCGGGCGAGGTCGGCTCCTCGATGAAGCGCGGTTTGGCGAAGGCAAGCGCGTTGACCCGCTCGATCGCCTCGGACACCTCCCATACCTGATTGGCGTCGATCATCAGGTCGATGTCAGGCCCGATCGTCTCGCGCGCCAATGCCACGCGCCGCTGGTCGTTTTCGGGATCGCCGCCGACCTTCAGCTTGATATGGGTGAATCCATCGGCCACCGCCTCACGGCACAGCCGGACCAGCTTCTCGTCCGAATAGCCGAGCCAGCCGGGCGAAGTGGTATAGGCCGGATAGCCCTCCGTCAGCAGCGTCGCCCGCCGCTCCGCCTTGCCGATCGCGCGTTCCTCGAGCAGCGCGACCGCTTCGTCGGGGGTGATGCAGTCGGTCATGTAGCGGAAGTCGATCAGGCCGACGATCTCGCTGGCCGACATCGAACCGATATAGTCCCATAGCGGCAGGCCCGCCGCCTTGGCGAGCAGGTCCCACACCGCATTGACGACCGCACCGGTGGCGAGGTGGATGATCCCCTTTTCCGGGCCGACCCAGCGCAGCTGGCTGTCGCCGGTCATCCGCCGCCAGAAGCCCGCGCCGTCGTTGCGGATATCGTCGAGCGACAGTCCCTCGACCAGCGGCGCCAGCGTCGCGATCGCCGCGCAGCACAGGTCGTTGCCGCGCCCGATGGTGAAGGTCAGGCCATGGCCTTCGAGGCCCGGCGTATCGGTTTCAAGGATGCAATAGGCCGCCGAATAGTCCGGCTCCGGGTTCATCGCGTCCGACCCGTCGAGGAAGGTCGAGGTCGGAAACCGGATGTCATGGACCGATAACCGGGTGATGATCGTCATGCGCAGCCCCCATGGGGGCATCGGTGGTGATGATCGATCCGCCCCGTCCCGGTCACCGCCTATCGGGTGCCGTAGACGTTTTCATATATGAACGGATTTTCGCTTGCAACCGGAAAGCGTCTCATCATGGCTGCCGACGAGGCCGATCCCCCTCAAGGATGATGGTCGTCGTCCACCAACTGCGCCGATATCCGCGCCGCCGCCGCCTGCACCGCCGCCGCCGCCGCGTCGATCGCATCGGGTTCGCCGAGCTTCGCCAGATAGGGCATGGTCAGCGCCGCTGCCGCGGCACCGCCGCGCAGGATCGGCGCCGACAGGTCGGTCACGCCGCTGACGAAGCGGCTGGGGGTGCGTTCGACCGCGCGCTGACGGATTTCGTCGGCATGCGTGCGGAACGCGGCCAGCGTCTCGGCATCAGGCTGCGGGTCGAGCAGCTTTTCCCAGCGGGCGCGGACGTCGTCGGGCTGAAAGGCATAGAGCACCGCCCCCGACGCCGCCTGCAACAACGGCCGGCGATAGCCGACGCGCACCGAAAAGCCGAGCTGTTCGGCCGATTCCATCCGCGCGACCACCGCCATGTCGCCCATGGTATGGACCGCGACATGACACGACTGGCCGGTCTCCTGCGCCAACCGCCGCATTTCGGGCAGCGCGACCTCGATCAGATAGCGGGTGCGCGGCTGGTTCATGCCGAGTGAGAACAGCCGGTCGCTCAGGCTATAGCCCTCGCCGCCCGCCTCGCTGGTCAGATAGCCGCGATATTCGAGCACCTGCACCATGCGGAACAATTCGCCATGCGACCGCCCCAGCCGCTGCACGATCTGCGTCAGCGTCAGCGGCGTCGCACAGCCGGCGAGCAGTTCGAGGATATCGAGCCCCTTTTCGAGCGCGGGCGCCCGGTAACGGCGATCGTCGCCGGTGTCGGTATCTGAGGCTTGGTCGGAGGCGTCGATGGTCATGACCACGACCTTCGTCAAAAACGCCATGCCGTGCAAGCCGATGGCTGGCGAGCCGCCGTTGCACCGCACAAGACACTTGATACGTTGTATCATATTGCGGTAGCGGCACGGATCACTGTACTTCGGAGTCGTATCAAATGGTCCGTGCCGCCCTGTGGCTGTCGAGCGCCGCCCTGTTCGTTCCCGCCGCCGCCTTCGCCCAGACGACCGCCACGCCGGCGACCGGCGACGACTATCACCGCGACGCCCCGCCCGAGATCATCATCACCGCCCCCTATGCCCGCAACCAGGCCGACATCCTGTCGGGCACCAGCGTGCTGAGCGGCGAGGAACTGACCCGCGAACTGCGCCCGACCATTGGCGAGACGCTGGCGCGCCAGCCGGGCGTCTCGGCGACCAGCTTCGGCCCCAACGCTTCGCGCCCCGTCTTGCGCGGTCTGCAAGGGGAACGCGTGCGCGTGCTGACCGACGGCATCGGCAGCTTCGACGTGTCGAACACCTCGGTCGACCATGCCGTCGCGATCAACCCGCTGACCGCGGACCGGATCGAGGTGTTGCGCGGCCCCTCCGCTTTGCTGTTCGGATCGTCGGCGATCGGCGGCGTGGTCAACGTCATCGACAGTCGCATCCCGCGCCGGGTGCCGACCGAACCGATCCATGTCGACGCGATCGGCACCTATGGATCGGCCGCGAACGAGCGGACCGGATCGGCGGCGGTCGATGTGCCGGTGACCGACAGGGTCGTGTTCCACCTCGACGGCACCTTCGGACAGACCGACGATCTGCGCACCGGCGGCTATCTGTTGTCGCGGCCGTTGCGCCAACAGGCGGCGGCCAGCGACGAGGCGGAGGTGCGCGAGCTGGCCGACCTGCGCGGCCGCCTGCCCAATTCGCAGTCGAAGATGTGGGAAGTGGCCGGCGGTGCGGCGATCGTGACCGAGACCGGCAATCTCGGCTTCTCGGTCAGCCATCTCGACAATCGCTACGGCGTGCCCGAGCGGTTCGACGTCGCCGACCACGACCATGAAGGCGAAGAAGAGGGCGAAGAAGAAGGCCACAGCCACGAACAGGTGACGCTGCACGTCCGCCAGACCCGCGCCGACATGCGCGCCGAGGTCGATACCGGCGACGGCTTTGTCGAGCGGCTGCGCGTGCGCGGCGGCATCGCCGATTACCGCCATGACGAGATCGAGGACACCGGCGAGATCGGCACCAGCTTCTACAATCGCGGGCTGGAAGCGCGGGTCGAGGCGGTGCAGGCGGCACGCGGCGCATGGCGCGGCGCGTTCGGCGGGCAGATGTATATCCGCGACCTGAACATCGTCGGCGAAGAGAAATTCATTCCCAAGAGCGAGACGCAGCAATTCGGCCTGTTCACGCTGCAATCGTTCGATCTGGGCGCATTCCGCGCCGAAGCGGGCGGACGCTATGAATATTCGACCGCCCGCGCCGCCGCCGATATCGATCTGGGCACCGACGATATCCGCCGCCGCTTCAACAGCTTCTCCGGCTCGCTCGGCGCCAGTGTCGGGCTGGCCGACAATGTCCGCTTCGGCTTGAACGCCAGCCATACCGAACGTGCGCCCTCGGCCGAGGAACTGTTCGCCAACGGCCCGCATGCCGGCACGCAGGCGTTCGAGATCGGCAATCCGCTGTTTGCCAAGGAAATCAGCGACGGGCTGGAAGCGACGCTGAAGGGATCGGGCGACGGCTACAGCTTCGGCCTGTCGGCCTATCACAACTGGTTCCGCAACTTCATCTACGAGAACCCGACCGGTGCCGAGCAGGACGAACTGCCGGTGTTCCAGTATCAACAGGCCGATGCCCGGCTATGGGGCTTCGAGGCGGAGGCGTCGGCGCGGCTGGCGAGGATTGGGGAGACAGCGATCAACCTCGACGGTCTGGCCGACTATACCCGCGCGACGATCGTCGATCGCGGCCCCGCCCCGCGCATCCCGCCGCTGCGCGTGCTGGGCGGCATAGAGGCGCAGGGCCGGCTGGTGCAGCTGCGCGGCGAGGTCGAGCATGTGACCGCACAGGACCGCGTCGCCGATCTGGAGACGACGACGCCGGCCTATACGATGGTCAACGCGTCGGTATCGCTGCGGCCGTTCGGGCAGGACAGCAAGACGACGTTCATGGTGTCGGCGAACAACCTCTTCGACGTCGAGGCGCGCCGCCATGCGAGCTTCCTCAAGGACTATGCGCCGCTCGCCGGGCGCGACATCCGGGTGACCGCGCGGCTGGCGCTGTAACCGCCTCCCCGCTTGCGGGCGGGGCGTGATGGATTTCCATCCGCCCCCGCCCACCCTATCTAGCGCGCCATGTCCCGCGCCCGCGTTCTCTTGCTCAATGCCGCGCTCGGGCCGCTCGACTACCGCGTGCCGCACGGCATGGCCGTCGAGCCCGGCTCGATCGTCACCGCCCCGCTCGGCCCCCGCCAGCTGCTGGGCGTGGTGTGGGATGCCGAACGGCTGGCGACCGAGGAGGTTGGCGACAACCGCCTGCGCCCGTTGCTGGGCGTTGCCGACGTGCCGCCGATCGCCGCGCCGCTCCGGCGGCTCGTCGAGTGGACGGCGGGCTATTACCTCGCGGCGCCGGCATCGGTGCTGCGCATGTGCCTCGCGTCGAACTCCGCGCTGGAGGGGGCGAAGCTCGCCATCGAATATCGCGCGACCGGCGAGATACCCGACCGGCTGACCCCGCAGCGGCAACAGGCGCTGGAGCGGATCGGCGAGCGGCGCGGGCTGGTGCGCGAACTGGCTGCCATCGCCGATGTGTCCGATGCGGTCATCCGCGGCCTCGTCAAGCTCGGCGCGATCGAGGCGGTATCGGTCGATATCGACCAGCCCTATGGCGAACCCGATCCCGACCATCACCGCCCCGAACTGTCCGCCGACCAGCGCGCGGCGGCGGACATGCTGACGGGGGCGGTCGAGGCGCACGCCTTCCACCCCTTCCTGCTCGACGGCGTCACCGGATCGGGCAAGACCGAGGTGTATTTCGAGGGCGTAGCGACGGCGATCGCGGCGGGGCGACAGGTGCTGGTGCTGCTCCCCGAAATCGCGCTGACCGAACCGTTCCTAAAACGCTTCACCGCACGCTTCGGCTGCGAACCGGTGCCGTGGCACAGCGACCTGCGCTCGACTCAGCGCCGCCGGGCGTGGCGCGCGATCGCGTCGGGACAGGCAAAGGTCGTGGTCGGCGCGCGCTCGGCGCTGTTCCTGCCCTATGCCGATCTGGGGCTGATCGTCGTCGACGAGGCGCACGAGACCAGCTTCAAGCAGGAAGAGGGCGTGCATTACCACGCCCGCGACGTGGCGGTGATGCGCGGGCTGTTCGAGAAATGCCCGGTGATCCTCGCCAGCGCGACCCCGGCTATCGAGACGCGGCAACAGGTCGCGCAGGGCCGCTACACCGAGGTCAAGCTGCCCGGCCGCTATGGCAAGGCGCAATTGCCGACGATCGAAGCGATCGACCTGATCGAGCAACCGCCCGAGCGTGGCCGCTGGATCGCCGCGCCGCTGGTCAAGGCGATCGACGAGACGCTGACGCGCGGCGAACAGGCGCTGCTGTTCCTCAACCGGCGCGGCTATGCGCCGCTGACATTGTGCCGGTCATGCGGGCATCGCTTCCAATGCCCCAATTGCACCGCGTGGATGGTCGAGCACCGGCTGATCCACCGGCTGTCCTGCCATCATTGCGGCCATGTCATCCCCACCCCGCGCGCCTGCCCCGAATGCCAGGCCGAGGATGCGCTGGTCGCCTGCGGCCCCGGCGTCGAGCGGATTGCCGACGAAGCCGCCGCGCTGTGGCCGACCGCCAAGATCGCCATCGTCACCTCCGACACCATCTGGTCCCCGGCCAAGGCGGCGGAGTTCGTCGGGCGGATGGAGGCCGGCGACATCGACATCGTCGTCGGCACGCAGCTGGTGACGAAGGGCTATCACTTTCCCAACCTCACCTGCGTCGGGGTGATCGATGCCGATCTGGGGCTGCAGGGCGGCGACCTGCGCGCGTCCGAACGTACCTTCCAGCAAATCGCACAGGTCGCGGGGCGCGCGGGCCGCGGGACCAAGCCCGGCCATGTCTATATCCAGACGACCCAGCCCTCCGCCCCGGTGATGCAGGCGCTGATCTCGGGCGATGCCGACAGCTTCTATGCCGCCGAGACCGAGGCGCGCGAGGAAGCGGGCGTGCCCCCCTTCGGCCGCTATGCCGCGATCATCGTGTCGTCGGAGGACAAGGGCGCGGCGGAGGCGACCGCCCGCGCGATCGGCCGCGCCGCGCCGCAGGTCGAGGGCTGCCACGTCTACGGCCCCGCCCCCGCCCCGCTGGCGATGCTGCGCGGGCGTCACCGCTTCCGCCTGCTGGTCCACGCCACTCGCGCACTCGACGTGCAGGACGTGATCCGCGACTGGCTCGACGGCGTGGACTGGAGCGCCAAGGTCCGCGTCGCGGTCGATATCGATCCCTATAGTTTCGTCTGATCCGCCGTCTTGGCGCGGTCATGGAGCCTCGCTACCCCATACGGACGAACGGCGTGGGAGTGGCGTATGATTCGCGTGGCGTTGGCGGCGCTGATGGCGCTGTGGCCGGTTGCGGCGCAGGCCGAATGGCATGAGGCGCGCTCCGACCATTTCATCGTCTATGCCGACGATCCGGCGGCCGAGGTCGCCCGCTATGCCGAACGGCTCGAACGGTTCGACCGGGTGCTGCGCCTGCTGACCAAGATGCCGGCCGAACCGATCGCGGTGCCGAACCGGGTGAACGTGTACGTCACCGGCGACCTGTCGACGATCACCAAGCTGGTCGGGCAGCGCAATGTCGCGGGCTTTTACATCCCGCGTGCCGCCGGATCGGTCGCGTTCGTGCCCGAATATAGCGGCATCAGCACGACCGGCATCGATCCGCAACAGGTGCTGTTCCACGAATATACCCATCACTTCATGCTGTCGAACTGGGCCGAAGCGGCGTTTCCGAGCTGGTTCGTCGAGGGCTTCGCCGAATTCTTCGCGCCGACGCGGCTGCGCGACGACGGATCGATCGAGGTCGCACGCCCGCCCATGTACCGGGCGCGCCAGTTCCAGACCGGGATGCCGGTGTCGGCGACGACGCTGCTGACCGGCGATGCGAACAAGATCGATCGCGGCGCGCTCTATGCCGGCGGCTGGGCGCTGACCCATATGATGCTGCTCGATTCGGCCCGCCGGGGACAGATGGACCAGTTCATGCGCGCGGTCGCTAGCGGCGAAAGCGCGACCAAGGCCGCGGCGGTGTTCGGCGACCTGACACAGCTCGACCGCGATCTGGCGCGCTATGTCCGCTCGGGTCTGCGCTATTCGATCATGCCGCCGGGGACGATCACCAAGGCCGATGTCACCGTCCGCGCGCTGACCCGGGCGGAAGCGGCGATGATGCCGGTCCGCATCCGTGCCAAGCGCGGCGTCGACCGGGCACAGGCGCTGACGCTGCTCCCGCTGGCCCAGCGGGCCGCCGCCCCCTATCCGAACGACGCGACGGCGCAGGCGCTGCTCACCGAGGTCGAATATGATGCGGGCAACTTCGCCGCCGCCGAAGCCGCCGCGCGCCGCGCCGTCGCCGCCGATCCGAAATCGGTCGACGGCCATACCTATCTCGGCAGGGCGCAGATGGCACAGGCCCGCGCCGCGCGGGATACGACCCCCGAGCGGTGGCGCGCCGTCCGCAAATCGTTCCTCGCCGCCAACGCGATCGAGAATGACGACCCCGAACCGCTGCTGCTCTATTACCAGACCTATCAGGTGCCGGGTCAGGTGCCGACCGCCAATGCCCGCGACGCGCTGCTGCGCGCGCATCTGCTGGCGCCGCAGGACCGCGGGCTGCGGATGCAGGCGGCCCGCGTCCTGCTCGAAACCGACCGCCTCGACGAGGCCCGCCGCGTGCTGGGGCCGGTCGCCTATTCGCCGCATGGCGGGCGCAGCGCCGTCCTTGCCCAGCAGTTGATCGCGTTGATCGACAATGGCGGGGCGAAGGCGGCGCTCGACCATTGGCGCGGGAAGCCGCAACCGACGACGAGCGACAGCGACGACGATGACGACCAGGACGACAAGGACAAGGACGGCAAGACCGCCTGACCCCTTGTGCCGCCCGGCGCTTTGGCCGAAACGGCGGCGGTCATGGTTACCAATGCGACTTCGCTCCATCGCTGGCTGACGCTCTGGCTGACGGCGCTTGCCGCCCTGCTGGTCCTGTCCGCCCCCGCCCGCGCCGACGACGTGTCGGCGGCGGCGCGTGGGGTCGTGCGCGTCGTCGTGATCGCGACGGTCGATGGCGAGATGGTCGATGTCGAACACGGCACCGGCTTTGCGGTCGCGCCCAATCGCGTCGTCACCAACGCGCACGTCGTCGAACTGATGGAACGCTATCCCGGCGATACCGTCGTCGGCGTCGTCCCGTCCGAAGGCGACCGGTCGTTCGAAGGGCGCGTGGTGCGCATCGACAAGTCGCGCGACCTTGCGCTGATCGAGGTAAGCGGCGTCCGCCTGCCGCCGCTCACCCTCTATACCGGCGGCGTCGGCGAAGGCGATGCGGCGATCGCGCTCGGCTATCCCGGCAATGTCGACCTCGCCACCGCACGGTCGGTCGACGATTTCGTGACGCCGACATCGCCGGTCCGTTCGCAGGGCGTGCTGTCGGGCAATCGCACGCTGGAGGGCACGGCAGTGCTGGTCCACACCGCCAACATCGCGCGCGGCAATTCGGGCGGACCGCTGCTTGACGCGTGCGGCCGGGTGCTGGGCGTCAATTCGGCGCTGACCCGCGGAGAGGAGGGCGATGCCAGCTTCGCCTTCGCCATTTCCGATGCCGAACTGATCGCGTTTTTGCGTGAGGCGGAGCAGCCGGTCGCGACCATCGCCACCCCCTGCCTGACGCTGGCCGATGCCGATGCCCGCGACCGCGCCGATGCCGAACGTCAGAGCATCGAGGATCGCGAGCGCGCCCGCGCCGCCGCCGAACGCGCGCGTGAGGAACGCGCGACCGCGCTCGAACAGGCGCGCGCCGACAATGCCGAACGCCGCGAGAACATGATCGCCGCCGCCGCGCTGCTGCTGGCGCTGGCGGTGCTGGCGGCGGGCGGTGCTGGGTTGCTGGTCTCGCGCGGACAGACGCGCGAGGCGAAGTGGGCGGCGATCGGCGGGGCCGTGCTGTTCGTCGGCGCGATCGCCACCTTCCTGTTGCGGCCCGATTTCGATCCGGCCGCGATCGCCGCCGCCGACGAATCGGGGGATACCGCCGCGACCCGCGTCACGCCGTTGTCGGGGCCGCTCGAATGCACGCTGGTGCCCGAACGCAGCCGGATCATCCTGTCGCCGGTCGAAACCGTGCGCTTCGACTGGCGCGCCGATGGCTGCATGAACGGCCGCACCCAATATGCCGAGGCACCGGGCGGCGGCTGGGAACGCATCCTCGTCCCGAATGAGGACGCGACCGTCTCCGTGCTGCGCTTCGATCCGGTCAGCGGCAGCTACACCAACAGCCGCTATCTGCTGTCCGCCGAATCGATGGAACGCGCCCGTACGCTGCGCGGACAGGTGCAGCAAAAGGCGTGCGCCGCCGACACCGGCGCACGCGCGGCGCTGGCGACCCAGCAATCGGCGATTCGCACCTCGCTGCCCGGGCAGGTCAACGAACGGCTGGTCTATCGGTGTACGGCGGCCAAGTAGTTTCGGGGATTTCGCGGAATGGTTGCGTTCCGCGCGAAGCTCCGTCTCCCACCACGTCACCCCAGCGAAGGCTGGGGTCTCCCGCGGTTCCTGCCGCGTGCATCACCGGGAGATCCCAGCCTTCGCTGGGATGACACTTGTTGCGAGCGGGACAAATCGAATCCCTCCGCGCGAACCCGTTTTCGTTCTTCTTGCCGCCCGATAATCCCCCGTTCAGCTTCCGCTCGAATCGCAACCCACCGCGGCGCCTCCCACAAAGCTTGCGAAATCGTGACACCGATGCTAGCGGCCCCCACGACCCATCGGGGGCGCATGGGCCGGTCAGCGGCGCGACTTTTGGTCGCGACGGCGGTTGGGATGCAGCTTCCTCATCGGCATGGGACGTAGAATTGACCCCTGACAAGGACGCGCGCGTGGAGACATCCGGCGGAACTACTGGCGGCGGCATGATCCAGGCGAGCCTGGGCGGCCGCTATGCGACCGCGCTGTTTGACCTCGCCCAGCAGCAGGGCCAGCTCACCGCGGTCGAATCGAGCCTGAAGACGCTGTCGCAGGGCATTGCCGAGTCGCCCGATCTGGCGGCACTGGTGAAGAGCCCGCTGATCGGCCGCACCGATGCCGCGCGGACCATCGCGGCGCTGGTGCCGGTGCTGGGTCTCGACCCGCTGACCGCCAACTTCCTTGGCGTGCTGGCGCAGAATCGTCGCTTGGGCGATCTGCCCGCGATCATCCGCGCCTTTCGCGAACTGGCGGCGCGCAGCCGTGGCGAAACCAATGCAGAGGTCGTCTCGGCGCATCCGCTCGACGATTCGCAGGTCGACGCGCTGCGCCAGCAGCTGCGCCACCGGGTCGGCCGCGACGTCGCGATCGACCTGAAGGTCGACCCCTCTCTCCTTGGCGGACTGGTCGTGAAGATCGGCAGCCAGATGATCGATAGCTCGATCAAGACCCGACTGAACACGCTCGCGCACGCGATGAAAGGCTGAACATGGATATCCGCGCCGCAGAAATCTCGAAGGTCATCCGCGACCAGATCGCCAATTTCGGCACCGAAGCGCAGGTTTCGGAAGTCGGACAGGTCCTGTCGGTCGGTGACGGCATCGCCCGCATCCACGGGCTCGACAACGTCCAGGCGGGCGAAATGGTCGAGTTCGGCGGCGGCATTCAGGGCATGGCGCTGAACCTCGAAGCCGACAATGTCGGCGTCGTGATCTTCGGCTCGGACTCGTCGATCCGCGAAGGCGACACCGTCAAGCGCACCGGCACCATCGTCGACGTGCCGGTCGGCAAGGGCCTGTTGGGTCGCGTGGTCGACGGTCTCGGCAACCCGATCGACGGCAAGGGTCCGATCGTGTCCGAACAGCGCGCCCGCGTCGACGTGAAGGCCCCGGGCATCATCCCGCGCCAGTCGGTCAGCGAGCCGATGCAGTCGGGCCTGAAGGCGATCGACGCGCTCGTGCCGGTCGGCCGTGGCCAGCGCGAACTGATCATCGGCGATCGTCAGACCGGCAAGTCGGCGGTGGCGATCGACACCTTCATCAACCAGAAGACGGCGAACGCCGGCTCGGATGAATCGAAGAAGCTGTACTGCGTCTATGTCGCGGTCGGCCAGAAGCGCTCGACCGTCGCCCAGCTGGTGCGCACGCTCGAAGAAAACGGCGCGATGGAATATTCGATCGTCGTCGCCGCGACCGCGTCGGACCCGGCTCCGCTCCAGTATCTGGCGCCCTACACCGGCACCGCGATGGGCGAATATTTCCGCGATAACGGCATGCACGGCCTGATCGTGTTCGACGATCTGTCGAAGCAGGCGGTCGCCTATCGTCAGATGTCGCTGCTGCTGCGTCGTCCGCCGGGTCGCGAAGCGTACCCTGGCGACGTGTTCTATTTGCACAGCCGCCTGCTCGAGCGCGCCGCCAAGATGTCGGACGCCAATGGCGGCGGCTCGCTGACCGCGCTGCCGATCATCGAAACCCAGGCTGGCGACGTGTCGGCCTACATCCCGACCAACGTGATCTCGATCACCGACGGCCAGATCTTCCTCGAAACCGACCTGTTCTTCGCCGGCATCCGCCCCGCGATCAACGTCGGCCTCTCGGTCAGCCGCGTCGGTTCGGCCGCGCAGACCAAGGCGATGAAGAAGGTCGCAGGGTCGATCAAGCTGGAGCTCGCCCAGTATCGCGAAATGGCCGCCTTCGCGCAGTTCGGCTCGGACCTCGACGCCTCGACGCAGAAGCTGCTGAACCGCGGTGCGCGCCTAACCGAGCTGCTCAAGCAGGCGCAGTTCTCGCCGATGCCGTTCGAGGAACAGGTCGCCTCGATCTTCGCCGGCACGCAGGGCTATCTCGATCAGGTCGCGGTCAACGACGTGACCCGCTACGAGCAGGCGATGCTCGCCGACCTGAAGGCGAACCACCCGCAGGTGCTCGCCAAGATCCGCGATACCAAGGATCTGGGCGACGAGGCGAAGTCGGGCCTGAAGGCCGCGCTCGACCAGTTCGCAAAGAACTTCGCATAACCAAAAGCCCTCTCCCCTTCAGGGGAGAGGGTTGGGAGAGGGGAAGAGCGGAACGGCCGAAGTTGCCACTTCCGCTCTTCCCCACCCTCTCCGTGCAAGCCGGGAGGGAGTAGGGAAGACAAATGGCTAGTCTCAAGGCCCTGAAACTGCGCATCGGCTCGGTGAAGTCGACGCAGAAGATCACCAAGGCGATGAAGATGGTCGCCGCCGCCAAGCTGCGCCGCGCGCAGGAGGCGGCCGAGGCCGGTCGTCCCTATGCGAGCCGCGTCGAACAGGTCGTCGCCAGCCTCGCCAGCAAGGTACAGGTCACCGAAGGTAGCTCGCCGCTGCTCGCCGGCACCGGCAGCGATCAGGTCCATTTGTTCGTCGTCGCGACGTCGGACAAGGGGCTGGCCGGCGCGTTCAATTCGAACATCGCCCGTCTCGCCCGCCGCCGTGCGCTCGAGCTTCAGGAGCAGGGCAAGACCGTCAAGTTCCTGACGATCGGTCGCAAGGGCCGCGCGGTGCTGGCACGCCAGTTCCGCGACGGCTTCGTCCATGCGGTCGAACCGGGCGATCTAGGCAAGCTGACCTTTGCCGATGCGAAGGGCTATGCCGACGATCTGATCCGCCGCTTCGAAGCGGGCGAATTCGACGTCGCGCACCTGTTCTATGCAACCTTCAAGACGGTGCTGACGCAGGAACCCACGGAACAACAACTGATTCCGGTCAAGATTCCCACTCCCTCCTTGGCAACTTCGCAACCTTCCGCCGACGCGGTCGTCGAGTATGAGCCGAGCGAGGAAGCGATCCTCGACAGTCTGCTGCCGACCAATATCGCGGTACAGATCTACCGGGCGATCCGCGAAAACGCGGCGTCGGAGCAGGGTTCGAAGATGACGGCGATGGACAACGCCACGCGCAATGCGGGCGATCTCATCAACCGTCTGACCATCGAATATAACCGCACCCGCCAGGCCGCGATCACGACCGAGCTGGTCGAAATCATCTCGGGCGCCGAAGCGCTGTGATTCGCGGCGCCGTCCTGCTGGCGCTCGTCGCCATGCTGGCCGGCTGTGGTCAGCCCGCTGCCGACAAGGCGGCGGATCGGCCGCGCGCGACGCCGACGCCGTTCGTCACCGGCGGCTGGGCGACGGTGTTCGGCGATGCGCCCAAGACGATCGACCTGCTGAACGGCATGGGCTTCCGCCTGTCGCCGTACGCAGCGGCCACGGGGGGCATGCAGGCAACGGCACAGCCGACGCCGATGGCCGACCCGTCGATCAAGCCGGTCAACACCGCCAATCTGACGGTGACCGGCGACGCGCAGCGGATCGAGAAGCTGGCCTTCTCGCTCGACATTGTGAACCTCGATTCCAGCCCGTTTGCGAAGGAGCAGTTTGTGCGCTGGGTCGACCGCCCGCTCGCCAGCCTCGGCCTGCCCGGCCGCGACGAGGTCAAGCGCGGCATCATGACCGAAAGTCCGGCCAAGGGCAGCGTGCCCGGTGCCGATTATGTTATAACCCGTACTCCGATCGACGGCGGACGCCGCCTGATCGTGACCTTTACCCGCCCCGCGACGGGGACCGAACCGAGGAAGCAGTGATGGCAACCGCCGCAGACACCTACGCGCCCCAGGGCAGCACCAACAATACCGGCCGGATCGCGCAGGTCATCGGCGCCGTCGTCGACGTCGCGTTCGACGGCGAGCTGCCGGCAATCCTGTCGGCGCTCGAAACCGACAATAACGGCAACCGGCTGGTCCTCGAAGTCGCGCAGCATCTGGGGGAGAACACCGTCCGCACGATCGCCATGGACGCGACCGAGGGTCTGACCCGTGGTCAGGCGGTACGCGATACGGGCTCGCAGATCCGCGTGCCGGTGGGTCCCAAGACGCTCGGCCGCATCCTGAACGTCGTCGGCGAGCCGATCGACGAGCGTGGCCCGGTCGGCGCCGAAACCACCGCCCCGATCCACGCATCGGCGCCGCTGTTCGTCGACCAGTCGACCGAGAGCGCGATCCTCGTCACCGGCATCAAGGTCATCGACCTGCTCGCCCCCTATGCCAAGGGCGGCAAGATCGGCCTGTTCGGCGGCGCGGGCGTCGGCAAGACGGTGCTCATCCAGGAACTGATCAACAACATCGCCAAGGGCCATGGCGGCACCTCGGTGTTCGCGGGCGTGGGGGAACGCACCCGCGAGGGCAACGACCTCTATCACGAATTCCTCGACGCGGGCGTCATCGCCAAGGATGCCGACGGCAATCCGACCAGCGAGGGTTCGAAGGTCGCGCTGGTCTATGGCCAGATGAACGAGCCGCCGGGCGCGCGTGCCCGCGTCGCGCTGTCCGGCCTGACGATCGCCGAATATTTCCGCGACGTCGAAGGCCAGGACGTGCTGTTCTTCGTCGACAACATCTTCCGCTTCACCCAGGCGGGTTCGGAAGTGTCGGCGCTGCTCGGCCGCATCCCGTCGGCAGTGGGCTATCAGCCGACGCTGTCGACCGACATGGGCGCGCTGCAGGAACGCATCACCTCGACCAACAAGGGGTCGATCACCTCGGTGCAGGCGATCTACGTCCCCGCCGACGACTTGACCGATCCGGCGCCGGCGACGTCGTTCGCCCACTTGGACGCGACGACCGTGCTCAACCGCGCGATCTCGGAACTCGGCATCTATCCGGCGGTCGATCCGCTCGATTCGACCAGCCGCGTTCTCGAACCGCGCACCGTCGGCCAGGAGCATTACGACACGGCCCGCGCCGTCCAGTCGCTGCTCCAGCGCTACAAGTCGCTGCAGGACATTATCGCCATCCTTGGCATGGACGAACTATCGGAAGAGGATAAGGTCACGGTCGCCCGCGCCCGCAAGATCCAGAAGTTCCTCAGCCAGCCGTTCCACGTCGCCGAAGTCTTCACCGGCATCAGCGGCAAGTTCGTCGCGCTGGAAGACACGGTGAAGTCGTTCAAGGCGGTCGTCGAAGGTGAGTACGATCACCTGCCCGAATCGGCCTTCTACATGGTCGGTGGCATCGACGAAGTCGTCGCCAAGGCGCAGAAGATGGCGCAGGACGCGTAATTTCATCTCCCTCTCCCCGCCTGCGGGGAGAGGGTCGGGGAGAGGGGCAGTCGGAACCTCTCGGCCGAAACCCCCTCTCCCCTGCCCTCTCCCCTGAAGGGGAGAGGGAGTGAGGTTCTAATTATGCTGCACTTCGAACTCGTGACCCCCGAAAAGCTGGTGCGGTCGGAATCGGTCTACATGGTCACCGTGCCGGGCACCGAAGGCGACTTCGGCGTGCTGGAGGGCCATGCGCCGTTCATGTCGACGATCCGCGACGGCGACCTGCTGGTCCAGCGGAACGAAAAGGGCGAGGCCGAGCGGATCGCGATCCGTGGCGGGTTCGCCGAGGTAACGCCCAAGGGGCTGACGATCCTCGCCGAACAGGCCGGCTGATCGACGACTCCTTGCGTTCCACGAGACGCCGCGCCGGACCGAGGTTCGGTGCGGCGTTTTCGTTTGGCGTCGAAGCGTTCCGGGGACCCCAGCCTCCGGGGGGACGCTTGCAGAAGTCCGCCGCACCGTGTCCCCGCGAAGGCGGGGACCCAGGGCCATATGCGCCAGCCGTTGTTTTGCTTGGCTCTGGACCCCCGCCTCCGCTGGGGTACGGATCGGTCCGGGGATAGCTGGTGAACTTTCGCAAAGGTCTCGCCTGCCCAGGCGTCTCCGGGCAACGGACACCACCCTACCCATGCGGGTGCGCATTCCGATACACATCGAGCAGATGCGCCGCGTCGACCGCGGTGTAGATCTGCGTCGAGGACAGGCTGGCATGGCCCAGCAACGCCTGTAGCGAGCGCAGATCGGCGCCGCGCCCGAGGAGATGCGTCGCGAAGCTGTGGCGCAGCGCATGCGGCGTGGTGCGGTCACCCAGCCCCAGCCGCGCCCGCGCCGCGCGGACCGATCGGCGGATCACGCCGGCCGACAATGGCCCCCCCTTCGCCCCGCGAAACAACGGGGCATCGCGCGCCGTGCCCCAGGGCTGCTGCGCGACATAGGCGTCGATCGCGGCGCGGACCGGGGGCAGCAGCGGCACGACCCGCGTCTTGTCACGCTTGCCGGTGACCATGATCGTTTCGCCCAGCGGCAGGATCGCACCGGTCAGCGACAGCGCCTCGCCGATGCGCAGCCCCGCGCCGTAAAGCAGCAGCAACACTGCCCAGTCGCGGGCGCCGATCCATGGTTCGGCGGCCTCGTCGGCGACGTCCTCGGCCAGCGCGACCGCTTCGTCGGGGGATATCGGCCGCGGTATGCCCTTGCCGGTGCGTGGACCGCGCAGGCGGGGGGCGTCGATGTCGAGAAAGTCGAGAAAGGCGCGCACCGCCGACAATTCGCGCGCGGCGGACGTATTGGCGAGGCCCTCCCCGCGCCGACGGGCGAGGAAGGCGCGCAGGTCGGCCGCGCCGATCCGACCCAAGGCAGCGGCATCAGCCGCCCCGCCCCAATGGCCCTGCAGAAATGCGATCAGCCGTTCGACGGTCGCGGCATAGGCGCGCACGGTGTGCGCCGATCGCCGCCGGTCGCGCGCCAAATGCGTCGCGAAAGCGAGCGGCAAGGGCTGCGTCAGTTGGTCCATCGCAGCCCCTGCCCCCCCGATCAGCCGATCGTCTGGCCCGACTTGGCCCAGTCGGCCATGAAGCCTTCGATCCCCTTGTCGGTCAGCGGATGCTTGACCAGCGCGCGGATCACCGACGGCGGCGCGGTCATCACGTCGGCGCCAAGCTTGGCCGATTCGAGGACATGGACCGGGTGACGGACGCTGGCGACGAGGATTTCGGTGCCGAAATCGTAATTGTCGTAGATCAGGCGGATATCGCTGATGAGCCCCATGCCGTCGAAGCCGATATCGTCATGCCGCCCGACGAAGGGCGAGACGAAGGTCGCACCGGCCTTTGCCGCCAGCAGCGCCTGATTGGCGGAGAAGCACAGGGTGACGTTGACCATGGTGCCGTCATCGGTCAGCGCCTTGCAAGTCTTCAGGCCGTCGATGGTCAGCGGCACCTTCACCGCGACATTGTCGGCCAGTTTGCGCAGGATTTCGGCCTCGCGCATCATGCCCGCATGGTCGAGCGCCACGACCTCAGCCGAGACCGGGCCCGGCGTGATCGAACAGATTTCGCGCACGACCTCGAGAAAGTCGCGGCCCGACTTGTGGATCAGCGACGGGTTGGTGGTGACGCCGTCGAGCAGGCCGGTTTCGGCCAGTTCGCGAATGTCGTTGGTATCGGCGGTATCGACGAAGAATTTCATGGGACTCGGTTCCTGCGCGGGTCGGGATGCGATGGCGCCCCATCGCCCATCGGCGCGGTTCGGGCAAGATCGGGGGCCTTTTCCTGCGCGCACCGATCCATTATCTGCGCGCGCATGACCGCGCCGCAACCCGAATGGGCCCCCCACGCCGCCGTATGGATCGGCTATCCCAGCCATGCCGAATTGTGGCTGGAAGACCTCGATCCCGCCCGTGACGAAGTCGTCGCCTTTGCCCGGGCCGTCCATGCAGAGGGACGCGGCGAGACGGTGATCCTGGTCGCCGCGACCGTCGAGGCGGCCGACGACGCGCGCGCGCGTGCCCCCTTTGCCGAGGTGACGATGGAGCCGTTCGGCGACATCTGGCTGCGCGATACCGGCCCGATCATCGGCGGCGACGGCACCGCGCATCGCTTCGGCTTCAACGGCTGGGGCGGCAAATACGACCTGCCCGGCGACGACGATATCGGCCTGCGCCTTGCCCACGGGCGGGACATGGCTGTCGCCGAACATGACTGGATCGTCGAGGGCGGCGCGATCGACGGCGACGGCACCGGCCTTGTCGTGACGACCGAGCAATGCCTGCTGAACCCCAATCGCAACACCGGCTTCTTCAAGACGGCGGCGGAAACGCGGCTGCGGGAGGATCTGGGCTATGACCGCGTCCTGTGGCTGGGCGACGGGCTGCTCAACGACCATACCGATGGCCATGTCGATAATCTCGCCCGCTTCGTCGGCCCCAACCGGCTGGCGATCCCGCAGGCGGCCGAGAACGACCCCAATTGGCGCATCTATCAGGATGCGGCGGCACGGGCGAAGGCGTTCGGCGTCGAGGTCGTGCTGGTCCCCTCCCCCGGCCGCGTGCTGTCGCCCGACGAAGAGATCATTCCGGGCAGCCACATGAACTTCTATATCGGCAATGCGACGGTGGTCGTGCCGCTATACGGCACCGGTACCGACGACGCGGCCATCGCCGCCTTTGCCGAAATCTTCCCCGATCGTCAGGTCGTGGGGCTGCGCGCCGATCACATCCTGACCGGCGGCGGCAGTTTCCACTGCATCAGCCAGCAGATTCCGGCGGCTTGATCGCGTTCGCCGTCCGCGCCGCGCTGTCGGGGCTGATCGTCGCAGCGGTCGCGCTGATCGCCCGGCGTAGTCCGGCGGCGGGGGCGCTGGTCGCATCGCTGCCGCTGGTATCGCTGCTCGGCATGATCTGGCTGTGGCGCGATACCGGCGATGCGGCGCGGCTGGCCGATCATGCGGAGGCGACCTTCTGGTATGTGCTGCCCTCGCTGCCCATGTTCCTGATCGTGCCCGCGCTGTTGCGGCACGGCCTCCATTTTTGGTGGGCGTTGCTGGCGGGTTGCGGTGTCACGATCCTGCTGTATCTGGCCACTATCCCCGTCGCCGCCCGCTTCGGCGTCACGCTGTAGGACTGTTCATGACCGAGATCACCGTCGCCGCGCTCCAGCTCGGCTTCTCGACCGATATCGACCGCAACATCGCCAATGTCTCGCGACTGGTGCGCGAAGCGGCGGCGCAGGGAGCGCAAGTCATCCTGCCGCCCGAATTGTTCGAGGGCGAATATTTCTGTCGCGTCGAGGATGAGGGGTTGTTCGTCAATGCCAAGCCGGTGGCCGAGCATAAGGCGGTGCTGGCGATGCAGGCGCTGGCCGCCGAGCTGAACGTGCATATCCCGACCAGCTTCTTCGAAGCCGATGGTCCGCATCACTACAACAGCCTCGCGATGATCGACCCCGATGGCCGCATCCAAGGCGTTTATCGCAAGAGCCATATTCCCGACGGTCCGGGATATGAGGAGAAATTCTATTTCCGCCCCGGCAATACCGGGTTCAAGGTATGGGACGGCCCGGCCAAGCTGGGCGTCGGCGTCTGCTGGGACCAATGGTATCCCGAAACCGCGCGCGCGCTGATGCTGATGGGGGCGGAAGTGCTGTTCTATCCGACCGCGATCGGCAGCGAACCGCACGACACCAGCCTCGACACCGCGCGGCTGTGGCGCCGCGCGATGGTCGGCCATGCCGTTTCGAACGTCGTGCCGGTGGTCGCCGCCAACCGTGTCGGCACCGAACATGGTCAGACCTTCTACGGCACGTCGTTCATCGTCGACGAGCGGGGCGACGTGCTGGCCGAACTCGACCGCGAGGAAGAGGGCGTCATCGTTGCCACCCTCGACCTCGACCGGGTGAAGCGCCACCGCGCCGCGTTTGGCTTCTTCCGGGATCGCCGGCCGGAACTGTACGGGCGGCTGGTCCAGGATATCTGACCCGGTTTCACCGAACCGGACGTCATCCCAGCGAAGGCTGGGATCTCCCGGCGGAGGCATGGGAAAAGAGCCGCTTGAGGCCCCAACCTTCGCTGGGGCGACGATTTTGGCGGCTCAGTCGCTGAAGTCCGGCGCGCGCCGCTCCATGCCGGCGCGGACCGCCTCGACCTGATTAGGGGTGCCGAGCAGCGCGATCTGTTCGGCGCTTTCGGCGGCGAGGATCGTCGCGGCATCGGCATCGTCGGCGAGGTTGGCGAGCCGCTTGGCCGCGCGGACCGCATCGGGGCTGCGCTCGGCGATCGACCGGGCCAGCGCTTGCGCCGCCGCGAGCGGATCGTCGGATAGCCGCGTCACGAACCCTGCCGCCTGCGCCGCCACCGCATCGAACTCGCGCGCGGTGAAAGCCAGTTCGCGCAACACGTCGCCGCGCGTGTCGCGCCACAGTGCGAAGCCCGCCATGTCGGCGACCAACCCCCATTTCGCCTCCAGAATCGCGAACCGGGTATCGGGCGCGGCGATGCGTACATCGGCGCCGGCGATGATCTGCAAGCCCCCACCGAACGCCAGCCCATGGACCGCTGTGATCACCGGCATCGGCAGCGTCCGCCATCCCCACGCCACCTGCTGCACCCGGTTCGCCGGCCCGTGCGTCCGCGTCGCGAGGTCAAGGCCCGCCGCGCCTGCAGCCATGCTCGCCATGTCCAGCCCGGCGCAAAAGGCCCGCCCCTCGCCCGACAGCACCACGCAGCGCGCCGCCGACGTGCGCAGCGTCTCGATCGTGTCGATCAGCGCGTCGAACATCGCCGGATCGATCGCGTTCATCTTGTTGGGGCGGGTCAGGCGGACCTGTGCCACCCCGTCCGCGATCGTGGTCGTCACCCGCATCGATCCCACTCCCCAACTTCCCCCTTTTCAACCGGCGCGGCGCGCGTAGCATGGGGGTAGCCGGACGATACCGGCAGGGGAGAGGAGAGGAAAGATGCGTCCTTGGTGGGTTGCCCTGGCGCTGCTGGCGGTTCCGGCCGTCGCGCAGGAAGCGGGCGTGGGCAATGTGTACGGCACGGCGCTGGGCAGCGGATGGGAAAACTGGAGCTGGGCGAAGGTCGAATTGTCGAGCGAGGTGCAAGGATCGCAGCGCAAGCCGATCCGGGTCGAGGCCGGTCCCTATCAGGCGCTCTACCTCCACCATGCGCCGTTCGACACCACGCCGTACAAGTCGGTCGCGATGCTGATCCAGGGGATGGACGGCGGCACGCAGCAGCTGCGGATCGTCGCGGTGGTCGACGGCAAACCGCTCGACGCGCAGGCCTATCCGGTGACGCTGCCCGAGAGCGGGTGGAAGAAGGTCGAACTGCCGCTCGCGCGGATCGGCGCCGACAAGAAGCAGATCGACGGGCTGTGGGTGCAAAACGCCACCGACAAGCCGATCGCCCCCTTCTACGTCACGGAGATCGCGCTCAACTGAACGCCCATGCTTCAACCGGCGGGCGAATGGCTCTATTGCGGGTGGAATGACCGCCTTCTCGCTTCCGCCCGGCTTCGATCCGGCCCGCTTCTTTTCGGCGCGCGTTGGTGGCCATGGCGCGCGGCTGGGCATCGGCTACCGCGCGCATGGGGCGGACTGGTGCGAGCTGCTGCTGCCGTTTCGCGACGACCTGATCGGCGATCCGGCGCGCGGCGTGCTGGCATCGGGGCCGATCCTGACGCTGATGGACATGGCGACCAGCGTCGGCGTTTGGCTGAAGCGCGGCGCCTTCCTGCCACAGGCGACGCTCGACCTGCGGCTCGACTATCTCCGGCCCGCCACGCCCGGATCGCCGGTGGTCGGGCGCGGCGAATGCTACCGCGTCGCGCGGCAGGTCGCGTTCGTGCGCGGCATCGCCCATGACGGCGATCCGGGCGATCCGGTGGCGCATGTCGCGGGCACCTTCATGCTGCTGGACGCCGCATGACCCTGCCGCCCTATGCCGAACTACTCGGGCTGACGCTCGACACCGACGATGCCGGCCATCCGATCGTGGCGATGGCATTTGCCGACGACCTGCTCGGCCGCCCCGGCTTCGTCCATGGCGGCGCGATCGGCGGCATGCTGGAGATGGCGGCGTGGATCGCGCTGCGCCATGCACTGGGCAGCGACGCGGCGACGATCAAGCCGATCAACGTCACGATCGACTATATGCGCGGCGGCCGCGAGCGGACGATCTGGGCGGCGGGCAGCGTCACCCGGCTGGGCGCGCGCATCGCCAATGTGGCCGCGACCGCATGGCAGGACGATCGCGACCAGCCGATCGCGGCGGCGCGGCTGAACTATCTGCTACGGCGCTGACCCGGCCCGGATATTTTCAAGACCTGCGATAGTTGTGCGACATTCGGGACGTAGCAACCCTCGACCGCGACAATGCGGCTTTGGTTTCAAAAGGGTGTCGCATGGCGCGGTGGACATTGGCGGTTTTGGCATTGGGAACGGCACCGGCGGCGCTGGCGGCACAGACTGCCCCAACCGCCCCGGTAGCGGGGACCACCCAGACTCCGTCCGCGCAGGCGCCGACGACGCCGCAACCGGGTGAACCGGCCGATCCGGCGGGCGCGGGCGGCACCGACACCGAAAGCGAAGCCGAAGAGATCGTCGTCACCGGCCGCCCGCCCCCCGGATCGGTGCCTGGTGACATCAAGCCCGAACTGCAATTGTCGCCGGCCGATATCCGTTCCTACGGCGTCAGCTCGGTCGCCGAACTGGTCGCCGAACTCGCACCGCAGCTGCAATCGGTGCGCGGTGGGCAGCCGGTGTTCCTCGTCAACGGACGACGCTCGGCGGGTTTCCAGGAAATCCGCGACCTGCCGACCGAGGCGATCCTGCGCGTCGACATCCTGCCCGAGGAAGTTGCGCTGAAATATGGCTATCGCTCGGATCAGAAGGTCATCAACTTCGTCCTGCGCCCGCGCTTCCGCAGCTATACCGGGGAGTTGCAGGGCAGCGTGCCGACCGAAGGCGGATCGAGCAATATCGAGGCGGAGGGCGGCCTCGTCCGCATCGATCAGGACAAGCGCTTCAACCTGAACCTGCAGGCGGAAACGACCAGCAATCTGCTGGAGAGCGAACGCGGCATCATCCCGAACACGTCGGGCACGCCTTATGACCTGATCGGCAACGTCACCGGCACCACCAATGGCGTGCCGATCGATCCGGCGTTGAGCGCGCTGGCCGGCACCCGGGTCACCGTCGCGGCGGTGCCCGACGGCACGCCGACGCTGGCCGGGTTCGCCGCCGGGGTGAATGCGCCTCGCGTCACCGACACCACGCCGTACCGCACGCTGTCGGGCGCGGTCGATCGCTTCTCGGCCAACGGCGTCTATGCGCGCAGCATCTTCGGCAATGTCGCGGCGACGGTGACCGGGCGGATCGAGCATAACCGCACCGAATCGCTGCTCGGCCTGCCCGCCATCTCGCTGACGCTGCCCGGCAACACCCCCTTCTCGCCCTTCGCCAGCGACGTGATCGTCCGCCGCTATGCCGAGGCGAGCCCGCTGGTCCAGAATGGCGAGACGACGACCGCCAATGCCGGTTTCGCGCTGAACGGCGATATCGGCCGCTGGCGCTGGACGGTGAACGGCAATTACGACCGGGTCGAAACCAGTACCCGCACCGAACGCGGCGTCGACGTGACCGATATCCAGGCGGCGGTCCGTGCCGGCACGTTCAGCCCGTTCGGTGACCTCGGCAATCTGATCCGCACCACCGATCGCGCGAAGTCGGTGTCGAGCATCGCCGGCATCAATGGCCTCGTCGCCGGATCGCCCTTCTCGCTACCCGCCGGTGATGCCAGCACCAGCATCCGCATCGCCGGGACGACCAGCGATTTCAGCAGCGATTCGGTGCGCGCCGGAGAGGCAAGTGCCGCCGATCTGGGCCGCGACAGCGGGTCGGTGCGTGCCAATATCGACCTGCCGATCGCCAACGCCTCGCGCGAAGTCCTCTCGGCGCTCGGGCGGCTGTCGCTGAACGGCAATGCCGAGGTGGAGGAGCTGTCCGACTTCGGCACGCTCACCTCCTATGGCTATGGCCTCAACTGGCAGCCGATCACACCGCTGCGCGTCTTGGCGTCGGTCAGCCACGAACAGAATGCGCCGTCGCAGCAGCAGCTTGGCAACCCGCTCATCACCACCCCCTTCGTCCGCCGCTTCGACTATGTGCTGGGGCAGACGGTCGACGTGACCTCGATCAGCGGCGGCAACCCCGATCTGGTGCAGAGCGACAGCCGCGTGCTGAAGCTGGGCGTCAACCTAAAGCCGTGGAGCGAGCGCGATATCTCGTTCCAGTTCGATTACACCAACAACCATACCGACAACCCGATCCGCACCTTCCCGACGATCACCGCCGAGATTCAGGACGCCTTCCCCGATCGCTTCACCCGCGATCCGGTGAGCGGGGTGCTGACCCGCGTCGACAATCGTCCGGTCAATTTCGCGCGCGCCGACAGCAGCGTGCTGCGCTACGGCATCAACTTCGCCAAGCGGATCACCACCGCGCGCTCGCGGGCGGCGGAGGCCGCGCGGCAGGCGTTCATGGAACGGCGTCGGGCCGAGCGCGAGGCGGCGGAGGCCGCCGGCACGCCACTGCCCCCGCCCGGCGAGGGACGCGGTCCCGGTGCTGGCCGTGGCCCCGGCGGCGGTGGTGGTGGCGGCGGCGGCGGTGGTCGCGGGTTCGGCGGACCGGGTGGCGGTCGCGGCGGTTTCGGCGGCGGCGGCGGTGGGGGCCGGCTGTGGTTCGGCCTGTACCACAGCGTGAACCTGACCGACACGATCGTGATCCGCGACGGGCTGCCGCAACTGAACCTGCTCGACGGCGACGCAGTCGATGACAATGGCGGCACGCCGCGCCACCAGCTCGATTTCAACGGCGGCTATGTCCGCGACGGGCTGGGCGCGCGCGTTACCGTGAACTGGCAATCGGGGACCGAGGTGAATGGCGGCGCCAGCGGCACCGGCCAGACGCTGAATTTCGGCGGGCTGGCCCGCGTCGGGCTGCGGTCGTGGATCGAACTGGGCCAGCAGCCGGGACTGGTGCGCGACAATCGCTGGCTGCGCGGGGCGCGGATCAGCCTGGGCGTCGATAATCTGTTCAACGCGCGACAACGGGTGACCGACGCCAATGGCGTGGTGCCGATCAACTATCAGCCCGCCTATCGCGATGCGACCGGGCGCGTGGTCCGGCTGACGTTCCGCAAGCTCTTCTTCTGATCCCGTCCGATCAATGCGCGTCCGAATGCTCCCCGCCGGAGCGTTCGGCACCGGGGCGCGGCACGTCGGCGCGCTCGGGCGGGGCGCTGTCGGTGCTGGCCATGCGGCGCCCGCCAAAGCCGGCGGTCTCCTGATACAGCAGGGTGATCGCGACGCGGCGGTTGCGCGGGTCGAACGGGTCCTTGGCCACCATCGGCTCGCGATCGGCAACGCCCTCGATCCGTTCGAAGCGGCGCTCGCCCACCCCTGAGAGGGCGAGGCGGCGGCGCGTCGCTTCCGCCCGGCCCGACGACAGCATCCAGTTGTTCATCGTCTCACGCCGGCCATAGGCGACCGAATCGGTATGGCCGCGGATCATGATCGTGTTCGGCAGGTCCTTCACCGTCTCCGCGATCAGCGCCATCAGCTTCGACGCTTCGGGGGCGAGCGCGGTGGTGCCGAGCGCAAACATCGAATAATCGGCATTGTCGACCAGGTCGATGCGCACCCCGTCATGCGTCGGCACGATGCGGACGTTCTTGGCCAGTTTGCGCAGCTCGAGGCTCGATTCCAGCTTCTGCCGCAACTCGCGCTTGATCCGCTCGAACGCCTTGCGATCGGCCTCGGCCATCTCCGCCTTGTTCTTCAACCGGCCCTTCTCGCCCGATCCGACCTGTGCGCCGCCATTGGCGTCGACGGGGATGGTCAGCGACCGCGTACCGGTCTGCGCGGCGCGGTGCGGATAGCTGTCCTTGTCGACGATCGATTCGCCGCCGAACAGCCCGTTCGATCCTGCCGACCCCGCCTTCACCTCGACCAGCGACGGCGTGAAATAATCGGCCAACCCCTTGCGCTGCTTCTCGGTCGTGGCGCCGAGCAGCCACATCAGCAGGAAGAACGCCATCATCGCCGTCACGAAGTCGGCATAGGCGACCTTCCACGCACCGCCGTGATGGCCGCCATGGCCCTCGGCGATGATCTTCTTGACGATGATGACGGGGGGCGGCTGGTTATTGCCGTGCGGTGCCTTCGCCATGGGATCAGCGTCCGCGCAGGCCGTCGAAGACTTCGGCGAAGCCGGGCTGGTTGTGGTGCGGAATGCCCGAACGCGCGGCTTCGATCACCAGCGGCTGCGGATGGCCGTGGAGCGAGGCGATGATGATCTGCTTGACGGTGTGATAGATGGCGGCATCGGCATCGATCACCTGCTGCAACCGCCCGGCGAGCGGCCCGACCAGACCGTAGGCGAGCAGAATGCCGAGGAAGGTGCCGACCAGCGCCGACCCGATCATGCCGCCCAGGATCGAGGGCGGCTTGTCGATCGAGCCCATGGTCTTCACCACGCCCAGCACGGCGGCGACGATGCCGAGCGCGGGAAGCGCGTCGGCAAGGCCCTGCAACGTCGCCTGCGGTCCCTGTTCCTCATGGTGATGAGTCTTGATGGCGTTATCCATGACCTCCTCGACCGCATGCACGTCGAGCGTCCCCGACGACACGACGACGAGGCGCAGCGTATCGGCGATCAGGTTGACCAGCGTATGGTCCTTCACCAGTCGCGGATATTCGCTGAACACCGACGACGATTTCGGATCCTCGACATGCGGTTCGAGTGCGATCGGCCCTTCGGCGCGCAGCATCTTCATCAGCTTCGACACGAGGAAGATCGCGTCGAGATAATCCTGCTTCTTGTATTTCGGCCCTTTCAGGACCTTCATAAAGCCGCCGCCCATGCCCTTCAATTCACGGCCCGAATTGCCGATGATGAGCGCGCCGACCGCCGCGCCGCCGATGATGAGCATTTCGTGCGGCAGCGCGTGCAGCACGGGGCCGAGGTCGCCGCCGGTAAAGGCGAACCCGCCGAACACCATGGCGATGAGGACGACGAAGCCGATCGCGGGAAACATATGGCGCTTGCCCCTGGGTTACGAACCGTTGCGGCGCTGTCCGCGTCGCATCACCCGTCCCTTTTCGCCGATAGACGTCGAGAAATCGTTACCGCCAGCCAATTTACCATCGGATCGGGCGGTCAACGTCACTTCAGATAGTTAAACAGCGACATGCCCGCCAATTTCGAAATGCTCGCCTGCGTTGCGCTGAGAATCGTCAGCGTCTTCTGAAATTCGACCATCGTCGTCGAGATATCGGTATCTTCGAGCGCGCTGCGCGCTTCCTCGCGGTCGATGCCGATATTTTCGAGCTGGCTCGATTCGATTTCCAGCCGTGCGGCGCGGGCACCATTGGCGGCACGCGCCGAGGTCACCTGTGCTTCGGCGGTATCGAGCTTGCCGAGCGCGGTGTTGATTTTGGTCGTATAGGCTTTCCGCGCGGCATCGACGTCGAAGACCGGCGCGTCCGGATCGACGGGCGCCAGCGGGTCGACCGCCGGTGCCTCGGTCGGCATTTCCATCGCCGCCTTCAGATCGTCGATCAGCGCGAAGATATCGACACCGCCATTGGCACCGGTGAACACGCGGCTGCCGTCGATGCCGACCTGCATCTGGCTCGCTTCGCCGATGCGGACGTTCGCGACCGATGCGTTGCCGGTATAGCTGATCGCGCCGGTCGTATCGTCCTTGGTAAAGGCCACGTCGCCGGTTCCGCCGAACACCGGATGGTTGCGCACGTCGCGGGTGTTGGCGATCGCCATCAACCCTTCGCGAATTTGGTCGAGTTCGGTGGCGATCGCCACCTTGTCCTTGGCATTGAGCGTATCGGTGCCGGCCCGCACGGTCAGTTCGCGCACGCGCACCAGCCGTTCGTCGACATTGCCGAGCGCGGTATCGGCCTGTGCCAGCAACCCGCGTGACAGGGTCATGTTGGAGCGGAAGGCGTTCGAATCCGCCTCCTCCTTCTTGATACCGCCCAGCATCATCCACGATGCCGAATCCTGCGACGCGACCTTCAGATGCTTCTGCGTCGACAATTCGGTGTTCAACCGGTTGAGGTCGGCATTCAGCCGCGTCATCTGGTTCGTCGCGCGATTGTAGAAGTTGGCCGTGGAGATCTGCATGGCTGGTCCTATCGGATCGCGAACAGCGTATCGAAGGTTTCGCGCGCGACCTGGATCACGCGGCTCGACGCCTGATAGGCCTGCTGGAAGCGCATTAGGTTCACCGCTTCCTGATCGAGGTTCACGCCCGCCGCCGAATCGCGCGCGTCGACCGCCGAATCGCGGATCGCGCCCTGTGCCTCCGCGATCGTCTTGCGGGCGTTCAGCGCCGACCCGTTGCTCGATTGGAGTGCGACGACGCGCTGTTCGAACAGGCCGTTACGACGCGCGTCGAACAGCTTCGACAGGTTGCCGCTGTCGCGTGCCCCCTCGCCCGGAGTCGCCGCCGCGATCTTGGCGGGATCGCCGAGCGTACGGGTAACGCGGCCGGTCGGCTCCATCGCGAACATCGCGGCGCCGGCATCGCCGTTCAGATCCTCACCGGCGGCAAAGGCGCCGTTGACGTCGAGCACGAAATCGCTGGCGACCGCGACCACTTCCTTGCGCATGTCGCTGATCCGCTTGGCGCCATCGACCATCCCGGCCAGCGAACCGCCGCGCGGGAGCAGGATGGTTTCGGTGCCGCCGCGCATCGTCGTGAACACCGGCGCGCCGTCCTCGTCGCGTTCGAAGCGGACGGTCGACGCTTCGATCCCGTGGACCAGCAGCGGGCCGTCGGCGCCGCCCGCGCGCACCGTCACGCGACCGGTCGTATCGAACTTGACGTCGACATCGGTCATCTCGCTCATTTCGTCGAGCATCCGGTCGCGCTGATCGAGCAGTTGCGCCTCGCCCGCCGATCCCTTCGACACGCGCGACAGGCCGTCGTTGATTCGCGCCAGCACCGCGGCATTGTTGCTTAGCTTACGGACCGAGTTCTCGGCATTGAGGTCGAGATTAGCGGCGGTTTCGTCGAGCGCGCCGATCGTGCCCGAAAAGGACTGCGCGACGCTTTCCGCCGCCTCCAGCATCGACCGGCGCGGCGCATCGGCCGACGGATCGGCGGACAGCGCGGTGCCGCTGTTGAAGAAGGCGGTCATGCGATCGGTCAGCGCGCGACTGGTCAGCGCATCCTCGATCCGCGTCATCCACACGATGCCGCCGTCGCTGCGCGATACGTCGGAGGTCGACTGGCGGACCTCCTGCGAGCGGAAGATATCTGCCGAACGCGCGACCCCGGTCACGGTCACGCCGCTGCCCGTGATCTGCCGCGACGAACCCACGCCGACCTCGGCAAGCGACGTCGTCCGCCGAACGTACCCGGTGGTGCCGGCGTTCGCGATATTATCCGACGTCGTGGTCAGGGCCGACTGATAGGCCCGGACCCCGCTTGCCCCGATCGACAGCAGGTCGCTCATCCGCTCTTCCCTTCACCCGGGGTAACGGCCGAATCGGTCCGGGCTTGAGCGGGATTATTGGCATCCGCCACGTTAACCATCTGTGACCGAGCCAGAAACTCGGTCATCGCCTTGCCGATGCCGAGGGGGGTGGTCACAGACATGTTTTCGGCGACCTTCTGATCCCACATGTCGCGGAACTGGCCGGCGGCCTTGTTGTCGAACAGCGTGTCGGCCAGCTTCGCTTGCCGCATCGATTTCAGCATCATGCCGGTGAAGACCGATTCGAAGCGCTCCCCGGCAGCCTTCAGATTGTCCTTGTTGCCGATGCGGCTGGTGTCGACCCCGATGCCGGTCGTCGCGCCGATCACGCTCACAGCACCACCAGCTCGGCTTTGAGCGCACCCGATTCCTTCAGCGCCTCGAGGATCGCGACCAGATCGGCGGGCGATGCGCCGATGGCGTTGATCGCCTTCACCACATCGGCGAGCTTCGGCCCGGGCGCGAGCACGAACATCGGCTTGACCTCCTGCTCGACGGTCACGCCGCTCTTCTGTTCGACGGCGGTCTGGCCCTGGCTGAGCGGGGCCGGCTGGCTGACGCGCTGGTTCTCGTCGATCTTCACGGTCAGCTTGCCATGCGTCACCGCCGAAGGCGCGACGCGCACCGCCGAGTTGATGACGACCGTACCGGTGCGGGCGTTGACGATGACGCGCGCCGCCGTTTCGGCCGCTTCGACGGGCAGGTTCTCGACCTCGCTCATCAGCATCGCGCGGGTATCGGCACCCGGTGCGGCGCGCAGCGCGACCGACACCGCGTCGATCGCGGTCGCGGTGCCGGCACCGAAGCGGCGGTTGATCGCACCGGCGACATTCTGCGCCGTGGTGAAATCGGCCTGGGCGAGGTTGAAGGTCAGCGTCGGCGCGGTGGCGAAACCGGTATCGACCATGCGTTCGACCGTCGCCCCCTCGGGGATACGGCCGGTCGAGGGGATGTTGACCACGATCTTCGACCCGTCGGCACCTTCGGCCCCCAGCCCGCCGACCGCGAGATTGCCCTGCGCCATGGCATAGATCTGCCCATCGGCACCCAGCAGCGGAGTCATGATGAGCGCACCGCCGCGCAGCGACTTGGCCTTGCCCATCGACGCAACCGTCACGTCAAGCCGCTGGCCGGGCTTGGCGAAGGGCGGCAGTTCGGCGGTAATGAGCACGACCGCGGCGTTCTTCAGCCCCGGATTGGCGCCGGGCGGCAGTTGCAGCCCCATACGCGATGCGATCGCCTTCACCGACTGCACGGTATATTCGAGATTGTCGTCGCCGGTGCCGGGCAGGCCGACGACGATGCCGTAACCGGTCAGCTGGTTCGACCGGATGCCCTGGAAACGGCCGAGGTCCTTAACCCGCTCCGCCGAGGCGGGCGCGATCATCAGGCAGGCGATGAGAATGGCGAGCAGGAAGCGCATGGGCGGAACCTAGAACGGGCTGACGACCTGGAAGAAGCGGCTGAGCCACCCCTGCCGGCTGGCGCGGGCGACATCGCCCTTGCCGGTGTAGGAAATGCGGGCATCGGCGACGCGGGTCGACGGCACGCGGTTGTTGGCGTCGACATCGGCGATGCGAACGATGCCCTTGATCGCGACGACCTCGTCCCCGCGGCTCAAGGTCACGCGCTTCTGCCCCTGCACCAACATCGTGCCGTTGGGATAGACTTCGGCGACGGTGACCGAGAGTTCGCCCGACAGCGCGTTGGTCTGGTCGGCCGATCCGGTGCCGCCGAAATTGCGGCCGCCCGATGCCTTGGCAATGTTCGGGTCGAACGACAGCGGCCCGACCGAAGGCGGCGTGATCGAGAAGCCGCCATTGCTGTCGAGCTTCGATCCCGCAGATTTCGACGCGCTGGTGCGCTCGACCAGGGTGATGGTCAGCGGGTCGCCGACCTTGCGCGCGCGCCATCCCTCGTAGAGCGCGGCATAGCCCTGTTCGACCTGAAAGATCGCGCCGGTGGCGACCACGGGCACGACCGGCGCGGCGGGTGGCGTCGCGGCATAGGATTCGCGCGGCGTTTTCCGGCCGAGGCCGAACAGCGGACGGGCTTCGGCCGGCATGGCCGAAACCACCACCAGGGCGAGCGCGACGGCGCGCACGGCGTCAGATGTTCTGGTTGACATATTTCAGCATTTCGTCGGTGGCCGAGATCATCTTCGAATTGACCTCGTACGCACGCTGCGTCTCGATCATGTCGACGAGTTCCTCGACGACGTTCACGTTCGAGCTTTCGAGCATCCCCTGCCGGATGCGGGCACGGCCATCGAGGCCAGCGACGCCGAGCTGTGCCGCGCCCGAGGCGGCGGTTTCGGTCAGGAAATTGTCACCGGCCGGCATCAAGCCCGCCGGGTTCGCGAACAGCGCGACCTGGACCTGGCCAATGGCGGTCGCCTCGGTCTGGTTGGGGATGGTCGCGCTGACGGTGCCGTCATTGCCGATGGTGATCGACGTCGCCCCTTCGGGCAGGGTGATGCCCGGCATCACCTGATAGCCTTCGGTCGTGACCAGCATCCCTTCGGCCGAGCGGGTGAAGTTGCCGGCGCGGGTATAGCCGAGCTGACCGCCGGGTAACTGCACCTGGAAGAAGCCGTCGCCTTCCAGCGCCATGTCGAGCGCGTTGCCGGTGGTGGCGAGCGAACCCTGCGTCTGGATGCTGGCCGTACCTTGGATACGGACGCCGGTGCCGAGGTTCAGGCCGGTCGCATAGCGCGATTCCTGTGTCGAGGCGGCTCCCTGTGCGGTGACGATCTGGTAGCTCATCGCCTCGAACGAGGCGCGGTCGCGCTTGAACCCGGTCGTGTTGACGTTCGCCAGGTTGTTCGAGATGACGCGCATCCGCGTGTCCTGGGCATCCAGCCCGGTGCGCGCGATATGCAGTGCGGCGTTTGCCATGTCCTGTTCCCCTTAACTCTGGACGCGCATCAGGTTGGCGGAGGCTTCATCCATTTCCTTCGCCTGTTTCAGCATGCCCGCCTGCACTTCGTACGACCGCTGGTTCTCGATCATGTCGACCAGCGCCTGCGTCATGTTGACGTTGGACTGTTCGAGCGAACCGCCGCGCACCTTCGCGGTCATGTCACCCGGCAGCGCGCCGCCGCCGCGGACGTGCAGCAGATTGTCGATGCCCTTGACCGTGTCGCTGCCCGCGGTGCTGACCAGCTTGATCTGGCCGACCTCCTGATCGGGCGTGCCGGGGGGCGATCCCTGCGGCACGACCATCACCCGGCCATCGGCGGTGATGTTGATCGACTGGGCCGGCGGTATCGTGATCGGACCGCCGACGCCCATCACCGGCAAGCGATCGCCGGTCTCCAGCGTGCCGGCGGCAGTGATTTGCAGGTCGCCGCGCCGGGTATAGGCTTCGGTGCCGTCGGGGCCCTGGACCGCGATCCACGCATCGCCCTCGACCGCGACGTCGAGCGGGCGGCCGGTGGCGAGGATCGCCCCGGCCCGGCGGTCCATGTCGCGAACCTCCTCCGAAGAGGGCAAGCGCGATTCGAGTTCGCCGTTCTTGCCCTTCAGCAACAACTGTTCGAAATCGACCTTGTCCGCGCGGTATCCGATCGTCGACCCGTTCGCGATGTTGTTCGCGATCGTCGCCTGCGACGCCATGTGCCCGCGCAGTCCCGACATCGCGGTATAGACCAGCCGGTCCATCGAAGCCTCCGTGTTATGACCCCTGCTTCACAGCAAAGGCCATGCCAGTTTCATCAGGCGCGCAGGTCGAGGATCGAGCGCGTGATCTGGTTCGAGGTGTCGAGCGCCTTCGAATTCGCCTGGAAGTTGCGCTGTGCGGCGATCAGGCCGACCAGTTCCTCAGTGATGTCGACGTTCGACCCTTCGATCATGCCCGACATCAGCGAACCCGCGCCGTTTTCGCCCGAGCTGGCGAAGCTCGGATCGCCCGACAGGCCGGTCGCCTGCCAGTTGCTGTTGCCCATCTGGCGCAGGCCCGACGCGTTCGAGAAGTTGACGATCGCGACCTGGCCGAGCGGCTTGGTATCGCCGTTCGAATAGCTGGCGGTGACGATGCCCTTTTCGTTGATCGTCACGCCTTGCAGGCGGCCGACCTCGACGCCGTCCTGTAGCTGGGTCGCCACCTTGAACGGCTTGGTCGTCGAGACCGTGGTCGTCGGGATGGTCAGCTTGATCTGCTGCTGGGCGATGCCGCTGGCCGGCATAAACGAGTTGAAGTCTTGCTCGACCGGGGCAGCAAGTTTGCCGTCCGCGCCGAATTGAACGGTGACCGAGGGCGTATTGCCGGCGCCGTACGTCATCGCCTGGTCACCGACGAAGCTGTATGCCTGCCACGTGCTCGTCAGGTCCGTCGCATCGGTATCAGGGGCGGTAGTGCGCACCATGTAGGTGGTCATCGTCATCGGATTGCCGGCGCCGTCATACACGGTAGTCGAAACCGCTTCATTGTAGCTGCTTGAATCGAAGCGGCTGAACGGGGTGGTCGACGGTACGACCGATCGGGCGTTCATGTTCATGCCGAGCGTCACGTTGTCGGTGCCCTTGGGCTTGCCCGAGGTGCCGTTGAGCACGAGGTCGGTGAGCGACGCGCGCGTCGTGGCGATGACGTTGCCGTTGCCGTCGACCGGATAGACCTGCAGCCGCGCGCCCTGCGCATCGGTGACGAACTGGTTCGCATCGACGCGCAGCGATCCGTTGCGGGTGAAGGCCAGACCCTGCTTGTTAGGATCGGGCTTGAGCGCAAAGAAGCCGTCGCCCGCAATCGCGATGTCGAGCGAAGAGGACGACTGGACGAGATTGCCTTCGCCGAACTGCTGGCGGTTGCCCTTCACCACCGTACCCGAACCGACCATCTGCGTCGGCGCGACGGCGAGGTTCGACGCGATCACGTCGGCGAATTCGGCGCGGCTCTTCTTGAAGCCGGTGGTGCCGACGTTGGCGAGGTTGTGCGAGATCGACGCCATGTCGACCTGCGAGGCCTTGAGGCCGGAGAGCGAGGTATAGAAGGACATGCTAAGCTCCTGCGGGTATTCGGTAGAAGAGGGATCAGGCGATCTTGCGGACGGTGTCGGCGGCGACCTGCGACCCGTTCGACAGCGTCAGCGTCGGCTTGCCGCCATTGGGCATGACCGAGGACACGCCCGCCCAGGCGAGGTTGCGTGCCTTGACCACGACGCCGCTCGCATCCGATGCGGCGACCGAGATGGTGTAGGGGCCGGCGCCGGCGGGAAGGCCGCTGTCGGTCGTGCCGTCCCATTGATAATCGACCAGCCCCTTGGGCTGTGCGCCCATCGACACGGTGCGCGCGACTGCGCCGCTGGCGTCGCGGATCTCGAGCTGGACCTTGGCGGCATCGCCGTCGAGCTCGACCGCGCCGTTGACGTTGTCGTTGTTGTCGGCACTGGCGGTCGGACTGTCGGTCAGCACCGCCTTCCCGATCCACGACACCGCGTCGCTGGTGCCGTTGCCGCCCATCTTGGCCGCCATCGTCTTCAGCGTCGACGTCATCTCGGTGATGCCCGACAGCGACGAGAATTGCGCCATCTGGGCGACCATTTGGCCGTTGTCGGTGGGGTTGAAGGGATCCTGATATTGAAGCTGCGCGGTCATCAGGCGGAGGAAATCGTCCTGGCCCAGCGAACGCTGGCCCATTTTCGACTTCGCCGCCGCCTGTTTGACCGCATCGAGTTGCGGAAGATTCTGGACCGAAGTGGTGGCCATGGTCAGCGTCCCAGACGGAGGGTTTCGGTGATGAGCGACTTGGCGGTCGACATCACCTCGACATTGTTCTGATAGGTGCGGGCGGCATCGAGCATGTCGACCAGCTCGCGCGGTTCGTCGACGGCGGCTTCCCAGACATTGCCCTCGCCATCGGCGAGCGGGTTGCTGGGATCGTAGCGCTTGGCCGGGGCCTCGCCCGCCTGCACGATTTCGCGTGCGTCGACGGTGGCGAGACCGGTCGCGTTGTCGAAGCTGGTGCGGAACACCGGCTTCATCGTGCGATAGGCGGTGTCCTGCGTCGTCGCGACCGCGCCGGCATTGGCGAGGTTCGACGCGGTGGTGTTCATCCGCACCAGCTGCGCCGACATGGCGCGGCCGGATACTTCGAAGATGCTCATCGGCGCGGGCATCGTTTATTCCCCCTTCAGCGCGCGGGTGATGGTGGAGATGCGACCGTTCAGGAACGCCAGCGTCGTCTGATACGCCACGGCGTTTTCGGCGAAGGCGGTCTGTTCGGTCGCCAGTTCGACGGTGTTGCCGTCCATCGAGGGCTGGACCGGCAGGCGATAGAGCGTGTTGCGATCGATCGCGCCGTCGACATTGCCGCCGCGCTCCGCCCCGGCCAGCGCCGCGCGGAAATCGACGTCCTTCGCCTTGAAACCGGGGGTGGACGCATTGGCGATGTTCGACGCCAGCATCCCCATGCGCTGCGCCCGCACCTCCAGCGCGGCCCCATGTATCCCGAACAGAGCGTTGTCGGCCATCGGCCCGAAATCTCCTGAGCGGCGCGCCGGATGCGCGTCCCCACGGATCACAGCAAAGCGCGTGCCAATTTTGCCGGACCGGGCTGAGCGAACGAGATATGTCCGGCCTTAACCATGATCGCGGCAACCGCCCGCCGCCGCCCGGCAAGCGCTTGCCGCCACCAAACTGGCATCACCCTTGCAGAAGAGCGGGCATGAACCTGTCGCTGCTTGCCCCCTATACCGATCCGCTGGCCGCGCTGTTCGTGATCGGCGGGACCATCCTGACCATCGCGATCCGCACGCCGCGTGCCGATCTGGGCCGTGCCGTGCGCGCGCTCGCCACCCTGCCGCGCCGCCCGTTTTCGGCCGATACCGGCATCGAACAGATCGCGGCGCTGGCACGGATCGCGCGGCGGCACGGGGTACTGACGCTCGACCGGTCGCAGATCGCCGATCCCGATATCGCCGAAGCCATCGCCGCGATCGTCGACGGCGCCGGGCCCGATGCGGTCGGCGAGACGCTGAGCCACCGCAACGCCGCGCGCGCCGAACGCCATCTCGCCGCCGCCGACATGTGGGCGGCGGTCGCCGAGCTGGCCCCGGCGCTGGGCATGATCGGCACGCTGGTCGGGCTGGTGCAGATGTTCATGGCGATGACCGATCCGACCGCGATCGGCAAGGCGATGGCGGTGGCGCTGCTATCGACGCTGTACGGCGCGATCGTCGCCGCGTTGATCGGGATGCCGATCGCCGGACGGCTGCGGCGGATGGCGCGGATCGAGGCGTTCGAGCGCAGCCGCTTCGAAGGGCCACTGGTGGCGCTGGCGCGGCGCGAGCGACCGCAGTTCCGGGAGGCGGCGGAATGAAGATGTCGCGTTTCGACGTTGCGCCCGGCCGGCCGCTGTGGCTGACGACGCTGGCCGACCTGTCGCTGCTGCTGGTCGGGTTCTTCGTGTTTCTGCAGGCGTCGCAGACGGTCGACCGGCAGGCGCTGACCGCCGGCATCCGCGCGGGCTTCGATGCGGATGCCGCGCCGATGACGCTCGACCGCGGCATCGTCGACGGGTTCGCGCAGGGATCGGCGGCGATGCCGGCCAGCTATGCACGCACGCTCGATTTCGTCCGCGCCGCCGCTACCGATCCGCGGGTCAAGGTGACGCTGACCGGCGGTACCGACGGCGATGTCGACCCGCTGACCGGCAGCGCCGCGATCCTTGCCAGCGACCGCGCTCGGACCGTCGCAACCGCACTGGTCGCCGACGGCGCCGTGCAGCCCGACCAACTCGCCTTTGCCCCGCCCGCGACCGGCAGCCGGGGCGTCCAGATCGACCTTGGCTTTGCCGGCGACCGGCAAGCCGTTGCCGACCGGCAGGCGCCGGTTGCCGCCCCCATCCATGGAGCCGACCAATGATCCGTTCGATCCTTGCCATCCTGTCGCTGACCGCCGCCCCCGCCGTCGCGGCGCAGAATTTCCAGTCGACCGCGCAACTGGACGAAGCGGTCGTGCAGTTCACCGGCGCCAGCATCGGCATGGACGGCGGCGCACAGATGCCGGTCGATCCGCGCCTGAAGCTGGCGAAATGCGCGATGCCGCAATTCAACTGGCTGTCCGAACGGCAGGATGCGGTGGTCATCAGTTGCATGGCGCCGGCATGGAAAGTCTATGTACCGGTCCGCCGCCTGGCCCGTATCGTCCCCGAGCGTGCCGCCCCGGCAGTCGCCGCCGCCGCCGCCAAGCCCGAACCGGTAATCCGCCGCGGCGACCCGATCATGATCGAAGCCGGGGCGGAAGGCTTCTCGATCACCCGCGACGGCGTGGCGATGAGCGACGCGCCGGTCGGCGGGCGGTTGATGGTCAAGGTCGACCCGGCCAAGCCGCCGATCCAGGCGATCGCACTGGAATCGGGTCGTGCCGCCCTTCCCGGCTTCGGGCGGTGACGCACCGAAATCGATCAAAAATCGATCCGCAGTAATTTTTGCTAAAGAAGTTCGGGAAGGGGCCGTTTCTCCTCATGTCAGCAGTTCGCGAAGGACGGAGACATGGTGGATTCAGTCGGTTCAAGGCCGGTAAGTTCGATCGGGCAGCGTGCCATCGCACGCGCCGAGGGACAGACGCGCGCTGCGGCGACACCGCCGGCGGAGGGTGCGCCCAAGACCGGCGTCGCGCTCCTGTCGGGCGGCACGACCGCCGCCGCCATGTCGGCATCGCCGCCGGTCGATACCGACCGGGTGGCGACGATCCGCAAGGCGATTGCCGAAGGCCGCTTCCCTCTATCGCCCGCCACCATCGCCGACCGGCTCATCGCCCTGAAACTCGATTGGAACAGCAATGAACCGGCGTGATGCGCTGATCCAGATCATCGACAGCCTGCATGCGGAAATCGCCGCGATGCAGGCGAACGACGTCACCGCGCTGGAAACCGCGACGGCGATGAAGCTGCAGGGGATCGAGGCGGTCGCTGCCAATGACGACGTGCCGCTCGACGCCGAGCTGGAAACCCTCGCGAGAGAAGCGCAGCGGCTGAACGAGACCGCGCGCATCTACGTCAACCTGATGTCGGCCAATGTCCGGCGGCGGATCGAGCAGCTGACCGGCGGCGGTTTGCCGGCCTACCGGCCGGGGATTGCCGCCACGCCACAGCGTATGGCGGCGGCGGCGTATCGGTGATCGCTGCACCAGCAGTCTGGCACGTCACCCCAGCGCAGGCTGGGGTCTCATGCGGCGCTTGCTGCGCGCTATAACCCCAAGATCCCAGCCTGCGCTGGGATGACGTTCGGGGCGGGGCGGATGGCGCGTGCTTCGCAGCGAGGACGCAGCAAACGCAAAACTGGCACGCCGCTTGCTGAGTGGTCCCCCGAACAGGGGAAGCGAAGCACAGCCCGATGAATGTCGTTCCGGTAGAAGCCCGATCCAACGTCCATAGCGCGATCGCGACGGCGAGCGCGCGGACGGGCATCGATTTCAATTACCTGTTGGGACAGGCGCAGGTCGAAAGCGGCCTGCACGCCAATGCGCGCGCCGCGACCTCGTCCGCCACCGGCCTGTACCAGTTCGTCGAGCAAAGCTGGCTGGGCGTGGTCAAGGCGCATGGCGCGGAGCATGGCATGGGCTGGGCGTCCGACAGCATCCGCCAGGGCAGCAACGGCCGCTATTATGTCGCCGACCCGGCCACGCGCCGCGCGATCCTGCAACTGCGTAGCGATCCGCAGGCATCGTCGCTGATGGCCGCCGAACATGCCGCCGACAACAAGGCGTCGCTCGAAGGTGCGCTGGGCCGCAGCGCGACCGGCACCGACCTGTATATGGCGCATTTCCTGGGGCTGGGCGGTGCGCGCCAGTTCCTGACGTCGATGCAGGCCAATCCCGACCGGTCGGCCGCCGCGATGTTCCCCGCCGCCGCCCGCGCCAACCGGTCGATCTTCTTTGCACCCGGCGGCCAGCCGCGTTCGCTCGGCGAAATCTACGAACGGATGAGCGCCAAGCTCGACCGCGGGGCGAAGGCCGTCGGCGGCAGCGGCGTCGAGGATGGCGGCTTCCCGGTCAACCGGATGCAGCAACCGGCGGTAATGCTGAACGGCTTTGGCGGCGACGTCACCATGGGCAACGAGGCGCAGGGCGGCGACGAGGCATGGCTGGCATCGACCATCGCCAATCTGAACGTCGTGCGCAGCCGTGGCGGCGACGTAACGGCGAACCCGGCGCAGATGGCGTCGCTGTATCGCCCGACCCCTGAATCGGCGCGGCTCGCCTATTCGATCCTCGCCAATCTGGGAGCCGCATGATGCAGGCGATCCTGAGCAATCCCAAGAGCATCCTGCCCGCCTTGCGCGGGTCGGCGCTGCCCGCCGCGATCCTGCTGCTCGTCCTGCTGATGGTCGTGCCGATCCCGGCGTTCATGCTCGACATCTTCTTCGTCATGAACATCATGATCTCGATCGCGGTGCTCATGGTCGCCCTGAACGCGCAGAAGCCGCTCGACTTCTCCGCCTTTCCGACGGTGCTGCTGTTCGCGACGCTGTTCCGCTTGGGCCTCAACGTCGCATCGACCCGCGTCGTGCTGGTCCACGGGCATGAGGGCGAAGCGGCGGCGGGCCATGTCATCGAGGCGTTCGGCACCTTCCTGATCGGCGGCGACTATGTCGTCGGTCTCTTCGTCTTCTCGATCCTGATCATCATCAACATGATCGTGGTGACCAAGGGTGCGGGTCGCGTGTCCGAAGTGTCGGCACGCTTCACACTCGACGCCCTGCCCGGCAAGCAGATGGCGATCGACGCCGACCTGAATGCCGGCCTGATCACCCCCGACGAAGCCCGCGCCAAGCGGATCGAGACCGGCGCCGAGGCCGATTTCTACGGCGCGATGGACGGTTCGTCGAAGTTCGTGAAGGGCGACGCTGTCGCCGGCCTGCTGATCCTTGCCATCAACATCGTCGGTGGCCTGATCCTCGGCGTCGTCAGCCATCAGATGGCGGTCGGACAGGCGGCACAGACCTATGTGCTGCTGGCGATCGGCGACGCGCTGGTCGCGCAGGTGCCCTCGCTGCTGCTGTCGATCGCCGCCGCCGCCATCGTCACCCGCGTCACCTCGACCTCTTCGCAGGACCTTGCCGGGCAGATCGGGACGCAGTTCGCTTCGCACCGCACCTGGGCACCGGTCGCCGGCATCCTCGGCCTGCTGGCGATGCTGCCGGGCATGCCGTTCCTCGTGCTGGCACCCGCCGCCGGCATCGCTGGCTTCGCGTCGTGGAAGCTCGGCAAGATGAAGAACGCGCCGCCCCCCGCCCCGCCGGTCGAGGCGCTGCCCGAACCGGCCGACCTGTCGAAGATCGGCTGGGACGAGGTCAACGACAATTGCCACATCATGCTCGACATCGGTTACGGGCTGGTCCCGCTGGTCGACGAGCGCAAGGGCGCGCCGCTGATGAGCCGGATCACCGGGGTCCGCCGCCAGCTGTCCAAGGATCTGGGCTTCGTCGTGCCGCAGGTGAAGGTGCGCGACGACATCAACCTTGCCCCCTATACCTACCGCATCTCGATCGGTGGCGTGGTCGTCGGCGAGGACATGGCATCGGCGACCGAGATGCTGGCGCTCGACACCGGTCAGGCGGTCGGCGGTTTCCTCGAGGGGAAGACCGCCAAGGACCCGACCTTCGGCCTCGACGCGATCTGGATCCAGCCGGGCGATGCCGATGCCGCGACTGGCGCCGGCTATCTGGTGGTCGATGCCGGGACGGTGATTGCGACGCACCTGAACCATGTCCTGACCGTCAATGCGACCGAGCTGCTGGGTCCCGACGAGGTACAGGCGCTGCTCGACGGCCTGAAGGACCGTGCCGCGAGCCTGGTGGCGGCGCTGTGCCCGCAGCCGCTGACGCTGACCACGCTGACGCAGGTGCTGCGCGCGCTGCTGGCCGAGAATATCCCGCTGAAGGAATTCCGCCGCATCGCCGCCGCCATCGCCGTCACCGCGCAGCGGACGCAGGATGCCGAGGAAATCGTCGAACTGATCCGGCCCGAGCTGGGGGCGCTGATCATTCAGAAGCTGTGCGGCGTGCGCGAGCCGCTGCGGGTGATGACGCTCGAGGGGCAGCTGGAGGCGCTGCTGGGGCAGGCGATGCGCGGCGATCCGTCGCGGCGCAACGCGATCGAGCCCGATCTTGGCCGGCGGATCGTCGACGCGCTGACCCATGCCGCGCAGCCGCTGATGGCAGAAGCCAAGCCGTTCGCGCTGGTCGTGCAGCCGTCGATCCGCGTTGCCGTGCGCAAGCTGGTCAAGACCTGCCTGCCCGACACCCCGGTCATGAGCTTCTTCGAAGTTCCCGAAGACAAGGCAGTCGAAGTCGTCGCCGTGATCGGCGCCCCGGAGGCCATCCCCGCATGAACGCCCCCTTCTTTCCCCAACCCGCGCTGAACGCCGCCGCGACCTATACGCGGCGGGCGCGACCGAACGATGCCGATGCGCTGGTCCGCAAGCATTTGCCGCTGGTCCGGCGGATCGCGTGGCACGTCCATGGCCATATGAGCACGATGGTCGATGTCGAGGACCTGGTGCAGGTCGGCCTCGTCGCCTTGGTAGAGGCGGTGCCGATGTTCGAGGATCGCGGATCGGTCACGTTCGAGCAGTATCTCAGCACCCGGCTGCGCGGGGCGATGATCGACGAACTCAGGCGGCAGGCGACGATCAGCCGCGGCGCGATGAAGCGGCGGCGCGATTATGCGAAGACGGTGTCGGTGCTGACGCAGGAGTTGGGCCGCGCGCCGGTGCCGGCCGAGATTGCCGACCGGCTGGGCGTGCCGCTCGGCAAGTTGCGCAGCGACTATGCCGATGTCCAGTCGGTGCAGTTCGATTCGATCGACGACGTCTATACCGACGAGGCGCCGTGGTTCATGGACGACGGCCCGGATGCGTTCGAGGCGCTGGCGGAAGGGGAATTGCGCGAGACCCTGATCGCCGCGATCACCGCGCTGCCCGAACGCGAGGCGCAGGTGATCCAGCTTTATTATGTCGAGGAACTGAACCTCGAGGAAATCGGGCAGGTGCTGGGCGTCGGTGCGGCGCGCATCTGCCAGATCAAGAAATCGGCGCATGAGAAGCTGAAGAAGGCGCTGATGCGGGCGGCGGGATAAAGTCCTGCTATTGCTGATGGTTGGGCGGGGTCGGGCTTGGGTCCGGCCCCGTTTTTTGTCCAAAGTTCACTAAGTTCACACTCGCCGCGTTTTTCGCGTGGCCCGATGCGCTGGCGGCGCGGGGTCGGTGGTCTGGCAATGAGAGAGATCCGGATTGCGAGGTTAGGTTGAGCGCCTGCCTGTAGGAAAGCGGTACGTTCGGCTCTGACGATGCTCCGTCCCTTTCGCGCCGGGGAAGGAGCCGCACGCGCAACTGGAGACAGCGCGTGCCCCGGCGAAGGCCGGGGTCCGGTTGGGAAGACTTCTCGGTATCTTACGAATGTCCCAAACTGTGCGCCGGCCTACATCGTAGCAGGAGACGAGGTAGGCGATCGGGGCAGCCGACACGGTTCGCTTCCCCCGTCCGTCCCGCGCGTGGCCAGCCCCCTCCACCATCCTGCGGATGGTCCCCCTCCCCGCGGGCGGGGAGGATTTTAGCTGGCGGCAATCCGTTGCCGGTCCGCCTGTGGCCAGCCCCCTCCACCACCGCTTCGCGGCGGTCCCCCTCCCCGCGGGGCGGGGAGGATTTGGGGCCTGCGATATATAGAGTCCGTCTTTGGATGCCGGACGCCGAAAACCCCCGGCGGCCGGTGGGCCGTCGGGGGCTGGTCCCGTTACCGGGAGGACCGCTGCCGCCGCCTTCATACAAGGGGGAACGACGGCAGCGGAGCCGAGATTAGCCGAGCAGCTTGAGCACGCCCTGCTGCGACTGGTTGGCCTGCGCCAGCATCGCGGTCGATGCCTGGCCGAGGATCTGCGCCTTGGCGAGCGCGGTCGATTCCGACGAGAAGTCGGTGTCTTCGATGCGGCTGCGGGCTTCCTGCAGGTTCGACGAGGTGGTAGTCAGGTTGTTGACGGTAACCTGCAGACGGTTCTGCACCGCACCGAGATCGCCACGGATCGACGAGACCTTGTCAAGCGCCTTGTCGATCGCTTCCATCGCCACCGACGCATTTGCCTGGGTCGAGACGTTCAGCGCGCCACCGACCATGTCCTTCACGCCGCCCTGGGCAGCGAGACCGACCTTGTCCAGCGATGCCGACTTGCCTTCGACCCGGATTTCGGCCCCGGTATCCGACTTAAGTTCGATACGACCGCGCAGCGTGAAGGCGGTAGCAGCGGTACCGTCGTCGCCCTTCATCGACAGGACCGTGGTCGGCGCGGTACCCGTGGCGTCTTCCGCCAGCTTGATGTCGTTACCGGTCGACGACGTCAGGATCAGGTTGCCGGCTTCGTCGCTCGAAGCAACCAGGCCGCTGATACCCGCATCGTTAATGTTCTTAACGACGTCGGACATCGACATGCCCGTCGCACCGTCGGTGTCCGCAAACGTCACCTGTGCACCGTTGATGAACAGGTCTTGGCCAGCGGTGATCTTCGTAGCGTCGAGCGCAACGATCGCCTTCGTGCTGGCAGTCGCAGTGACGCCGGTTTCAGCGCTCTTTGCGTTGATTGCAGCCGCCTTCGAAGCCGCAGACGCGTCGTTGGACGAACCGATTGCCACCCCATTGATCTTCACGTCGTCGGTGCCATCGAGAAGACCGGTTCCAGTGGTCGACCCCTTCACCTTGTCCGTGCCGGTCGTTTCGTTCAGGCCGATCGCCGTGAGATCGCCAGCGACGCCGCTCGTTCCGCGCTTGATATCGATCGGCTGACCATTCGAGCTGCTCAGCGCTACGAAACCGCCATAGGTCCCGTTGGTGAAGCCGGCCTTGCCGGAGTCAGCGCCGCCGATCGTGATGGTCTTGCCAGTGTCGTTCGACAGAACGATCTTGCCTTCGCTGTCGAGCTGGGCGCTGATGCCGCCCACGTCGCGGTTGATCTTGTCCACCAGTTCCTGGCCATTCGCGCCAGTGATATTGACAGCGGCACCGCCGCCGACGGCAATGGTGAAGCCGGTCGCGCTGGTCACGCCGCCCTGGGCGATGGGACCACCGCCAACGGTATTGTACGCCTTGGCAGACACGCCAGTCTGACCGGTGTTCGCGTTGATCGCGGCAGCAGCTTCCTCCGCGCCGCCGGTGGTCAGCGCCGTACCGAGCGCGTTCTTGCCGTTGAACTGGATGTCGCCCACCGCGACAGTCGCGTTGTTGATGCGACCGGTGGTCGCTTCGCCCTCGACCCGGTAGCCGTTCAGACCGAGCGCAGTCGCCGACGTGTTGGCAAGCGAAACCGAGGTCGTCTGACCGGCCTGCGAGCCGGTCTGCAACTTGACGCTCTTGACGGTGCCGTCAAGCAGGTTGATGCCGTTGAAGTTCGTCTTGGTCGAAATGTCGTTGATCTGCGCGGTCAGCTGACCGACTTCCGACTGGAGCGCCTTGCGTTCCGAGGCGCCCAGCGAGCCGTTGGCGGCTTGCCCTGCCAGTTCCTTCATGCGCTGCAGCATGTTGGTGACTTCGCCCAGCGCGCCTTCGGCGGTCTGCGCCATCGAGATGCCGTCGTTCGCGTTGCGCGCCGCGACTGCCATGGTCTTGATCTGGCTGGTCATGCGGGTGGCGATGGCGAGGCCGGCGGCGTCGTCCTTGGCCGAGTTGATGCGCTTGCCGGTCGACAGGCGCTCCATCGACGCCTTCAGGGCATCGTTCGCGGCGGACGAGGCGTTGGCGGCGCGGAGCGATCCGATGTTGGATCCGATAACGGTCATTGGGTGTGTCCTCCAGTCTGACTTCCAGCGCCCCGTGGTCCCCCCTTGATGAAGCGTACGGGAACGAAGCTGCTGCCCGGAGAAACGGCACGCCCAAGCCGGGTTTAAGCGAAAAAATTGGCCCCTCGCGCGCGCGGGGGAGCGCACGCGGCATACAGAGCCGAATCGGGCAGCATTTTACCGGGCGTTAACCAGCCTGCCGGCAAAGAGGTGCCGTACAGGGGAATCATCAACCGATGCGCTCGATCTATCCATCCGCTGCCGTCCTCGCTTCGAAGTTCACGCTCGTGTCGTCGCTGCGCGCGCAGGGGTTCGTGCTGGCCAATGCCGGGCAGAAGCCGGGCCCGGCCGATGTGTTCCTGATCATGGAAGGCGAAGTGCCGCCGATCGCGTCGCGCACGCTGGTGCTGGCCGAGGGACCGGTCAGCGCGACGCCGTTCGCCGATGGCCGCCCCGCCCGCCTGTGCTACACTCATGCCGATACCGAACTGGCCCATGCCTTTGCCGCGGCGCTGCTGTGCGGCCGGCATGTGGCAGTCGCCGCCGATCCCGAGAGCCTTGCGCTGCAGGCGCTGGCCCGCCGCGTCGCCGCTGCCGACATCACCGTGCTGGTCAACGGCCCGACCGGCACCGGCAAGGAAGTGCTGGCGCGCACCATCCATGCCGAGAGCAGCCGCGCCGCCGGCCCGTTCGTCGCGATCAACTGCGCCGCGCTGCCCGAAACCATGCTCGAAGCGATGCTGTTCGGCCATGTGAAGGGCGCGTTCACCGGCGCGGGCGCGGCGGGCGAAGGCTTCTTTCGCGCGGCGCATGGCGGCACGCTGCTGCTCGACGAAATTGCCGAGATGCCGCTGCCGCTGCAAGCCAAGCTGCTGCGCGTGTTGCAGGAACGCGAAGTCGTGCCGATCGGCGCGACGCAGGCCGAGGCGGTCGACGTCCGCGTCGTCGCCTGCGCCAATCGCGATTTGCAGGAAGAGGTCGCCGCCGGCCGCTTCCGCGCCGATCTCTATTACCGGTTGAGCGTGTTCCCGCTGTCGACCCGCGCGCTCGCCGATCGGCCGGGCGACGTCGCGGCGCTGGCGGCGGCGATGGTCGTGCGCCATGCCGCCGGTCGGGCGACGCTGCCATGGATTTCGGACGAGGCGCTGGCGATGCTGGTGCGCCACGACTGGCCAGGCAATGCCCGCGAGCTGGAGAATGTGATCCAGCGCGCGCTGCTGCTGGGCATGGGCGACCGGATCGAGGCGCAGGACATCGTTTTCGATCGCGCCGGCCCGGCCGCCGCCCCGCGCGTGGCCGAACCGGTCGCGGCGACGCTGACCAACATCGTGCAAATCCACGAATTCGCCGCGATCCGCCGGACGCTGGAGGAATGCGGCGGCAACCGGATCGAGACCGCCCGGCGGCTGGGCATTTCGGAGCGGACGCTCCGCTACCGCCTCGCCAAGGCGCGTGAGGCCGGCGAAATGCTGACGCCCGCGCAAGCCGTGGCGGCGTCGGCATGAGCGTCGGGGGTGTCGGCGGCGCGATGGGCGTCGACCGGGTGATGCAGCTGCGCGCGCAGATCCTCGAGCGCAACCAGGCGCTGTCGAAGGCGAATGCGCAGGTCGCGGCGGCCCCCGCCCCGGCGGCGGAACCGGCCAAGCCGGCCAGCTTCGCCGATACGCTGGGCGAGGCGCTGAAGGGCGTCAACGCGCAACAGAACAAGGCGAGCGACCTGTCGGCGATGTACGAACGCGGCGAGACCGTGGACATCGCCAAGGTGATGATGGCGCGCCAGCAGGCATCGGTCGGCTTCGAGGCGACGATGCAGGTCAGGAACAAACTCTTGTCCGCCTACAAGGACATCATGAGCATGCCGGTCTGATATGGAAAACGCACTCGCCACCACCGGCGCAGGCGGCGTTCCCGCCCCCGCTGCCCCCGCCTCCGCCAAGTTCGCCAACCCGCTGACCCAGATCGGCGGGATCATGAAGAACCCCGCCGTCAAGCGCAGCCTGCCAATGATCTTCATCGTCGGGCTCGTCCTGTCGGCGGCGCTGGCATGGATGGCGCTGGCCACCCCGCCGCAGCGCGTGCTGTTCCCGCAGCTGCCCGACAGCGACAAGCAGGCGGTGGTCGACGCGCTGACCGCGGCGAAGATCGACAGCAGCGTCGACGATTCGGGCGGGATCACCGTCGCCGAGGACGATTATCACCGCGCCCGCATCCTGTTGGCGGGCCAAGACCTGCCCAAGGCGGCGCCGGGCGGCTATGCCATCCTCGACCAGTTGCCGATGGGCGTGTCGCGCGCCGTCGAGGGCGAGCGGCTGCGCCAGGCGCGCGAGACCGAACTGGCCAAGTCGATCGGCGAGATCGAGTCGGTGGCGGACGCGCGCGTCCACCTCGCCATGCCCGAAAGCTCGGTATTCGTGCGCGACAATGCGCAGCCATCGGCGTCGGTCATCGTCCGCCTCGAACCCGGTCGCAGCCTTACGCAGGCGCAGGTCCGCTCGATCGTCAACCTCGTCGCCAGCTCGGTGCCGGGGATGAAGCCCGATCAGGTAACGATCATCGACCAGATGGGTGCGCTGCTGAGCAAGCCGAGCGACGGCAGCGATGCCAGCACCCTGTCGGACGAGCGGATCGATTATCAGCGCCGCATCGAGGACAAGTATCGCGCGCAGCTCAACACGCTGCTGACCCCGCTGCTGGGCGCCGGCAATTTCTCGGCCGAGATCCAGGCGGACGTCGATCTGGACGAGAGCCAGGCGACGCGCGAAAGCTATGACAAGCAGGGCGTGGTCCGTGCCGAACAGGGTAACTGGCAGGGCAATACCCCCGGCGAGACGACGCCCGGCGGCATTCCCGGTGCGCTGAGCAACACCGCGCCCGCCGCATCGACGCTGGCGACCGCGACGCCGGGTCCGGCCGGGGCAACCGTGCAGCCGGGTACGGCGCCGGGTGCCACCCCGCCGGTCAAGACCAGCGAGAATTTCAACCGCGCCTATGACCTGGGCAAGGAAGTGTCGGTGACGCGCGCTGCCCCCGGATCGATCCGGCGGCTGTCGGTGGCGGTGCTGCTGCGCGAACCCGAAGGCGGCAAGCCGCGCACTCCGGCTGAGATCCAGCAGATCAACGACCTGGTGAAGGCGGCGGTCGGCTTCAACCAGCAGCGCCAGGACACGGTCACCGTCATCAGCCGCAAATTCTCGCCCGATGCCGTCGCCGGCGAAGTGGCGCGGCCATGGTACGATGCCGACTGGGTGCCGATGGCGGCGCGCAACGGCACCGCACTGGTCATCGCGCTGCTGGTGCTGTTCATGGGCGTCCGCCCGATGGTCAAGGCGATCAACGAGAAGCGCAAGGCCGAGGCCGCCGCCGAGACCGCGCGCATCGCCGCCCAGGAAGCCGCCGCGCAGGCCGCGCTGGCCGGGCCCGCCGAACCGGCCGCGCCCGAGCCGGTGAGCATGGAGATGCTGGAGAGCGCGCGCAGCTATGACGACCGGGTCGGGCTGGTCCGCGGCTTCACCCGCGACAATCCGGCGCGCGCCGCGCTCGCCGTCCGCGACATGATCCAGTCGGATGCCAAGCAGTGAACGCCCCCACCCGTATCCATAGCGGTGTCGAACGCGCCGCCGTCCTGATGATGCTGGTCGGCGAGGAGGAAGCCGCCGCGATCCTGCAGAAGCTGGACCCCGAAGAGGTGCAGCAGCTGGGCAAGGCGATGTTCACCGTCGCCGATGTCAGCGAGGACGAGGTGACCGTAGTCCTCGACGATTTCGTCGAGAAGGCGCGCGAGCGGACCACCGTCGGCTTCGATCCGCGCCCGCATATCGAGCAGGTGATGAACAAGGCGCTGGGCGCCGACAAGGCCGAGAGCGTGCTGGCCAAGATCACGCCGATCGAGACCGCGTGCCAGATCGAACTGCTCGACTGGATGGACGCGGGCGAGATCGTCGGCCTCATCAAGGACGAGCATCCGCAGATCGCCGCCGTGCTGCTCGCCAATCTCGACCCCGCCGTCGCCGCGCAGGTGCTGGAGGGGCTGCCCGAAGTGGTGCAGCCGCAGATCCTGCACCGCATCGCCAAGCTGGGCCCGATCACGCCCGAGGCGATCGACACGCTGAAGTCGATGCTGTCGCGCCGTTCGTCCGGGCGGACCAGCGGTACCGGCGTGCAGCTGGGCGGGGCGAAGGACGCGGCCAAGATCCTGTCGTCGGGGCGCAAGGCGACCGAGAACCGGGTCATGCCGAAACTGGCCAAGATCGACCGCGACATCGCGCGCCAGATCGAGGACCAGCTGTTCGTCTTCGACAACCTGCTGGAGATGGACGACAAGAATCTGGGCGTGCTGATCCGCAACGTCGACAGCGACCTGCTGGTGCGGGCGCTCAAGGGCGTCGACGAGACCGGCCGCAACCGCTTCCTCGGCTGCATGTCGGCGCGCGCCGCCGACGGCATCCGCGACGAGATCGAGGCGCGCGGTCCGATGAAGCTTGCCGAGGTGCTCGACGCGCAGAAGGGCGTCATCACCGTCGCCCGCCAGCTGGCCAAGGACGGCACGATCATGATGGGCGGCGGCGACGACGACTATGTTTGAGAGCGCCCCGCCACGCGGCGCGCCGGGCGGCTTCGTCGCCGGCTTCGCCAGCCGCCATGTCGCCGCCGCCGACATCCTCGCCCGCGCCTTCGGTGCGCCCGATCCGTTCGCCGAGACGGGCGTCGTACCGGTGCGCCCCGCCGACTTCGGCGCGGCGGCCCCGGCAGAGGCACCGATGCCGGGCGGCCCCAAGCATTTCCGCCCAGCCGATCCCGACCATAATCCGACCGAGGGCTGGGACCCGTTCTGCGCCAGTGCTGGCGACGTCGCAGCGACGACGCTAGACCCGGTCGCCGAGGCGCATGCCGCCGGCTATGCCGAGGGTCTGGCCGCTGCCGCCGCCGCCAGCCAGTCCGATCACGCGCGCGACCATGCGCTGCTGGCGCGGCTGGCCGAGGCGCTGGGCACCGCGACGCACATCGACCGCGAGGCGATGGCGACGCGGCTGCGCCAGACGGTGCTGACGCTGGTCCGCCAGATCGTCGGCGAGGTCGGCGTGTCGGCCAACCATCTGGCCGAACGGATCGACGCCGCCGCCGAACTGCTGGCCGACAGCGCCGAATCGGCGATCCTGCGCATGCACGAAACCGACATCCCGCTGGTCGAGGGCAAACTGCCCAAGGCGGTGTTCCCTGTCGCCGATCCGGCGGTCGAACGCGGCGGCTTCATTCTCGAAAGCGCGTCGACGGTGGTCGAGGACGGCCCGTCGCTGTGGCTGGAGCAGCTGGGTGCCGCCATCGAAACCGTACCGGTGCCCGTATCATGCTGAACCGCTTCGCCGACGATTATCTGGGGGCGCTGGCCCCGACCGGATTCCGCCCGCGCGCGCGGGTCGCGGGGCGGCTGTCGTCCTATGACGGACTGTTGATGGAGGCGGTCGGGCTGTCGCTGCCGGTCGGGACCGTGTGCCAGGTCGGTACCGGCGATGGCGGCCATATCGAGGCGGAGGCGATCGGCTTTCGCAACGGCAAGACGCTGATGATGAATCTGGGCGGTCCCGCCCCCCTCCTTCCCGGAGCGTTGGTGCGGCCGGGCGACAAGCCGGGCGAGGCCGAGGTCGGCGAGGCGATGCTGGGCCGGGTCGTCGACGGTGCGGGCAAGCCGATCGACGGCAAGGGGCCGATCCGCGGTGCCGGCCGCTGGCCGCTGGCCGGCCGTATCCAGTCGCCGCTCGACCGCGGTCGCGTGCTCGAGCCGATGGACGTCGGCGTCCGCGCGATCAACGGGCTACTGACGATCGGTCAGGGCCAGCGCGTCGGCATCATGGCGGGGTCGGGCGTCGGCAAGTCGGTGCTGCTCGGCATGATGGTCCGCGCCGCCAAGGCCGATGTGATCGTCGTCGGCCTGATCGGCGAGCGCAGCCGCGAAGTGTCCGACTTCCTCGAAACCAAGCTGAAGGGCGATGCGCGGGCGCGCTCGGTCGTGGTCGCGGTGCCGGCCAATCATTCGCCGGTGCTGCGTATCCGCGGCGCGCTGCGCGCGACCGCGATCGCCGAGGCGTTTCGCGAACAGGGCAAGAAGGTCCTGCTCATTATCGATTCGCTGACCCGCGTCGCGCATGCGGGCCGCGAGATCGGTCTGGCACTAGGCGAACCGGCGTCGGCACGTGGCTACCCGCCCTCGGCAATTGCGATGCTGCCGGGGCTGATCGAGCGCGCAGGCACGTGCGTGCGGACCGGCGGGTCGATCACCGCGATCTATACCGTGCTGGCCGATGGCGACGACAATAGCGACCCGGTGGTCGACTCCGCACGGTCGATCCTAGACGGGCATATCGTGCTCAGCCGGCAGTTGGCCGAGCGCGGCGTCTATCCGGCGATCGACCTCGGGCCGTCGGTCAGCCGGGTGATGACCGATATCGCCGAGCGGCCGCATCTGGCCGCCGCGCGCGTGCTGCGCCGTCATCTGGCGACGTATGAGGAAAATCGCGATCTGGTGCTGATGGGCGCGTACCGCCCCGGCACCGATGCCGCGATCGACGGGGCGCTCGCCGCCCATCCGGCGGTCATGGAATATGTGAAGCAGGATTCGGACGAGATCGTATCGCTCGACGATGCGGTCGCCGAACTGGTGGGCGTGTTCGGTGGCTGACAAGGCGAAGCGGCTGTCGCGGGTGCTGCGCGTGCGCACCATGCAGCTGAACCTGACGCAGGCCGAGGAGGCCCGCGCCGCCGCGCGCGTCGCCGACGAGATCGCGCTGCGCGACCGGATCCGCACGCTGGCCGACGCGGTATCACCGGTGCCGACCCCCAGCGCGACCGCCGCCGCCCTGGGCGCCGCCGCCCATTATCGCGAACGGCTGCATGCGACGGCGCAGGTCGTCGAACAGCGGGTGGTACAGGCCGATCAGGGGCTGGAACGCGCGCGATCGGCAACGATGACCGCCAAGCGCGACCAGAGCGCGGTCGAAAAGCTGCTCGAGCGCGCCCATGCCGCTCGCGCCTTGCGCGAATTGCGCGCGATGGAAAATGCACCGCCGGTGCGCCGACCCAATCGGCACGATCCTTGCTGATCGACCGGTCGAACGCTTGACGGATCGACCTATGCAGCTTCTCTCCGCCCTATCCAGTACCGCTTCCCCATTAGCGATGCAGGCCGTGCCAATGGCCGGCGTCGCGGCAGACGCGTTCGCCGCGCTGTTCGCCGGGATCGTGCCGGACGCGGGCGACGGGCGGCAGGCGGCTGCCGAGGGCGGCAAGGCGTTGCCGGTGGTGCCGCCGGTTGCGGTTGCTGCGCCTCCGGTCCTTGCGCCGGTCGCGCCCGATCCGGTGGTCGCGCCGGTGCTGCCGGTATCGGCCAGCGAGGCGATCGCGATGGTGCCGGCCGAACCGAACCCAGCGCCGGCCGTCCGCGATGCGGTGCCGGTGGTGGTCGCCGCCGCGGTGGTGGGTGCGCTGAAACTGTTGCCCGACGACGCGCCGGTCACGGTCCGGCAACCCGATCCCAAACCTGAGCCCGTGATCCAGCCGACGCCCGCCCGGTTCGCGCCGCCGCTGCCAGTGCGCGCGCGGCGCGTGGCCGACGAACCGGCGCTGCCGACGCCCGACAGTGACGATGCCGAAGCGGTCGAGGATGGCGACGCGCCGATCCTGGTCGTGGCGAACGATGCACCGCGGATCGACCTGCCGCCGATGGTGGCGATACCCGCCGACGCATTGGCACCGGTGCCAGAGGACAGCGCGCCGGAAATGAAGGTGATCGGGCCGAAGGTGGCGGACGCAACGGTCGCGGAGACGATGCCGCCCTCCGTCGTTGCAGGCCCGACGCTGCAAGGTGACGGCAAGGTCGCGCCCAATCGCCCTGCCCCGTCTGCCCAAGCCGCGATCGATGCACCGCATACCCCCAGCGACACGCCGGAGGCGCCCGTCGCCGACCCCGTAGCGACGATGCCGACCGCCGCCCGGCCGGTGCGGACCGCAGCGACGCGCCAGGCTGCGAACGCCGAAACGACGGCACGTCGGGACGCATCTTCCGCTCAGCCGGTAATGCCCGACCTGCGCGGTGGCCGGCCCGTCGCTCCGGCTCCGGTCGTCATCGACAAGATCGCGCGCGCCGACCAGCCGGTCGCGCCCGACGTGCCGGGTCGCCCGCCCGCGCCTCCGGTCGGCATCGGCAATATCCGTCGCTCCGACCAGCCTGCAGCGACTCCGACCATTCCCACGGCGGCGCCCGCGCCGCGCTTCGCGCCCGTCGACCGTGGCGCGCAGCCCGGTGCGCCGATCGTCGATCCGGTCCGGCCGGCCTGGCAGGTAGGAACGCCCGACGCTCCCGTGGCGGTTGTCACGACTGAGCCGCAACCCGTAGTCGCGCCGGCGGCAGCCGACCCGATCATCGGCGACGTGTCGATAGCGCCCAACGATCCGGTTGCGCAGGTCGCCCAGCCGGTGCCGCCGGTCGTGGCGCAGGCGCTGCCGCCCACCATGCAGCCCCAGCCCGTCCAGCCGGAGACGGTCGCGCCGGTCGCGATCCCGCCGGTGGTGCAGGCCGCCCCCCGCCGCGCCGCACCGATCGCCACCGCGCGCGCTGTCCCGATCGAGGGGCCTGTCGCCGAAACATCGCGCGCCCCCGTCGCCGATGCGAGCGTGCCCGTGGCGGATCCGGTCGCCCGTCCGGCCGAACGCGCGTCAATCGCCGAGCCCGTTCGCGCGCCGATCGCCGATGCTGCGCCGCGTCCGGCCTATCCGGTCGTGATCGATCAGCCGGCGGTCGCCTTCACGCTGCCGACCGGGCGGGCGATCCCGGCGCAACCGGTCGCCCAACCGCTGACCGCCAATCGCCAGACGATTGCGGGTGAGGCGAGCGCGCCGGTCGTGTCGGTCGCTGCACCGACCGCGCAGCCCAAGGCACCGCCGGTCACCCGCGTCGCGTCCGCGCCCGCCCCGGAAGCGGTGGCCGAGGCCGTGCTGGCCGACGGCCCTGCCCCGCGCCCGCGTCGCGACGACGATGCGCCGCCGCTGCCGACGCTGGCCGCCCCGGCGATCGACGCCGCGACGCTGCGTCCGGTATCCGCGCCGGTCACCGCCCAGCAGCCGCATCTCGACACCCGCCAGCCGCAATGGATGGAGGGGATGATCGACCGGATCGAGACCCTGCGCGACGCATCGCCGACGCAGGGCGAGACCCGCATCCGCCTGTCACCCGATGCGCTGGGCGATGTCGAAATCGCGCTCCGCACGTCCGAGGACGGCCGCGTCCATGTCCATTTCAGCAGCGACAATGCCGATGCCGGCCGCCTGCTCGCCGATGCGCAGCCGCGGCTGGTGCAGCTGGCCGAGGCGCGCGGGCTGAAACTGGGTGGTATGCAGGTCGATGTCGGCACGCAGCAACAGCCATCGCAGCGCCAGGCACAGGACCAGGGATCGCCGCAGCCGCGCGCGCCCCGCTCCGCCTTTGCCGACGCGCAGGCGCCCTCCACCCGAACCGATAATCGTATCGCCTAAGGAACCACGACATGAGCGACAAGGAGACGCCGGAGGAAAAGCCGGCGAAGAAGAAAGGCAAGCTGGTCAAGATACTGGTCATGGTCGTCGGCGTCGTCGCCCTGCTGGGCGGGGGCGTCGGTGCCGGGCTGTATGCCAGTTCGTCGGGCCTGATCGGCGGCGGCGGCGGCCATGGTGAGAAGGAACCGCCCGAGGAGAAGAAGGATCTGCCCAAGCTGGTCCCGAAGTCCGAAGAGGTGAAGGCCGGCGCCGGCGGTGAAGGCGGCGAAGGTGGCGGTCATGGCGGCGGCGGCGAAGGCGGATCGGCCGAACATGGCGACGAAAACAGCCGGCCGACGCCCGAAATGGAGGGCGGCGATCGCTGGGCATCGACCTATTATGCGATGGAAAAGGAGTTCACCTCCAACCTGTCCGACAGCACGCACTTCATTCAGGTAGGCGTCGCGATCTCGACCTCGTACGACAACAAGGTGATCGAGAATCTAAAGACCCACGAGATCGCGATTCGCTCGGCGATCCTGCTCGCGCTGGGCGAGACGACCGAGGATCAGGTGTTCACGCCGGAGGGCAAGAAGCAGCTGTCGCTCCGCATCAAGAAGGCGATCAACGACACGCTGGAGCAAAAGGAAGGCTTTGGCGGCATCGGTAACGTTTATTTTACCACGTTTGTGGTTCAGTAAACGCGCATGGTTAACAGCTCGTCCACCGCGCCCGAAGGCAGCGCACGGAGTCGCCGTACGGCGGCTGCGTCGCATGCGCCGAGCCTGGGGGCGGCGAACCTAAATCCCTTTGGCGACCTGCGTGCGCTCGAACACCTGTCGGCCCGCATGGCGCGGTCACTGCGGCAGGTGTTCGAACCGTTGCTCCGGCGCGGGGTCAAGAGCTGGGCCGAGCCGGTCGAGGTCGACCGGTTCGCGGGCTATTGCGCCGCGCGCCGCGCGCACGGGCTGACCGGGTGGGTGCCGCTGACGCTGTCGACCGGGGGAAGCCCGGCGATCGTGGTCATCGACGGCACCTTCCTGCTCGAAACGCTCGACATCTTCTTCGGCGGGTTCGGCGAGGCGCCCAATCCGATGCCGGTCGAATTCTCGCCCGCCGCTGAAGCGATGCTGCGCCGGCTGGCGACGGCCATCGCCGCGCCGCTCGGCGAGGCATGGGGGCCGCTGGCCGGCATCGCGTTCGAACCCGGCACGCCCGAGGCCAATCCGGCGATGATGGGCGCGATCGACGGCGAGGATGCGGTGATCGCCACCCGCTTCGCGCTCGAGGTCGGCGATGCGATGCTGCCGACCTATATCGACATCCTCTATCCGGTCGCGGCGCTCAAACCCCATGCGCCGCAATTGTCGACCAAGGTCCATGGTCGCAGCGAACCCGATTTGAAATGGCGGTCGGGGCTGACCCGCGCGGTGATGGGCGTGAAGCTGCCGGTGCGGTCGGTACTGGCCGAACCGGTCGTGTCGCTCGCCACCTTGCTCGAACTCAAGGAAGGCGACATCATCCCGATCAATTTCGGGCCGCAGGTGCCGGTATGGGTGTCCAACCGGCGGCTGGGCACGGGCACGGTCGGCACCGCCAACGGGCAGGCCGCGATCAAGCTGAACTCCATCGACCCCGGTTTCGAAGAGGAATTCCAATGAACGAGATGACCGGCGGCTTCCCCGCCGAAGCGTCGCTCGCCGCCAATTTCAAGCTGTTGCAGGATGTCGACGTCCGCCTGACCGTCGAGATCGGGTCGACGCAGCTGAGCCTGCGCGAACTGCTGGCCTTGAGCGAATCGAGCGTGATCGAGCTGGACCGCGGCGCCAACGAACTGCTCGACGTGTTCGTCAACGGCACGCTGATCGGCCGGGGCGAGGTCGTGACCGTCGGCGACCGGTTCGGCGTGCGCATGACCGAACTGGTCAGCCCCGACAAGCGGGTCAGCCGCTGATGATGTGGTCGTACATCCTGAAGCTCGTCATCCTCCTGCCGCTGGTGTGCGGGCTGATGATCGGCTGCCTATATCTGTGGCGCCGGCTCGAAGCGCGGATGCCCGGCAACCAGGGTGAACGGCTGGTCAAGGTGCGCGAGACGATGATGGTATCGACCGGCACCAAGATCGCGGTGCTGGAGTTTCAGGGGCGGCAATTGCTGGTGTCGGTCAGCCGCAACGGCGTGACGCTGCTCGACCGGGGCGACAAGTGACCGGGCTGGCGAGGCCGATTGCGGTGGCCGGGCGGATCACCGCTCCCCTGCGGGTTCCCCGTCCGTCGCGCGCGCGCGCGGACTGGCGGTTCGAACTGGTGCTCGCCGCGATCGGCGTCGCGCTGATGCTGTTCCTTGCGGTGCCGGCGATGGCGCAAGGGGTGCCGGCCGCCCCCGCCCCTGCCCCCGGTGCCGCCGACGCGCTCGACCGGGCGCTGGGGCAACTGGGCGGGGCGAACGACGCGCCGATGGCGCTGTCGCTGCAGATCCTCATCATCATGGGGCTGTTGTCGGTCCTGCCCGGCATCCTGCTGATGATGACCAGCTTTACCCGCATCATCATCGTGCTGGCGGTGCTGCGCCAGGCGCTGGGCCTGCAACAGACGCCGCCCAACCAGGTGCTGATCGGCCTGTCGCTGTTCCTGTCGCTGTTCGTGATGTCGCCGGTGATCGGCCGCATCAACGAGTCGGCGATCAAACCCTATGCCGCCGGCCAGATCAGCTCGACGCAGATGATCCAGAATGCCAGCCTGCCGCTGCACGCCTTCATGCTGAAGCAGACCCGGACCAAGGACGTGACGATGTTCGCGCAGATGGCGAAGAGCGGCCCGATCGCCTCGCCCGCCGACACGCCCTTCTCGATCCTGCTGCCGGCGTTCGTCACCAGCGAACTCAAGACCGCGTTCCAGATCGCGTTCCTGATCTTCCTGCCGTTCATCGTCATCGATCTGGTGGTGGCGACGGTCCTCATGTCGCTTGGCATGATGATGTTGTCGCCGACGATCATATCGTTGCCCTTCAAGCTGCTGCTGTTCGTGCTGGTCGATGGCTGGGCGCTGACCATGGGCAGCCTCGCCGCGTCGTTCGTGAGTTAGGCCGATGGACGCGGGCTATTTCATGACCGTCGCGCGCGAGGCGATGTGGGTGCTGGCGCTGGTCGCGGCACCGATCCTGATCCCGGCGCTGGTGTCGGGCTTGATCCTCGGCATGATCCAGGCGGCGACGTCGATCAACGAACAGACGCTGTCGTTCGTGCCGAAGCTGGCGGTCGTCGGCATCAGCCTGGCGGTGTTCGGGGGCATGATCCTCGGCCTGCTGAGCGATTTCACGACCAGTATCTTCGAGCGGATTCCGGATCTGGTCCGGTAGGCGATGACGGGGGCCGTTCCCGCATGGCGTACCCCCGCGCAGGCGGGGGTCCAGGGTACCGGGCGTTGGCGCTCGTGGCCCTGGACCCCCGCCTGCGCGGGGGTACGGCGTAGGGAGATCCTCCCATGCTAGGTTTCGGCCTCGCGGTCGAGCCGCAGCTCTGGGCACTGCTCTTCACCATGGTCCGGGTCGGGGCGGCGTTCATCGTCGCGCCGGTATTCGGCGCGGTGGCGATGCCGGTGCAGGTGCGGGTGCTGCTGTCGGGGGCGATCGCGGTGCTGGTACTGCACGCGCAGGCCTTCGCCATTCCGACGGAAGTGTTTTCGCTCGCCACCTTCCTCGCCATCGCCGCCGAAGGGCTGGTCGGCCTCGCCATCGGTTTCGTCCTGCAGATCGCCTTCGCCGCGCCGTTGATCGCCGCCGAAGTCATCGGCATGTCGATGGGCATCGGCTTTGCGGCGATGGTCGATCCGCAGAACGGCGCGCAAAGCCCCGCGCTCGGCACCTTCCTGTCGGTGTTGCTGACGCTGCTGTTCCTGTCGCTCGACGGGCATCTGATCCTGATCGACCTGATCGTGCGATCCTATGAACTGCTGCCGCCGGGGGCGGCGTGGCTGTCCCCCGCCAAGCTGGAGAATATCGCGATCTTCGGCGGTTACGCCTTTCTGTCGGGACTGTTGCTGGCTTTGCCGGTCGGGTTCCTGCTGCTCTGCCTGAACCTCGTCATGGGCATGTTGTCCCGCTCCGCCCCCGCACTGAACCTGTTCGCGGTGGGCATGCCCGCCAGCCTGTTCGTCGGCGTCGTCGCAATGTTCGTCGCGCTGCCGGCGATGACCGACTATATGCTGGTCATCGTCCAGGAGGCGCTCGACGCCGCACAACGATTGGTGCTGGGATGAGCGAGGATAAAACCGAAAGCCCGACACAGAAGCGCCTCGACAAGGCGCGCGAAGACGGGGACATCCTCAAATCCAAGGAACTGGGTACCGCGCTGGTGGTGCTGGCCGGGTGCGGCTGGCTGGCGATGTTCGGGCCGTCGCTGGTCGCGGCGTGCAAGGCGGTGATGACCGCCAGCTTCCGCTTCGGCCGTGCCGATGTCGAGGATTTCCAGCCATGGCGCCCGCTGGTCGAGGCGGGGTGGAAGCTGGCGATGCCGGTCGGCAGCGTGCTGATCTTCGCGGTCGTCGCCGGCATCGTGACGCAAGCCGGGCTGACCGGCATCAAGTTCAACGGCGGCGCGCTGGCGCCCAAGGGGTCGCGGATCAACCCGGCCTCGGGGCTGAAGCGCATCTTCGGGCCGCAGGGGTGGATCGAACTCGGCAAGTCGCTGCTGAAGGTCATCCTGCTCGGCGCGATCGGCTATGTGATGCTCAAATCGGCGGCGGTCAGCTCGATGGGGCTGGTGTCGTCGAACGTCGAACAGGCGATTTCGGACCTCGGCGGCACGTTCCTGACGCTGTTGTTCGTGATGGCGGGCGGGCTGGTGCTGATCGCCGGGCTCGACGTGCCGCTCGCGATCTTCCAGCGGATGCAGCGCCTGCAGATGACCAAGCAGGAAGTGCGCGACGAGCATAAGGAAAGCGACGGCGATCCGCATGTGAAGGCGCAGATCCGCCAGCGCCGCCACGAGATACTGAAGGGCGGATTCAAGGCCGCGGTGGGCGAGGCGCATGTCGTGCTGACCAACCCGACCCATTTCGCCGTCGCGCTGCGCTACGCCCATGGGCGCGATCAGGTGCCGGTGGTGGTCGCCAAGGGACGCGGTGCGACCGCGCTGGCGATCCGCGAACTGGCGGCGGAAGCAAAGATCCCGATGCTCGAATATCCGCAGCTGGCGCGTGCCGTCTATTACACCAGCAAGCAGGGCCAGGAGATCCGCGACGACCTGTACCTCGCCATCGCGACGGTGCTGGCGTTCGTGTTCGGCGTCAACCGGCAGGCGGGCGGCATCCAGCCGCCGGTCACCGTGCCGCCCGAGGCGCGCTTCGACGAAAACGGCAAGATTTCCGCTTAAAGCGTCCTAAAGATTCCGGCGATTGTGCCGTTTGATGGGGTAAGCATTCGCGCGGGGAACACACGATGGCGATCACGACCAGTACGGCGACCGCGTCGACCACCACCCCCAAGACCACGACGACCAAGGCGACGACCCCCAACCTTGCCAACGCGCTGGGCGCCGGGTCGGGCGTCGACACGACCGCGCTGGTCCAGAGCCTGGTCGAGGCGCAGTTCGCCAACAAGAATGCGCAGCTGACCAAGAAGTCGGAGACGCTGACCGCGCAGATCTCGGCGGTGTCCGAACTGAAATCGGGCATTTCCAGCTTTGCCAGCGCCTTGTCGACGCTGGCCGAAACCGGCGGGCTGTCGACGCAGCTGAGCAGCAGCGGCGCGGCGGTCAAGGTGTCGGTCGCGACCGGATCGAAGGTAGCGAGCCTGAACGCCAGCGTCAGCGTCGCCCGCCTCGCCACGCCGCAGGTCGCGGTGACCAAGGACACGTTCGCGACGACCGGGTCGATCGGCACCGGCACGCTGCAACTCAAACTCGGCAGCGTCGGGGCCGACGGCACCTTTGCCGCCAACGGCACGACCATCCCGCCGATCACGATCACCGCCAGCGATGCCGCATCGTTGCAGGGCGTCGCCGACAAGATCACCGCCGCGAAGGCCGGGGTGACCGCCAGCGTCGTGACCGACGCCAACGGTCAGCGGCTGGTGCTGCGCAGCACCGAGGGTGCGAACCAGGCCTTCACCCTGACCGCGACCCCCGCCAGCGGCAGCGCGGTGCCGGGGCTGGAGCGGCTGAACGTCGATTTCGACACCGACAATGGCGGCGCCGACGTCGTGACCCGCGCGGGCAATGCGGTCTTCAGCATCGACGGCGTGCCGATGGTCAGCGCGTCGAACAAGGTGACCGGCGAGCCCGGCGTGAACCTCGAACTCAAGGCGGTGACCACCGACGGGCCGGTGACGCTGTCGTCGTCCAAGCCGACCGAGGCGCTGACCGAGGCGGTGAACAATGTCGTCGCCGCCTATAACGAGATGCTGGCATCGGTGAACAAGGCGACCGATGCGATCACCGGCGACCTGCGTGCCGACCCGGCGGCGCAGTCGCTCAAACGGTCGCTGCAGAAGCTGAGCATCGCCGACCTGACCGGCGCGAAGGACGGCAGCCCTACCACGCTGGCGTCGATCGGCATCGCCACCAACAATGACGGCACGCTGCGCGTCGACAAGGACATGCTGACCCGCGCGCTCGCCACCAATCCCGATGCGGTCGAGGCGATGTTCGCGGCCGGCACCGGCACCGACAAGACCACCGGCACCAGCCTGCCCGCCGCGCTGAACCGCATCGCCGCCAATGCCAAGAGCACGACGCTGGGCCTCGGCGCCAGCGACAAGCGCTATGCCGAGGCGCAGACGGTGCTGGCCAAGGAACAGGCCAAGGTCGCCGAACAGACCGAAACCACCTCCACCCGCATGACGCAGCAGTTCGCGGCGTCCGAAGCCCGTGTCGCCGCGTACAAGGCCCAGCAGACCTTCATGGAAAACCAGATCAAGATGTGGACGCGGAGCGAATAAATGACCCGCTATGCCACCGCCCTGGCGGGCGATCCCGCCCAGACCTATCGATCGGTCGACCTGGCCGCCCGCACCGGTGGCGCCGACCCGCATGCCCTGGTGTCGCTGCTGTACGAGGAAGCGATCCGTGCGCTCCGCTCCGCGGCATGGGCGACCGACAACCGCCAATATGCGATGAAGGGCGACCGCGTGACCCGCGCGACCGCGATCCTGTTCGCGCTGGAGGCCGGGCTCGATTTCGACAAGGGCGGCGACCTGTCGCAGACGCTGTCGCGGCTTTATACCGGTTTGCGCGAACAGATCGTCAACGCCAGCATCGGACAGGATTCGCGGCCGTTCCTGAATGCCGCCGCGTCGCTGACCGATATCGCCGAGGCGTGGGAAGCGGTCCGCCCGCGTTGATGGTGGCATCGCCGCGCCCGATCCGCTAGCGGTGCGCGCATGAAGCAACCGCACATCGTCGCGCTGGGGGGCACGCTGCGCCCGACTTCGGGGACCGCCGCCGCGCTGGAACGCGCGCTGGGCCATGCCAAGATGCTGGGCGCGCGTACTACGTTGCTGACCGGGCCGGCGATCGACTTTCCGAACTACGAACCCGAAACGGCGGGCAGCAACGCGCGGATACAGTCGTTCCTGCGCGCGCTGCGCGATGCCGACGGGATCATCATCGGGTCGCCGGGCTATCACGGCACGCTGTCGGGGCTGGTCAAGAATGCGCTCGACCATGTCGAGATGCTGCGCCGCGACGACCGCGTCTATTTCGACGGGATGCCCGTCGGCCTGGTCGCGACGGCGGCGGGGTGGCAGGCGGCGGTGGCGACGCTCGGCACGCTGCGCACCGTGGCGCATGCGCTGCGCGGCTGGCCGACCCCGATCGGGGTCGCGATCAACACCGTCGAGGACGGTGCGATCGACAAGGCCGATACGCAGTTGCGGCTGATGGTCGAACAGATGATCGGCTTCGTCGCGCGGTAGGGGCTGATCCACTTGCGTGGAAACGGCACCGGCCTTTCCGGATCGGACTCAACGGCCATCGACACGTTCGGCCATTCTCATTGCGCGCGGGCCGTTCTAAAGGCGGGCGCATGGATTGCTTCACCTTGCGCGACGGCACGCTCCATGCCGAGGATGTCAGCCTGCCCGCCATCGCCGATGCGGTCGGCACGCCGGTCTATGTCTATTCGACCGCGACGCTGGAACGCCATGTCCGCGTGTTCCGCGATGCGGTGGCGGGACTGGGCACGGGCGAGCCGCTGGTCGCCTTTGCGGTAAAGGCCAATCCGAACAAGGCGGTGCTGGCGACGCTCGCCCGCGCCGGCATGGGTGCCGATGTGGTGTCGGGCGGCGAGCTGTACCGCGCGCTCGACGCGGGCATGGACCCCGACCAGATCGTGTTTTCAGGCGTCGGCAAGACCGCGGACGAAATGGCGCAGGGGCTGAACGCCGGCATCGGCCAGTTCAACATCGAATCCGAACCCGAACTCGACATGCTGTCGGCGGTGGCTTGCGCGTTGGGCAAGGTCGCGCGGATCGCCATCCGGGTGAACCCCGACGTGATCGCCGGCACCCATGCGAAGATTTCGACCGGGGGCAAGGAGAACAAGTTCGGCATCGATTACCACGCCGCCCCCGCCGCCTATGCCCATGCCGCATCGCTACCGGGCATAGGGGTGCGCGGTGTCGCGGTGCATATCGGCAGCCAGCTGACCGACCTGCTGCCCCTCGAAGCCGCGTTCGGCCGGGTCGGCGCGCTGATCCGCGACCTGCGTGCCGCCGGCCACGACATTACCCATGCCGATCTCGGCGGCGGCTTGGGCGTCCCCTATGATCCGGCGAAGCCGCTGCCGCCCTCCCCCGCCGATTATGGCGCGATGGTCGCGCGGGCGACCGCGGGCTGGGACGCGCGGCTGATGTTCGAACCCGGCCGGCTGATCGTCGCCAATGCCGGGGTGCTGGTGTCGCGCGTGATCCGCGTGAAGCAGGGCGCGACCGCGCCGTTCGTCGTCGTCGATGCGGCGATGAACGACCTGCTGCGCCCCAGCCTCTACGACGCCTATCACGACATCCGCGCGGTCACCCCGACCGGGGAGCGCGCCGTGACCAACATTGTCGGCCCAGTGTGCGAGACCGGCGATACCTTTGCGCTGGGCCGCGCGATGGACGTGGTCGCAGCCGACGATCTGGTCGCGTTCATGACCGCCGGTGCGTACGGCGCGACCATGGCGTCGACCTACAATTCGCGCGCGCTGGTGCCCGAGGTGCTGGTGTCGGGCGAACAGTTCGCGGTGGTGCGCGAACGGCCGCCGATCGAGGCGCTGGCGCAGGCCGACCGCCTGCCGCCCTGGCTGTGAACGGGCTGCCGGTCCTGCTGCGCACCGCCGGGCGCAGCGTGATCCTGATCGGCGAGGGTGAAGCCGCCGACGCCAAGCGCCGCCTGCTCGAACGCAGCGGGCTGAGCGTCGTCGCCGATGCCGCCGACGCGCGCATCGCCGTGGTCGCGGTCGAGGACGATGCGGAAGCGCGCGCCGCGATCGATGCGCTGAAGGTGCGCGGCATCCTGGTCAACGCGGTCGATCGCCCCGCCGATTGCGACTTTACCCTGCCGGCGATCGTCGACCGCTCGCCGATCCTGATCGCGATCTCGACCGGCGGCGTATCGGCAGGGCTGGCGGCGGCGATCCGACAGCGGCTGGAGGCGATCCTCCCCGCCGGGGTCGGGCGACTGGCCGAGGGACTCGGCGCCGCCCGCGCTTCGCTTCGTGCACGCTTTCCCGACGGAGGCGACCGCCGTCGAGCCATTGGCGCGGCGATCGCCGCCGGTGGTCCGCTCGATCCGATGGTGCGGCATGCCGAAGACGCCGTGGCTGCCTGGCTCGAAGGTGCCGCCCCGGTCGCCGGGCGGGTCGAGGTCATTCGCCTGCGCTCCGTCGATCCCGACGAGCTGACATTGCGCGAGGCCCGCTGGCTGGGACAGGCCGACCGCATCCATCACGCGCCCGACGTGCCAGCCGCGATCCTCGACCGCGCGCGTGCCGATGCGGTGCGGATCATGGGGCCGGTGCCCGCCGAACCGCTTCCCGGCCTGACGATCGACCTCGCATGACCTGTCGCGCCTGGCATATCGAAGGGGGCCGGGTGACTCCGGTCGATCCGCTGGCGGCGGTCGATACGACCGGTGGCTTCACTTGGATCCACCTGCATGGTGAGGGAGACGCGGTCGCCGCGTGGCTGCGCGACCATGCCCATCTGCCCGAATACGTCATCGACCCGCTGACCGCCGTCGAGACGCGTCCGCGCTGCGACGCGATCGGCAAGGGCGCATTCGTCAACCTGCGCGGCCTGTCCGACGATGTGCTGACCAGTTCCGATCCGCTCGCCTCGGTCCGGCTCTATGCCAGCGCCGGGCGGGTCCATTCGGTCACCCGGCGCAAGCTGACCGCGTTCCACACCGTGGTCGACCGGGTCGAGGCGGGTGACGTCGCCGATCCTGGCGACCTGATCGTCGCCTTTGCCAGCGCGATCACCGAACAGCTCGACCCGCTGATCGCCGACCTGGGCGACACGCTCGACGAATGCGAGGAGGCGCTCGACCCGACCCGCATCTTCGAACAGCGCCGTGCCGTGACCCACACCCGCGTCCGCGCGATCGGCTATCGCCGCTTCCTCGTTCCGCAGCGCTCCGCGCTCGAAAAGCTGGGACAGCTGCCCGGCGACTGGCTGCAACAGGACGATCGCCTGCACCTCGCCGCCGCCGCCGACCGTGCCGCGCGCATGGCGGAGGAGGTCGATTCGATCCGCGAACGCGCCGCGCTGATCCACGAAACGCTCACCGACCTGCGCGCCGAACAGCTCGACCAGCGCTCGCTCCAGATCGCGATCGTGGCGATGGTGTTCCTGCCGCTGACCTTCGTCACCGGCCTGCTCGGCATGAATGTGAAGGGCATTCCCTTTGCCGACGAACCGTGGGCGTTCGCCGGGGTCGTCGGGCTGTGCATCGCCATGAGCGCAGGCATCGTCGCATGGTTCGTGCGCAAACACTGGATCGGGCGGTAGCGCCCGAAGCTCAATCGTCGGGCGGGAGTTCGTCGGGCCAGAAGTCGGGCTCGGGGTCGCGATCTTCCACGACCGGTTCCGGCAGCGCCGGCACCGCGCCGTCGAACGCCACCCGGATCGCCGCGCCCATCGGCGTCACCTGCTGAAAGACGCCCGCGACCACGCGTCCGCTGCGCAACATGCCGACGATCCATGCCGCGCGGTCGGCGGTCAGATAGCCGATCTGCACCCCGCGCGCGCTCATGACCATCACCGCATTGGGATCGACCGGATTGCGCGGTTCGGGGACCAGCGTCACCGCCTCGCCGGGCGCACATAGCAGGATTTCGAACCGGCGATTGCCGCCGCCGCGATTGGGGTGGTCGGCGCCAACGACGTGCAGGCTCAACTCACGCATCGCGCAAACTCCGTGCGAACCGATCGGTCAGGCTGCGGAAGGTGATCGACCAGCGCGGTTCGGCCATCGGTGCGATACCATGTTCCCAGTCCCAGCGGGCCTCATCGCTCAGGTGATAGGCACCGCCCGCGACCAGCGGGAGCGCGAACCGATCGAAGCCACCCTCGCGCCGCCGCCGGAAACGCAGCGTCGCCGGCGCGCCGATCGACAGGCCGACGACATGCTCGAACACCGGCCGGTCGCGGTGCCAGCCGATGCCCGCACCGGGATCGTAGCGGATCAGCAGCGCCTGCACGAGCGCCTCCGCCCGCAGCCCGGCGAACGCCGCCGCCCGCGCGCGCACCGCCAGCAGCCAGTCGGGCATCGGTTCGGCCCGCCCCACCCGGCCCTGCTCGAAATCATAATGCCAGCCATAGGACGCGGTTAGCCGCAGCCCGGTCCATTGCTGGAACCGAAAGGGGGCGAGCGGCGCGGCATCGATCGCCGCCGCCAGCGCGGGCAGTTCATTATCGGCCATCAACGCCGACGCATGGGTCAGCCCGGGCAGTGCGGGTTCGGCGGCGAAGAGGTCGAGTTGCGGCATCGATGGAACGCAACATGGGGAAGCGGCGTCTGTCCATCAATCAGGGGCGACGGATATGATCGCCCGGAAAATCGGGGACCCCTTCATGCCACAGCACAGCGCCGGCATCCTGCTCTATCGTCGAACGCCCGCGCCCGCCGTGCTGCTCGTCCATCCCGGCGGCCCGTTCTGGGCGCGGCGGCATGTCGGTGCGTGGCAAATCCCGAAGGGACAGGTCGAACCCGACGAAGCGGTCGAGGATGCTGCGCGCCGCGAGGTGGCGGAGGAACTTGGCGTGACCGTCACCGGTCCGCTCGAACCGCTCGGCATGGTGCGGCAGGCGGGCGGCAAGTCGGTCTCCGCCTTCGCCGCCGAACAGGATGTCGATACGGGCGCTATTACCAGCATCCTGTTCGAGATAGAATGGCCCCCGCGCAGCGGCCGCCGCCGCACCTTTCCCGAGGTCGATGCGGCACGGTGGATGCCGGTCGAGGAGGCGCGGACGCTGATGCTGAAGAGTCAGCTTCCGCTGCTCGACCGGATCGAACCGTTGCTGGGGTGATATTGCCACAACTAATCCGTTCGGTTCGAGCAGCTTCGAGCGAAGTCGAGAAGCGCCCGTCGAGAACAGGGCCGTTCGCGGCAACCCCTTCTCGACGACGGTTCTCGACAGGCTCGAACCTCCGCTCGAAGCGAACGGACGGCGGGAAGGTCAGAGCAGCTTCACCTTGACCGCTTCTTCCGCCGCCCGCGTCAGCCGGTTGCGCAGCGGCAGGGTGAACGGTGCCGCTTCGATCTCGAACATGTCGCCTTCCTGCGTGCGCACCCCGTCCGAGAAGGACAAGGTCGCCGTGCCGAAGAAATGGACGTGAATGTCGCCCGGCCGGCGGAACAGCGCGTATTTGAAGTGGTGATGTTCGAGGTTCGACAGGCTGTGCGACATGTTCGCCTCGCCCGACAGGAACGGCTTTTCCCAGATCGTCTCGCCACCCCGGACGATGCGGCTCGTCCCCTCGATATGCTCGGGCGGGGTGCCGACCAGCAGTTCGGGGCCGACCGATGCCTGACGCAGCTTGCTGTGCGCCAGCCACAGATAATTGTGGCGTTCGGTCACATGGTCCGAAAATTCGTTGGCGAGCGCGAGGCCGATGCGGTGCGGCGTGCCGTCCGAGCCGATGACATAGATGCCGGCGAGTTCGGGCTCTTCGCCGCCGTCCTGTGCGAAATGCGGCATGGTGAAGTCGCCGCCCGGCGCCACCATCTGCCCGCCATCGCCCTTGTAGAACCATTCGGGCTGCTGCCCGACCTGGCCCTCGGCCGGCTTGCCGCCCTCGACGCCTTCGAGGAACATGCGCATCGAATCGGTCTGGGTCGCGGCTTCGGCGGCGGCGCGGTGCATCTTGTCGCGCCCTTCGGCCGAACCGAGATGCGTCAGTCCGGTGCCGGTCATGATGACGTGCGCCGGATCCGCATGATCGATCGGCGATCCGATCGCACCGGCGTCGAGCAACGCGGCGACGTCGACCGCCTCGCCCTGCCCCAGCGCCGCGATCTCGTCGGCGATGCTGTGGCCGGCATCGATCGCGCGCAGCGCGAGGGCGCGGACGCTGTCGACGCCGGGGACGATATGCGCACCGGCGTCGGTCGCGGCGATCACGGCGCGCGACGGGGCGACGCGCTGCAACAGACGGAGAGTCATCACGGATTCCTTATGCAAAGACGTCGGTGTCGGCGGGGACGTCGTCGATCGGGTTGGTCACCTTCGATCCCCACACGGCATAGAACAGGATGTAGAGCTCGCACGCGGCGGTCAGCAGGAAAGACCATTGCAGGCCATATCTGTCGGCCAGCCAGCCCTGCACCACCACCAGCGCACCGCCGGCGATCGCCATGATCAGCAGCCCCGATCCTTCCTCGGTCAGCGGCCCCAGCCCCTTGATACCGAGGGTAAAGATCGTCGGGAACATGATCGAATGGAACAGCCCGACGAGGATCAGCGACCACATCGCCGCCGGCCCCGACAGGAACGTCGCGCCGAGCATCACGATGAACGCACCGATCGAGAAGAACGCCAGCACCTTCGCCGCGTCGACCTTCTGCATCACGAAGCTGCCGACGAAGCGGCCGACCATCATGCCGCCCCACAGGAAGGTCAGATAGCGCCCGGCCAGTTCGTTGGTGACGTTGGCGATATCGGGCTGGCTGACGAAGTTCACGAACAGGTTGGCGACGCCGATCTCGGCGATCAGGTAGATGAAGATCGCCGGCACGCCGAACACCAGGTTGCGGTGGTTCCACAGCGAATGCTTCTTGCGCTCTTCCTTCGCCACGCGGCTGGTCGCCGATCCCATCGCCGGCAGCGGAAAGCGGGCGATGATGATGGCCAGCACGACCAGCACGACCGCGACGAGGACATAGGGCAGGATCACCGACTGCGCATCGGCCAGCCGTTCGGCCTGGGTCAGCACCGTGCCGGCCTCCGACGTGCCGCCCTTCGACCGGCCGAGGATCAAATAGGCACCGAATAGCGGGGCGAGCATCGTGCCCGCCGAGTTCATCGCCTGCACCAGATTGAGCCGGGCCGACGCCGTGTTCGACGGACCGATCACGGCGACATAGGGGTTGGCCGCGACCTGTAGCAGCGTGATGCCGCTAGCGATCACGAACAGCATGACCAGCGTCACGCCATAGGAAGGCAGGCTGGCGGCGAGCACCATGCCCAGCGCGCCTGCCGCCATGACCAGCAGGCCGATGACCAGCGACTTCTGATAGCCGATTCGCTCGATCAGCTTGGCCGAGGGGATCGATGCGAAGAAATAGGCGATGAACCACACGCTTTCGATCAGCGTGGTCTGGGTATAGTTGAGGTCGAACACGCTGCGCAGATGCGGCAGCAGCGTGTTGTTGATGACGGTGATGAACCCCCACATGAAGAACAGGCTGGCCAACAGCGTCAGCGCGGGCGCATAACTGGCGCCTGACGCGCCTTGGGGCACCGCGCCGGTGCGCGCGGATATTGGGGCCGGCATCCTCGTCTTCTCCCATTTTACGGCTGGCGGGACGGTTTGGTCCGTCGCGTCGCTTGCCCAATTCGATTTTGTCTGACTATATGGGCCAACGCATGGCGTCAACGGCGCTTGATACGGGGAGGATCCAGGCAGATGACGGGCAATATGTCCGACTCGCGTGTCCGCGCCCGGTTCGTCCGTCCGCGTCGCCTGCACCGCGATTGCCCATTCGTCCGTCCACTTGCTGCACCGGAATTTTCATGACCGACATGCCCCCCCTGCGTAGCCGCGCCTGGTTCGACAACCCCGACAACATCGACATGACGGCGCTCTATATCGAGCGTTATCTGAACTTCGGGCTCAGCCAGGAGGAACTGCAGTCGGGCAAGCCGATCATCGGTATCGCCCAGACCGGCAGCGACCTGTCGCCCTGCAACCGCCACCACTTGGTGCTTGCCGAGCGGCTGCGGGAAGGCATTCGCGAAGCGGGCGGCATCGTCCTTGAATTCCCGGTCCACCCGATCCAGGAAACCGGCAAGCGCCCGACCGCCGGGCTCGACCGCAATCTCGCCTATCTGGGTCTGGTCGAAGTGCTGTACGGCTATCCTCTCGACGGCGTGGTGCTGACGATCGGTTGCGACAAGACGACCCCGGCCTGCCTGATGGCGGCGGCGACGGTCAATATCCCCGCCATCGCGCTGTCGGTTGGGCCGATGCTGAACGGCTGGCATAAGGGCGAGCGGACCGGTTCGGGCACGATCGTGTGGAAGGCGCGGCAAATGCTGGCCGCAGGCGAGATCGACAACAAGGAATTCATCCGCCTCGTTTCGTCCTCCGCCCCCTCGACCGGCTATTGCAACACGATGGGCACGGCGACGACGATGAACTCGCTGGCCGAGGCGCTGGGCATGCAGCTGCCCGGCTCGGCCGCGATCCCCGCCCCTTATCGCGATCGGCAGGAAGTTGCCTATCGCACCGGCCTGCGCATCGTCGACATGGTCCGCGAAGACCTCAAGCCCTCCGACATTCTGACCAAGGATGCGTTCCACAACGCGATCAAGGTCAATTCGGCGATCGGCGGTTCGACCAACGCGCCGATCCACTTGGCGGCACTCGCCCGCCATATCGGCGTCGACCTGCCGATCGAGGATTGGCAGGAACAGGGACACAAGGTGCCGTTGCTGGTGAACCTGCAGCCCGCCGGCGAATATCTGGGCGAGGATTATTACCGCGCCGGCGGCGTGCCGGCGGTCGTCAACCAGCTGATGGGCCAGGGCCTAATCGCCGAGGACGCACTGACCGTGAACGGCAAGTCGATCGGCGACAATTGCCGCGACGCGGTGATCGAGGATGAGAAGGTCATCCGTCCGTTCGGACAGCCGCTGAAGGAAGAGGCCGGGTTCATCGTGCTGAAGGGCAATCTGTTCGACGCGGCGGTGATGAAGACCAGCGTGATCGGCCCCGAATTCCGCGAACGCTATCTCTCCAACCCCGCGGACCCGGAAGCATTCGAAGGGCCGGTGGTCGTGTTCGATGGGCCGGAGGATTATCACCACCGCATCGACGATCCGGCGCTCGGCATCACTCCCGAAACGCTGATGTTCATGCGCGGCGCCGGGCCGATCGGCTATCCGGGCGCGGCAGAGGTCGTAAACATGCGTCCGCCCGCATACCTGATCACCGAAGGCGTCAGCGCGCTGCCGTGCATCGGCGACGGGCGGCAGTCGGGCACGTCGGGTTCGCCCTCGATCCTCAACGCCTCGCCCGAAGCGGCGGCGGGTGGCGGCCTTGCGCTGCTGCGCACCGGCGACCGGGTCCGCATCGATCTGGGCAAGGGCCGCGCCGACGTGCTGCTGTCCGACGAGGAGTTGACGCAACGTCGGCAGGAACTCGAAGCGGCGGGCGGCTACCAGTATCCCGCGTCGCAGACCCCGTGGCAGGAAATCCAGCGTTCGGTCGTCGGGCAGATGGCGACCGGTGCGATCCTCGAAGGCGCGGAGGCGTATCAGAAGATCGCCCAGACCCGCGGCCTGCCGCGCGACAACCATTGAGCCATATGGGGCGGCGGTCAGCGACCGCCGCACCCACCGCGTCGCTCCGGGTCAAGCCGAGACGTTTGCGAGAAGCGCAAGCCGATCCATCAAGCACTCCGTACCCCCGCGCAGGCGGGGGTCCAGAGCTAAGCAAAACAACGGCTTGCGTTTGTGACCCTGGACCCCCGCCTGCGCGGGGGTACGGCAAAGGGTGAAGAGTCGGCCGTTCGCCAAGGTCCCGGTCAAGCCCGGGGGACGATAGAAAACGCGAGCGGCCCGCCCGCCCCCTACCCCCGCGTCGCGTCGAACCGGGCCAGTTCGTACGCGATCGACGCCTCAACCAGCCGCTCCCACAGATCGGCGACGACCGCATCAGGCACCCCGGCCTCCGCCGCCGCCGCCCGCGCATTGGCGATTACCTGTGCCTTGCGCGCCTCGTCGCGGACCGCCTCGCGGCCCGGCTTGATCCGGGCGGCGGCGTCCATATAGGCGAAGCGCCGCGCCAGGAGCGCCACCAGTTCGCGGTCGAGGCTGTCGACCCCGGCACGGACGTCGGTCATGGTGGTGCAGTCGGGGCCGGGCAGGATCGTCATGGCCCGCGCTGTGGCGATAGTCCCGCCGCTTGTCCAGCTTGACTCACGCCCCCCGTCCGGCTAGGCGCGCCGCTTCGCAATTCGGCCCCGCATTCCCGGTGAAGCGGTGGCCCCGGTCGCGAGACCGGCGGCGAATACCGGGAGCCGCGATCGTCCACTTGGTGGATGGTCAAACGTTACTGCAATTGCATTGGAATACACATGTCGAAGCGCTCCAGCGCCAAGTACAAGCTCGATCGCCGCCTTGGCGAGAATATCTGGGGTCGTCCCAAGAGCCCGGTCAACAAGCGTGAATATGGCCCCGGCCAGCACGGTCAGCGCCGTAAGGGCAAGATGTCGGACTTCGGCACCCAGCTGCGCGCCAAGCAGAAGCTGAAGGGCTATTACGGCGACGTCACCGAGAAGCAGTTCAAGCGCACCTATGAAGAAGCGTCGCGCATGAAGGGCGACACCGGCCAGAACCTGATCGGCCTGCTCGAACAGCGTCTCGACATGATCGTGTACCGCGCGAAGTTCGCGCCGACCGTCTGGGCCGCGCGTCAGCTGGTCAGCCACGGCCATGTCCGCGTCAACGGCGTGAAGTGCAACATCGCGTCGCGCCGCTGCTATGTCGGCGACGAAATCTCGCTGGGCACCAAGGCGCAGGAAATGGCGCTGGTCCTCGAAGCACAGACCCTCGCCGAGCGTGACATCCCCGAGTACATCGGCGCCGACGGCACCAAGGTCACCTTCAACCGTGTTCCGACGCTGGACGAAGTGCCCTATCCGGTGAAGATGGAACCGAATCTGGTTGTGGAATTCTACTCGCGCTGATCTCGCGCTGAGCCAAGGTCCAGCGAAGCTGGACCGAGGCGCATCCTCAGCGCGAGCGGCCGGCGGGGCCAAAGCCCCGTTCGACGCCATGGGCTTTGCCCATGGCGCTGGCAGAAACCGAAAGGGCGGCCCCGCAACGGGCCGCCCTTTTTCGTATCCACTTTACGCGCGCCCTATCGTGCGACACGCTGCCGCCTCCCAACCGGTGAGGTCCCATGCGTCATCTTCTCGCCCTGTCGCTCCTGGCCACTCCCGCGCTCGCCCAGACGCCGCCGGCAAACAATACGGAAATGGCAAAACTGTTCGCCGAGGATCAGGCGATCCGCGAAAACGTCCCGCACGCAAAGATGCAGGACATGGCGTTCGTCGAGAAAATGTGGGCCGACGATGCTGCTCGTCGTAGCCGTACGCGAACGCTGCTCGACGAAGGCAAGCTGACGACCGCTGACGATTACTACGCCGCCGCATTCGTGTTCCAGCACGGCGAAAAGCCGGAGGATTATCTACTCGCCCATTCGTTGGCGCTTGCCGCGGTCGCGCGCGGCAATGCCAAGGCGAGCTGGATCGCGGCTGCGACGCTCGACCGCTACCTACAGAATGTCGGCCAGAAACAGATATACGGTACGCAGTGGCGTTGGCCGAACGACGCTCCGCCCAGTCGCGAGCCCTATGACCGCGAATTGATCCCCGACAGCCTGCGCACTGCGCTCGGCGTGCCGGTGCTCGCCAAACAGGATAAGGACCTCGCCGAAATGCAGGCCGAACGGACCGCGGCGAAATAACCGCTTTCCTACACCTTGCCCGCCGGTCAGGATCACACCGGGTCCGCCAAACCCGCCGCTCCTTGACCCCGCCGAACCCTCAAAACCAGCGCGACACGCACTGCGCACGAGTGTGAACTTCGTGAACTTTGGCCCGCGCTACAGCCCGCTCGCCCGCAACTGCGCGCGCAGATTAGACCGTGTGCGCTCGTCGACCGGCGGCAGTTCGCGCGCGCCCTTGCCTTTGCGCAGCCGCGCCCGGTCGCGCTCGTCGGGCGTCACCACCCGCACCCGAACCGGCACGACGCCCGCCCCTTGCACCCCCAGCGCCTCCGCCGCACCCCGCGACAGGTCAAGGATGCGCCCGCGCCCGGTGAACGGCCCGCGATCGTTGACCCGCACCAGAATGCGCCGCCCGGTGTCGAGCGCGGTCACCTCGACATAGCTCGGCAACGGCAGCGTGGTATGTGCCGCGGTCACCCAGCCAGGACGGAACCGCTCGCCATTGGCGGTTCGCCTGCCCGACTCATTGCCGTACCAGCTCGCCAGTCCCAGCATGTCGTAGGCCGGATCGGCCGCCGGCGCATAAGTGACGCCGCGCACTTGGTAGGGCGTGCCGATCTTGACCACTGCATCGCTGACCGGACGATAATCGCCGCCGGCACAGGCCGACAGCAGCAGGGCGACACAGGGCAGGATCGAACGCAAAACCATGGCGACGCTCCCTAGCGCAGCACCGCCCCCTTGCCGACCCCCGTCCGCGCCCGCTAGGCCGGCACGACCCAAGGAGACGCCCCATGAAGACCCGTGCCGCCGTCGCATTCGAAGCGAAGCGCCCCCTCGAAATCGTCGAACTCGACCTCGAAGGGCCGAAGCCCGGCGAAGTGCTGATCGAGATCATGGCGACCGGCATCTGCCACACCGACGCCTACACACTCGACGGTCTGGACAGCGAGGGGATCTTCCCGTCGGTGCTCGGCCATGAGGGTGCGGGCATCGTGCGCGAGGTCGGCGCGGGCGTGACCAGCGTGGCGGTCGGCGATCACGTCATCCCGCTCTACACCCCCGAATGCCGCCAGTGTAAATCGTGCTTGTCGGGCAAGACGAACCTGTGCACCGCGATCCGCGCGACGCAAGGGAAAGGGCTGATGCCCGACGGCACCACCCGCTTCAGCTACAAGGGCCAGCCCATCTATCATTATATGGGCTGCTCGACCTTTTCGAACTTCACCGTTCTCCCCGAGATCGCCGTCGCCAAAATCCGCGAGGACGCGCCGTTCCAGACCAGCTGCTATGTCGGTTGCGGCGTCACCACCGGCGTGGGCGCGGTGGTCAACACCGCCAAGGTCGCGCCGGGCGACAATGTCATCGTTTTCGGCTTGGGCGGCATCGGGCTGAACGTGCTGCAGGGTGCGAAGATGGCCGGCGCGAACATGATCGTCGGCGTCGACATCAATCCGGCACGTGAGGAATGGGGCCGCCGCTTCGGCATGACCCATTTCGTCAACCCTAGGCAAGTCGGCGGCGATCTGGTCCAGCATCTGGTCGCGCTGACCGATGGCGGCGCGGACTATACGTTCGACTGTACCGGCAATACCGACGTCATGCGCCAAGCGCTGGAGGCGTGCCATCGCGGCTGGGGCACCAGCATCATCATCGGGGTGGCCGAGGCCGGCAAGGAGATCAGCACCCGCCCGTTCCAGCTGGTCACCGGGCGCAACTGGCGCGGCACCGCGTTCGGCGGCGCGAAGGGGCGGACCGACGTGCCGAAGATCGTCGACTGGTACATGAACGGCAAGATCGAGATCGACCCGATGATTACCCATGTCCTGTCGCTGGAGGAGATCAACAAGGGATTCGACCTGATGCATGCCGGCGAGAGCATCCGATCGGTCGTCGTTTACTGATTTAGTTTTGACAGGTGAAAGTTTCTTCGCAAATATACGCGAAGAGAGGACACGCAATGACCGTTAGGCAGCGTACAGCCAAGCTCGGCTTCGGCGGGGCGGCGATCGGCAATCTATATCGTCCGGTCGGCGAGGATGCCGCCCGGGCGACGATCGACGCGGCATGGGATTACGGCATCCGCGCGTTCGACACCGCGCCGCATTACGGCTTCGGCCTGTCCGAACGGCGGCTGGGCGCGGCGCTAGCCGAGCGCGATCCGAGCGGCACGGCGTTCGTGTCGACCAAGGTCGGCCGCGTGCTGCGACCGGTGCCCGACCGCGACCTCGCCAGTGAACGGCAGGGGTTCGTATCATCCGAACCGGTCGAGAGCGCGTTCGACTATTCGCGCGACGGCGTGCTGCGCTCGTTCGACGAAAGCCTCGACCGGCTGCGTCGCGACCGGATCGACCTGCTGCTGGCGCATGATCTGGGCGCGATGACCCATGGTGCCGATGCCGGCGCCCGAATGGCGACGTTTCTCGACGGTGGCTACCCGGCGATGCGCGACCTGCGCGATGCGGGTGCAATCGGTGCGATCGGCATCGGCGTGAACGAGATCGCGGTGTGCGAGGAACTGCTGGATCGGGTCGAGCTCGACGCGATCCTGCTCGCCGGGCGCTATACGCTGCTCGAACAGGGCGCGCTCGACACGCTGCTGCCGCGCTGTCAGGCGATGGGCGTTCGGCTGATCCTGGGCGGGCCGTATAATTCGGGCATTCTCGCCACCGGCACCGGCGGCGATGCGCGCTATAATTACGAGGCGGCTCCCGCCGATATCGTGCGCCGGATCGATGCGATCGCCGCGATTTGCATGCGCCACGACGTGCCGATGGCGGCGGCGGCGCTGCAATTCGCCATGGCCCATCCCGCGGTCGACACCGTCATCCCCGGCATGGCCGATGCGGACGAGGTCGCCCAGTCAGTGGCGCTTGCCGCCATGCCCCTGCCCCCTGCCCTGTGGCACGACCTGATCGAAGCAGGTCTGGTCCGTGCCGACGCCCCCGTTCCTTCCTCGGAGACCGCATGACCCGCCTGTCCGGTAAGACCGCCATCGTGACCGCCGCCGCACAAGGAATTGGGCGTGCCGCCGCCGAGCTGTTCGCCCGCGAAGGCGCGCGGGTGCTGGCGGTCGATATTAATGCCGAGGCGCTGGCGACGCTGGACGGCTGCGAGGCGCATGTCGTCGATCTGCTGGACGGACAGGCGATCAAGGACTTCGCAAGCAAGGTCGGCGCGGTCGAAATCCTGTTCAACTGTGCCGGCTTCGTCCATGCCGGCACCATCCTGACCACCGAAGAGGCCGATTGGGACTTCAGCTTCGACCTGAACGTCCGTGCCCAATATCGCCTGATCCGCGCGCTGCTGCCGGCGATGATCGCGAATGGCGGCGGCTCGATCGTCAACATGTCGTCGGTCGCCAGCCATGTCATCGCGGTGCCCAACCGCTTCGTCTACACTGCGTCGAAGGCGGCGGTGATCGGGCTGACCAAATCGGTCGCGCTCGATTTCGTCGGACAGGGCATCCGCTGCAACGCGATCTGCCCCGGCACCGTGCAGTCGCCCTCGCTCGAGGAACGCATGGCGGCGACCGGCGATGCCGAGGCGGCGCGTGCCTCCTTCACCGCGCGCCAGCCGATGGGGCGGCTGGGCCGGGCGGAGGAGATTGCCGAGCTGGCACTGTACCTTGCCTCCGATGCATCGTCCTACACGACCGGGGTCGCGCATGTGATCGATGGCGGATGGTCGAACGCATGATCCACGTCCTGACCCTCGACCTCGCCGACGATGCCGCCGCCATCGCCGAGTACGAGCATTGGCACCGGCCGGGCAATGTCCCCGCGCCGGTGCTGGCATCGATCCGCGATGCCGGCATCACCCAAATGGAGATTTTCCGGACTGGCAACCGGCTGGTGATGACGATGACGGTGACCGAGGCGTTCGACCCGGCGGCGAAGACCGCCGCCGACCTCGCCAACCCGGATGTCGTCGCATGGGAGGCGCGGATGGGCCAGTTCCAGCGCGCGCTGCCGCAGGCGACCGACGGCAGCCGCTGGACGCCGATGACGCGCATCTTCCGCCTGACCGACCACGCATGATGCGATCCGGCCTGCCTAGGCACAGCGGGCTAGGCCGCACCCTACCAATGCCAGAGCGTCCCGTCCTCCAGCCGCGCGACGGGGAGCTGCTTGGGATTGTACGGATATTTCGCCGCCAGCGCCTCGTCGATATCGACGCCGTGGCCGGGGGTGTCGCCGACCTTCAGATAGCCGTCCTCGAACCGGTAGTCGTGCGGGAAGACCTCGTCGGTTTCCGGCGCATGAGCCATATATTCCTGGATGCCGAAATTCGGGACCCAGGTATCGAAATGCAGCGCCGCGCCCATGCAGACCGGCGACAGGTCGGTGGCGCCGTGGCTGCCGGTGCGGACCTGATACAGGCCGGCCAGATCGGCGATACGGCGCAAATGGGTAATGCCGCCGGCATGGACGACCGTCGTGCGGATGAAATCGATCAGCTGCTCCTGGATCAGCGTCCGGCAGTCGTGGATCGAATTGAAGATTTCGCCGACTGCCAGCGGGGTCGTGGTATGCTGTCGGATCAGGCGGAATGCCTCCTGATTCTCGGCCGGGGTCGCATCCTCCATCCAGAACAGGCGATATTCCTCCAGCGCCTTGCCCAGCCGCGCCGCCTCGATCGGGGTGAGGCGGTGATGGACGTCGTGGAGCAGCTCGATCTCCTCGCCATGCGCGACGCGGATCGCCTCGAACAGTTTCGGCGCATGGCGCAGATAGGCGGGCGTCGACCACAGGGTTTCCTGCGGCAGCGCGGTATCGGCGGGTTCGTAGATCTTGCCCGCGCCCGACCCGACGCCATAGGCGCCCTTCACCCCTGGCACGCCCGATTGCGCGCGGATCGCACGGTAGCCGGCCTCGCGATAGCGTCCGACCGTCTCGACCGTCTGTTCGATGTCCGCGCCATTGGCGTGGCCATAAACCAGCACGCCCTCGCGCGAGCGGCCGCCGAGCAACTGGTACAGCGGCAACCCGGCCGCCTTGCCCTTGATATCCCACAGCGCGGTATCGACCGCAGCGATCGCGGTCATCGTCACCGGCCCGCGCCGCCAATAGGCACCGCGATAGAGATACTGCCAGATATCCTCGATCCGGTGCGCATCGCGGCCGATCAGCACAGGCACGACATGATCGGTCAGGTACGACGCGACCGACAATTCACGCCCGTTCAGCGTCGCATCGCCGATGCCGTAGATGCCCTGATCGGTCTCGATCTTCAGCGTGACGAAATTGCGCCCCGGACAGGTGACGATCACGCGCGCGTCGCGGATGATAAGCGGTCCGCACGACGCGGGGGTGGGGCCTGTCACTGTCCGACTCTCCTGACATCTAGGACGCATCACCGTGCGTCTATGACTACCGTTAACGCTAACAACGACAAGAATGAACCCGGAAATTTCCGGGCAGAGAGGAAGCCATGCCGATCCCGACGATCACTGCCCCGCCGCCATCCGATGCCGCCCACGACCGCGGCGGGAATCGCTTCATCACGTCGGGTTTCGGCGTCGGTTTCGCGGTGGTGGTCAGCCTGTTCTTTCTCTGGGCGATCGCCAACAACTTCAACGACATCCTGATCCGCCAGTTTCAAAAGGCGCTGGCGCTGAACCGGGCGGAGGCAGGGTTCATCCAGTTCGTCTTCTATCTCGGCTATTTCCTGATGGCGCTGCCCGCCGGGATCATCATGCGGCGATTCGGCTATCGCGCCGGCATCCTCGCCGGGCTGGGGCTCTATGCGGCCGGGGCGTTGCTGTTCTATCCGGCGGCGGAGTGGCGCGAATATGCCGGGTTCCTGGCTGCGCTGTTCGTACTGGCAGCGGGGGCGGCGTTCCTTGAAACCGCGGCAAATCCGTACATCGTCGCGTTCGGCGATCCGGCGCGCGCCGAACAGCGGCTCAATTTGGCGCAGGCGTTCAATGGGCTGGGCGGCGCGATCGCCCCGGTGATCGGCGCGCGTTTCATCTTCTCGGGGGTCGAGCATGATCGCGCCGCGATCGACGCGATGACGCCGGCGGCGCTGGAAGCCTATCGGGCCAGCGAGGCACAGATGGTCCAGCTGCCCTATCTGGCGCTGGCCGCGGTCGTGGTGGTGATCGCCCTTGCGGTCGCGCTCGTCCGTCTTCCCGATATTGCGCACGATACACGCGGGAGCACGCTGGCGAGCCTGAAATCGGTGATCGGCGTGCGGACGCTGCGCTGGGCGGTGGTCGCGCAATTCTTCTATGTCGGGGCGCAGGTCGGGGTGTGGAGCTTCTTCGTCGACTTCGTGAAAGCGGTCAGCCCGGCGACGCCCGAGCGGCAGGCCGCCTATCTGCTGTCGATCAGCCTGACACTGTTCCTCGCCGGGCGGCTGGTCGGAACATTGTTGATGCAGAAGATCCCGGCGACGCGGCTGCTGGCGGGATTTGCCTTGGCGAACATCGTCTTGACGCTGGTCGCGGCGCTGGCCGGGGGCATGGTCGCGATCGGGGCGCTGCTACTGACCGGATTCTTCATGTCGATCATGTTCCCGACGATCTTTTCGCTGGGGGTCCGCGATCTCGGGCCGCAGGCGACGCTGGGCGCGCCGCTGATCGTGATGGCGATCATCGGCGGCGCGCTATTCCCGCCGGCTATGGGGTTGTTGAGCCACGATATCCTGTCGATCCAGACGGCGATGCTAATACCGTGCGTGGCGTTCGCGGTGGTGCTGGCGTTCGCGCTGGCGATGCGGAGGCCCGCGGCATAGGAAGGGCAGATGCGATACGGGCGGGCGGTGTTGGCGGGGGCGGCATGGTGGCTGACGGCGGCGGCGCCCGATCCCGGTGTCGAGGCGGCGGTGCGTGCGGCGCTGGCACAGGCACCGGCGGGCACGCGCTTCGGGCTAGTGGTGCGCGATGCCGGCGGCGTGGAGCGCGTAGCGATCGATGCCGACCAGCGCTTCGTACCTGCTTCGAATACCAAGATTTTCACGACCATCGCTGCCTTCGCCAACCTCGATATCGACGGACCGGACGGCGCGCGGACGGGGGTGCGGATCGAGGGGCGCGACGTGGTGCTCGTCGGCGCGGGTGATGCGCGGCTGTCGTCGGCAGAGGACTGCACAAGCGATTGCCTAGCCACGCTGGCCGATGCGGTGGCGGCGCGGACGCGGGTGGTGGGCGATGTGATCGGCGACGACAGTGCCTTTCCCGACCAGCGCTGGTCGCCGGGCATGGGGTGGAACAACATCGTCACCCGTTACGGCACCGGTATCTCGGCACTGACGCTGGACGACAACGAACTGGCGCTGACCGTGGGGGTCGAGGGCGGCAAAGCGGTGGTAAGCGCTTCGGATTATTACCGGATCGACAATCGGGTAACGGTGGGACCGCGCACCGCCATCGCCTATGACCGGATGCCGGGCAGCGACCTGCTGAGGGTGTCTGGGACGGTCGCGGCGGGGACGAGCGAGCGCATCCGGGTCGGGATCGACGACCCGGCGCATTATGCCGCGTGGAAGTTGGCGAAGGTGTTACGTAGCAAGGGGGTCCGGGTGACCGGGCGGGTGGTGGCGCGGCACCGGCCGTACCGGGCGGCGGAGGACGGGGCGGTCGTCGAGCGTGGCGTTTCGCCGCCGATGTTGACACGGACCCAGCCCGAACCGCTGCGCGGCGACATTCTGGTGACCAACAAGGCCAGCCAGAACCTGCACGCCGAGTTGCTGCTGCGCCGGGTCGGCGCGATCGAGGGAAGCGGGTCGATCGCCGACGGACTGAAAAAAGTCAGCGCGATCATGACGCTGGCGGGCGTGCCGCGCACGGCATGGGATTTGTCCGACGGGTCGGGCATGTCGACCTATAACCGGGTCACCCCGCGGGCGATGGTCGCGCTGCTCGGCTGGGCACAGGTGCAACCTTGGGGAGCGGCGTGGCTGGCGACGCTGCCGGTCGCGGGCGTCGACGGGACGCTGGCGCGACGGTTCAAGGGCACGGCTTTGGAGGGCAGGCTGCACGCCAAGACCGGGTCGTTGGCAGGGACGTCGGCGCTGGCGGGGACGATGACCGCGGCCAGCGGGCAGACGCTGACCTTTGCGATGTACGCCAATGACGTGCCGGAGGGGGCTTCGGCGACGGCGGCGATGGATGCGGCGTTGGTGGCGGTGGCGGCGGGGTTGTAGGGGGCGGTGGCGCGTTCTCGACGGGCGCTTCTCGACAGGCTCGAAGCTGCTCGAACCGAACGGTTTTGGTTTTATATTTGGGAGGAATTACCCTCCCCTGCCCGTCAATGTTTGCGCGGGATCATGTGGAGCACGCCGGCGAGGATCGCGCCGATGACGATGCCGACCACCGCCGAGAGCGCGGCGTTGACGATCCAGTTCACGACGCCGCCGATCACGGGCAACGCTTCGGCGGCGTGGTGGGCGGTGTCGTGGATCAGGTGCGGCAGGGTGACGAGGCCGAATTCCTCCATGCCATGGACGATGATCTGCCCGCCGACCCACAGCATCGCCGCGGTGCCGATCAGCGCCAACGCCTTCAGCAGCACCGGCATCGCCTTTACCAGCCCGCGGCCGATCGCCTGCGCCGCGGCGCTGGAACGCTGGGCGAGCGCGAGGCCGATATCGTCCATCTTCACGATCAGCGCGACGACGCCGTACACGCCGACGGTAATCGCGATGCCGACCGCCGCGAGCACCAGCGCCTGCATCCACACCGCCATGTCGGGCAGTTCGTTGAGCGCGATGATCATGATCTCGGCCGACAGGATCAGATCGGTGCGGATCGCGCCGCTGACCTGCGCACGCTCCAGTTCGGCGGGGTCGGTGGTGGTGGCCGCTTCGTCGGTCGCATGCCCGCCGAGCCAGGGGGCAAGGATCTTTTCCGCCGCCTCGAAACACAGGAACGCGCCGCCCGCCATCAGGATCGGCGTGATCGCCCAGGGTGCGAACACCTTGAGCAGCAGCGCGGCCGGCAGCAGGATCAGCAGCTTGTTGCGCAGCGACCCCAGCGCGATCTTGCCGATGATCGGCAGTTCGCGTGCCGGCGACAGGCCGACGACATAGCGCGGGGTGACCGCCGCATCGTCGATGACCACGCCCGCCGCCTTCGCCCCCGCGCGACTGGCCGCCGCGGTCACGTCGTCGAGCGACGCCGCCGCCAGCTTCGCGATCGCCGCGACGTCGTCGAGCAGTGCCACCAATCCACCAGCCATCGCCAATCCCCAATATCGTTGCTCGATCGGTAGCGGCAGGCGGATGACAAAGCCACGAAAAGTAAGAATGTCGGATTTTACGTGTTAACGCCTTGATTGGGCTGGACGGATCGAACCCGGACCGGCGGCATGCCGACCGGAGGTGCGAAACGTACAATTGCGTGCGATCCTCGGGACTTGGCTGATGCCGCGCGCCCAATGCCGCACCGGTTCGGCTGCAGGTTGCGACCGGCCCCGGCCCGATCGGCGGAAGCTATTAAGACTCCTTGGAAAATCCTGAACAACCGGACAACACAAAATACATCAATCATTCCTACCCCGAAACGACGAAGTGATCCGAAGCGCCGCTGGGGGCGGCGCACGGCAAATCATGATTCGCGGGAGGGAAAGATGCGTTCGACCATCAAGGCGAAACTGGGAATGACATTTGCCGTCGTCGTCGCGATGCTGGTCGCGATCGTCGCGATCGGGGTCAGTCGCATGTCCCAGATGAATACCGACATCACCGAGGTGATCGACGGTCCGGCGGCGCGACAGGTACGGTCGTTGCGGGTACAGGTCGGATTGAACGAGGTCATCCGCCTCGAAAAGAACATGGTGATTTCGCCCGACATGGCGCTGGTACGGCAGCTGGACGAGGAATCGGACGCCAAGATCGCCGCGACCGGCGATCTGATCGGCGACGCGCTGAACAACGCATCGCCCCGCGCCAAGCCGGGCTGGACGGCGATCGCGGCGGCATGGGACGCGTTCAAGGACGCCAATCGCGAGGTACGCACGCTGGCATTGGCCGGTGACCGGGCACAGGCGGGCGACCGTTCGATCACCCGCAGCCGTGAGATCGTCAAGAAGATGTATGCCGATCTGGAGGGTATCGTCGCACTGAACACGACGCTGATGCGCGAGGCAAAGGCCGCGACCAACAGCAGCTATGAAAACGCCCGGTCGGTGCTGATCGGCGTGGCGATCGCCGCGATCCTGATCGCGATCGGCAGCGCGCTGTGGGTCAGCCTGATCGTTTCGCGCGGGTTGCGGCAGCTGTCGGTGGCGCTGGATACGGTGACGAGCGGCGACCTGACCCAGAATATCACCGTTCGTCGCAACGACGAGATCAAGGACCTGATCGATACCACCAACCATATGATCGAGCGGCTGCGCGGCGTGGTCGGCGACGCGACGAATGCCGCAAACAGCGTGGCGGGCGGCAGCCAGCAGCTCTCGGCCTCATCGGAACAGGTAAGCCAGGGCGCGACCGAACAGGCCGCCGCGGCCGAGGAAGCGTCGGCGTCGATGGAGCAGATGGCGGCCAACATCAAACAGAATGCCGACAATGCCGCCCAGACCGAAAAGATCGCGCGCCAGTCGTCGAAGGATGCCGAGGCGAGCGGCGTGGCGGTCGAACGGGCGGTCGGCGCGATGCGCACCATCGCCGAAAAGATCGGCATCGTGCAGGAAATCGCGCGCCAGACCGACCTGCTGGCGCTGAACGCGGCGGTCGAGGCGGCACGCGCCGGCGAACATGGTCGCGGCTTCGCGGTCGTGGCGTCCGAAGTCCGCAAGCTGGCCGAGCGCAGCCAGACGGCGGCCGCCGAGATCAGCGCGGTATCGGGCGACACGGTGCAGGCGGCGGCGCAGGCCGGCGAGATGCTGACCCGGCTGGTGCCCGATATCCGCCGGACCGCCGAACTGGTGTCGGAAATCAGCGCCGCATGCCGCGAACAGGATATCGGTGCTTCGCAGATCAACCAGGCGCTGCAACAGCTCGATCAGGTGACGCAGCAGAACGCATCGGCCTCCGAACAGATCACCTCGACCTCCGAGGAACTGGCCGGACAGGCGGAGGAGTTGCAGTCGAGCATCGCCTTCTTCCGGGTCGATGACGGATCGATGGCGGCGAACAGGCGCCCCGCCGCGCGCAAACCGGCGCCGCGCAAACCGGTCGGAAAGCGCAACACCGTCGCCGATCAGCAGGCACGGGTTCGTGGCTTCGCGCTCGACCTGACGCAGGGCGGGCCGGACGGCGACGACGCGGCGTTCGGTCGCGCCGCCTGAGCCATGCGGTCGCCACTGGACGGGCGACGTTCGGAGGACGGGACGAGCATCGGGGGCAGCGGACGCTGCCCCTTTTTTTCGACATCCACCAAAGGGATGATGGCGGTGGTAGCGTTAACCTCTCCGCCGCGCCGCCGGTTGCGGCGTTCGGGACGGCAGGTCGTCAAACCGTTGGCCACGCACCCTTTTCCGCAACGACGATCGATGTCGTCCGCGGTAATATTTCCAAATATTTCCGGCAACTGCCAAATCGGATGAGCAGTGTTAATCTTGCTGTCGGCAATCCTAACGCGCGCCCAACCGATTGTTAAACACGTGTCTGCACGATCGATGTCATATTCTCAACATCGGAAAGACGGCATGCGCGCAACGATCAGGATGAAATTGGGAACGACTTTTGCGGTCGTCCTGCTGTTGTTGACAGGAATCGTCGCGCTCGGCGTTTCGAAAATGTCGGCGATCAACGATTCGATGAGCAGGCTGGTCGACGATCCCGCCACCGCACTCGACCGCATCCAGCAGTTCAACGACGCGTCGACATCGGCGGTCGTCGCCGAAAAGAACCTCGCGCTGACCAACGATCCGCACATGATGGCGGCGCAGATGCGGGAGCTGCGTCAGCAGCGGGCGCGCGCCGACGAGCTGATCGCCACCGCACCGCCGCTGTCCGACGAAACCGATCTTCAGCACTATGTGAAGATCCGCGAACAGTGGAACGCGTACAAGGCGAATGCCGACAAGGCGATCGAACTGGCGGTCCAGAACAAGAATCTGGAAGCCGGACAGATTTCGCTGGGTGCGGCGCGGACCTCGGCCGTGCAAATGGGCGAGCTGGTCGACCGGACGGTGGCGCGGCAGCGGGCCGAGATGAAGGCGGCGAACGAGGAAGGCGATGTCGTCTATGCCGATGCGCGCTTCTGGTTGATCGCCATCGCCGCGGTCGCGATCGCCATCGCCATTGCCGGTGCGGTCTGGATCAGCAAACTGGTGTCGCGCGGGCTGAAGCGTGTCGCCGTCGCGCTGGACGCGGTGGCGATCGGCGACCTCGACCAGGACGTCCATGTGACCAGCAACGACGAGATTCGCGATCTGGTCGACACGGTCAACCGCATGACGGTCGCGCTGCGCAAATCGGCGACGCTGGCCGACACGATCGCGCAGGGCGACCTGACCGTCGATCACACTCCGCTGTCGGAGCAGGACAAGCTGGGCCATGCGCTGGTGTCGATGGTCGAGCGGCTGCGCGGCGTGGTCGGCGATGCGTCGATGGCAGCGAGCAATGTCGCGAGCGGCAGCCAGCAGCTGTCGTCTTCGTCGGAACAGGTGAGCCAGGGCGCGACCGAACAGGCTGCGGCGGCCGAGGAAGCGTCGGCTTCGATGGAGCAGATGGCGGCCAACATCAAACAGAATGCCGACAATGCCGCCCAGACCGAAAAGATCGCGCGCCAGTCGTCGAAGGATGCCGAGGCGAGCGGCGTGGCGGTCGAACGGGCGGTCGGCGCGATGCGCACCATCGCCGAAAAGATCGGCATCGTGCAGGAAATCGCGCGCCAGACCGACCTGCTGGCGCTGAACGCGGCGGTCGAGGCGGCACGTGCCGGCGAACATGGTCGCGGCTTTGCGGTCGTGGCGTCCGAAGTCCGCAAGCTGGCCGAACGCAGCCAGACGGCGGCGGCGGAGATCAGCGCAGTGTCGGGCGACACGGTGCAGGCAGCGGCGCAGGCCGGCGAGATGCTGACCAAGCTGGTGCCCGACATCCGTCGTACCGCCGAACTGGTGTCGGAAATCAGCGCCGCGTGCCGCGAACAGGATATCGGTGCTTCGCAGATCAACCAGGCGCTGCAACAGCTCGATCAGGTGACGCAGCAGAACGCATCGGCCTCCGAACAGATCACCTCGACCTCCGAGGAACTGGCCGGACAGGCGGAGGAGTTGCAGTCGAGCATCGCCTTCTTCCGCGTCGATACCGGCTCGGTCGCTACGGCCAAGCGCCCCGCCGCCCGCAAGCCAGCCAAGACCAAGGCGGCCGCCGCGCCCAAGGCCAAGCCGAATTCGGTCGCCGACCAGCAGGCCCGCGCCCGCGGCTTCGCGCTCGACCTGATGCAGGGCGGGCCGGACGGCGACGACGCCGCCTTCCGCAACGCCGCCTGACCCATTGCGCAGATCGCCACCCGTGGGGGCGGGTGGCGACGCCTACCGACAGGAGCAACCGCTATGTTCCGCCCGACGATCCTCGGCCTGACTGCCCTCGCCCTTGCCAGCATTCCTACCGCCGTTCGCGCGCAGGACACCGAACCGGCGTCCGCGCTGTCGATCGATTTCGCCTATAAGGGCGATGTCGTCGGGGTGGCGGCGGGCGAGACGCGGGGCGCGCGCTATCTCGACAATATCGACCTGATCGCCGCACTCGACCTCGATCGCGCGGCCGGGTGGCAGGGCGGCAGTGCGGTCGTCAGCCTGCTGAACAATCTGGGCGGGCGGCCGAACGACTTGGCGGGCACGTTGCAGGGCATCGACAATATCGAGGTCGGAACGCCCGACCTGCATCTCTATCAGGCATGGTTCCAGCAGAGCTTTGCCGGAGATCGGCTGTCGGTGCTGGTCGGGAAATACGACCTGAACAGCGAATTCTATTCGGGGGAGGCCGCCGCGCACCTGATCGCGCCGGCATTCGGCATCGGGTCGGAACTGGCCGCGACCGGGCCGAACGGGCCGTCGATCTTTCCACGCACCGACCTGGCCGTCCGCCTGCGCGCGGGCGACGAACGCCATTATGTGCAGGCGGTGGCGATCCGCGCACCGCGCGGCACCGCCGATACCGGGCGGGTGCGATCGACGCTGTTCGTCACCGAGGGCGGATTGCACGGGTCCACCGCGATCGGCATCGGCGGCTGGGCCTATAGCCGCCGCCAGCCGCGCATCGCGCCGCCGGGCGTGACGCTGGCCGAGGGGACGGCGGCGTCGCACGGCGTGTACGTGCTGATCGAACAGGATCTGGCCGGGGAAGCTGACCAGCCGGGCCATTGGCGCGCCTTTGCCCGCGCCGGACTGTCCGACGGGCGGACGACGCCCTTTGCCGGCGGATTTCAGGTCGGCGTCACCGGACGCGGCATCATACGCGCGCGGCCCGACAGCCAATTGTCGATCGGCATCGCCAGCGCCGATCTCAGCACGCCCTATCGCCGCGCCAATCCGGTGGGCGAACCGGCGCTGAGCGGGGCGGAGGGGATGGTCGAGCTGACCTATAGCGACCGGATCGCGCCGTTCCTGACGCTGCAACCAGATGTGCAATATGTCCGCCGCCCCGGCGGCCTTCGCGACGTCGACGATGCGGTGGTGCTGGGACTACGGCGATCGTCGAATGGAAGGCGATGTAGCGCCTATGCCGTCGCCACCACCCCCGGTGACGCGAGGCCGGCATCGACCAGATTGTCGACGAACTGATCGGTGCAGTGCGACCAGCAATAATGGGTGCCGATGCGGACACAGGCGTCGCGGTCGGCGGTGAGTGCCCGGGCGACGGCCGTCGCCAGATCGGGGTCGAGCGCGCCGATACGCGCGCTGCCGCCGCCCATGCCATCCAGCCCGATCACGTCGAGCGGCCCCGGCACCGGATAGGCCGCGACCGGGGTGCCGCAGGCCAGCGCCTCGATCATCACCAGGCCGAAGGTATCGGTGCGGCTGGGGAAGACCAGCACGTCGGCGGCGCGATAGGCGGCAGCGAGGCCGGCGCCCTGCTTCACGCCGATAAACTGCGCCAGCGGATAGCGGCGTTCGAGGTCGGCGCGCGCCGGGCCATCGCCGACCAGCAACTTGGTGCCCGGCACATCGAGCGCCAGAAACGCCTCGATATTCTTTTCGACCGCGATACGACCGACGTGGAGCAGGATCGGGCGCGGCAGGGTGGCGACGTCGAGCCGGGCGCCATCGGGCTTGAACAGCGACAGGTCGACGCCGCGCGACCAGCGTTTGGTATGGGCGATGCCATGGTCGTGGAGCGATCCGGCGACGCGCGCAGTCGCGGTCATCACCCCGCTGGCCGCGGCATGGAAACGGCGCAGGAACGGCCAGAAGAGGCCGGCGGGCAGATGGGTGCGCATCGCCAGATATTCGGCGAAATTGGTGTGGAACGAGGTGGTGAAGCGCGCGCCCTTCAGCCTGCACCAACGCCGCGCCGCCCAGCCGAGCGGTCCTTCGGTGGCGATATGGATCGCATCGGGGTGGAAGGCGGCGATGCGACGGCCGAGTTCGGGACCGCAGCCGAACGCCAGCCGGATTTCGGGATAGCCGGGACAGGGCCGGGTGACGAAACCGTCGGGGGTGAAGGTTTCGACGACATGGCCACGTTGCTGCAGGCGGCCGATCGTCGTTTGCAGCGTGCGGACGACGCCGTTGACCTGCGGACTCCATGCGTCGCTGACGATCGCGATCCTCACGCGGTGGCGACCGCCCGGCCGGCATCGGCGGCCTTGCCGTTCGCCATTGCCAGTTCCTTTTCCCAGGTCTCGGCACGCCAGTCGATCAGCGACAGCGCGCCGGCATGATCCTCGACCAGCGCGGTGCAGCTTTCGACCCAGTCGCCGTCGTTATAATACATGATGTCGCCGATCTGGCGGATCTCGGCGGTGTGGATATGGCCGCACACCACGCCGTCGACGCCGTGTTCGGCGGCGGCATGCGCCACGGTTTCCTCGAACCGGCCGATGAAGTTGACCGCGTTCTTGACGCGGTGCTTGGCATAGGCCGACAGCGACCAATAGGGCAGGCCGAGCTTGCGCCGCGCGAAGTTCCACACGCTATTGGCCTTGAGCAGCGCGGTATAGGCATGGTCGCCGAGGAAGGCGAGCCATTTGGCATAGAGCACCACGCCGTCGAACTTGTCGCCGTGCAGCACCAGCAGGCGGCGGCCATCGGCGGTTTCGTGAATATCCTCCTCGACCATCTCGACCCCGCCGAACTCGAGACCGACATAGTCGCGAAACGCCTCGTCATGGTTGCCGGGGATGTAGATGACGCGGGTGCCCCGGCGCGCGAACTTCAGGATCGAACGGATCACGTCGTTATGGCTCGACGGCCAGTACCAGCCGCGGCGGATCTGCCAGCCATCGACGATGTCGCCGACCAGATACAGCGTCTCGCATTCGAAGGAATGGAGGAAGTCGACCAGTTGCGTGGCACTGCATCCCGGCGTGCCGAGATGGACGTCGGAGATGAACACGGTGCGATAGGACTTTTTCGGACCCTCGGCACGATAGCTTTGCGGGTCGTTGATCCAGTCCGGAATCTTGCGGGCGAGTGACTTTACGGTCGATGCCGGTGAAGTCTGTCGATCATTCCGGGATACAAATGCCGTCGTCATCGTATTTCTCCACACCAGTGGACCGGACGTTCGTCCTTGCGATGGCGGTGCTGTAACCAGGTCGCGCGACAATAGTATTGCGCGCGTGTGACGGCGATTCTCATCAAACTGAAACCTTGCTGACATGGGCGCGACATTGCCGTGTCATCGACCGGCGTCATTTTAGCTGGCCAGACAAGCCTGGCGCGGCACTGGACAAGGAAACTCTCGGATTGGCTCAGGAATTGAACCGCCTCGGCGTGGCGAGCGCCTATGATCGCTGGGCGCCGATCTATGATCTGGTGTTCGGGCCGGTGTTCCGCCGCGGGCGGCGGGCGGCGATCGATGCCGCCGAGACGGTCGGCGGGCGCATCCTCGAGGTCGGCGTCGGCACCGGCATTTCGTTGCCGCATTACCGTCATGACAGCCGCATCACCGGCATCGATATCGCCGACCAGATGCTCGACAAGGCGCGCGACCGAGTCCGCCGGCTGAAGCTCAACCATGTCGAGCGGATCGCGATCGGCGATGCCGAGGCGCTCGATTTCGCCGACGCATCGTTCGACGTGGTCGTCGCGCAATATGTCGTGTCGGCGGTGCCGCATCCCGACCGCGCCTTGAGTGAGTTCCTGCGCGTGGTGCGGCCGGGCGGCATGATCGTGATCGCGACGCGACTGGGCGCGGAAGCCGGCATGCGCGCCAAGATCGAACGCGCGCTGATGCCGATCACCAGTCGGCTTGGCTGGCGGACCGATTTTCCTTGGTCGATCTATGGCGACTGGGCGGCGCGCAACCCGCAGGCGGAGCTGATCGAGCGGCGCCCGCTGCCGCCGCTCGGCCATTTCTCGCTGGTCTGTTTCCGGCGCGCGGCGGACGCGCAGGACAATCACCCGACGCCCGCGCTCGGCGCGACCGCCTGAAAACCCCTTTCCATCAGAGGTTTATTCGATGCCCGGATTCAAGGAAGCGCTGAAGGAACAGCGGTGGGACGATCATCGCTATTATCATCACAGCATCATCAACCAGGCGCTGCACTTCGTCAGCGCGACGACGTTCCTGATCGCCTATGTCGTGGTGTGGATCGACCCGGCGGTCGCCAGCCTGCTCGGCTGGCTGGTGGCGATGACCGCGCGGCAATCGGGGCATTTCTTCTTCGAACCCAAGACCTACGACCATGTGAACCAGGCGACGCATGCGCACAAGGAAGAGATCAAGGTCGGCTACAATCTGTTCCGCAAGGTCGTGTTCATGGGCCTGTGGGCGGCGACGCCGATCCCGCTACTGATCGATCCGACCTTCTTCGGGGTGTTCGAACCGCATGTCGGGTTTGTCGGGTTCCTGCGGCATCTGGCGCTGCTGTGGCTGGCGTTCGCGGTCGGCGGCTTGCTGTTCCGGGTGGTGCAGCTGTTCGTGCAGCGCGACGTGATGACCGGGCTGGTCTGGGCGACGAAGATCGTGACCGATCCGTTCAACGACTTCATCCTGTATCGGAAAGCGCCGGTGCAGTTGCTGAAGGGTGCGCGGATCGATACCGATTTGCAGGAAGCCGCCCGCCACTGAAAACAAACGCTTTTCCAGAATAAGTTCACTAAGTTCACACTCGCGACCGGTTTGCGCATCAGCGGACCGGTCGTTGCGTTTCGGGGGCAGTCGGACGGAGAGAAAGAACGACCGACAGAATGACAGTCGCTGCCCGTGTAGGACAGCATAAACCCGCCGCGACCATCTGGTTTGCCGACGCCGGAACCCCATATAGGATTCGGCCTGCCGACACCCGTCGAACGGCCCTGCTACCGGCGCCGGCCGGTCGACCCTATCCGCGTGACCCGGCTGGTCCGCATGCTCGAAAAAATGAACGGATCTGCATGCAGGACGATTGGCGACGGGGCGTTGCGCCCTCGGTTACGACTTCGCGGGCGATGAATGTCAGCATCGCACAAGCCGAAGTGGTGGCGCTGTGCAACAAGCACGCCGCGTCGATCAGTGCGATCGAGCCGCTGCATTCGGGCGGAACGCGCGTCGTGCTGCAGAACAACGAAGCGGCCGAGACGATGCGCAAGGCGTTCGGCAAGAAGATCATGGCCGGCACGGTGGTGCGAACGCCGTGGGTGCGGAACGGCTGAACCGACGGACCGCATCGCATGACCCGCGATACCCCGGCGCTGGCCCGGGCGATCGAACTCGCCGCGACGGGTGAGTATATCTCGGTGAACCATATCCGGCAGGCGCTGCGCCGCGGAGGCTATACCAGCCTTGCGCAGGACCTGGCGGGTCCGGTGGCGAACCGGGCGATCATCGACGCGTTGCAGGCGGCCTGTACCGCCCGCGACCGATAGCGGCGGGGTCGCCTATCTCCGCCCCAGCCGCCGCGCCAGCGTTTCCCGAAGCACCTGTCGCCGCAGCAGCTTGTTGGTGGTGCCGGGCGCGCTCCACCACCAGCCATCGGCGGCACAGGCCTGTGCCGCCTTCACGAAGCGGGCGACGACCTCGGCGAAGGCCGCGTCGTCATAGTTCAGGCTGAAGATCAGGCGGCCGGTGCCGACCCAGCTTAGCGCGAGGCCCTCCGCTCGGGCATAATATTGCAGCATCCAGTTGTAGCGCGAGGGCAGGGTGTAGAGGATCGTCCACACCGTCTGCATCCCGGCCGCGCGGACCGGCAGGTCGGCGGCCGCCATCGCCGCGTTGAACTGCGCGAGCCGCGCGTCCCAGCGGGCGTCGACGTCGGCGTACATCGCCTGCACTTCCACGCTGTCGAGGCGTTCGAGGAACACGTCCATCGCCCCCATCACATAGGGGTGCGCGTTGAAGGTGCCGCGGGCGAAGCAGATGTCGGCGGGTTGTTCGGGGCGGAAGCGCTTCATCAGGTCGGCCCGGCCGCAAACGGCACCGACCGGGAGGCCGCCGCCCAGCGTCTTGCCGTATGTCACCATGTCGGGCTGCACGCCGAACGCCTCGGCCATGCCGCCCTTCGCCAGACGAAAACCCATGAAGACTTCGTCGAAGATCAGGACGATGTTGGCCTTGGTGCACACCTCGCGCAACCGCACCAGCCAGTCGCGATAGGCGGCGCGGTCGACATGCGCGCTGCGGCTGCTGTCGATCAGCGTGCCGTCCGACGGCGCGCCCCGGTTCGGGTGCATCGCCTGCAACGGGTTGACCAGCACGCAGGCGATATCCTTGCGGGTGGCGAGGACGTGCAGCGTGCGGTCGGACAGTTCGGACAGGGTCAGCGTATTGTCGGCCGGGGTCGGGTTGCCGATGCCCGGCTGCACATCGCCCCACCAGCCATGATAGGCGCCGGCGAAGCGCACCACCCGGCGGCGGCCGGTATGATAGCGGGCGAGGCGCACCGCCTGCATCACCGCTTCGGTGCCGGACATGTGGAACGACACCTCGTCCATGCCGCTGATCGTGCGCAGGCGGGCGACATTGGCGGCGATGACCGGGTGATAGGTGCCGAGCACCGGCCCCAGATCGGCGACGCGGGCGCTGCCCTCGGCAATACACTCCTTGTAGAAATCATGGCCGAACAGGTTGACGCCGTAGGAACCGGCGAGGTCGTAGAAGACATTGCCGTCGAGGTCGGTGGCAGTGACGCCCGAGGACGATACGTAAAAGGCGCCGGTGGCGAGGCGTTCGCGGACCAGTCGGCTGAACTGGAACGGCACGCGGTAGCGGCCGGTGAATTGCAGGTCGGACAGCCCCTCGCGGAGTTCCTTCGTCGCGGCGACGGTCTTGGCGAAGCGGGCCGCGTAGAGCGCCGACAGGCGGTCGAAACCGGCGCGGCGCTTTGCGGCGATCTCGGCAGGCGCATCGTCGGCGGCGAAGAAGCGGACGTCGTCATAGTCGTAGAAGGCAATCGCCCTCGCGATCCGCTGGCCCCAGCGGACATGGCCGGTCAGCGAGCCGTGCTTGGCGCGGCTGAGGGCCAAACGGGCGCGGCCCTTGGTAGCGACGAGACCGGCAGTGCCGGCGGCGAGGACGATGGCGAGTGGCGTCATGACTGACGCGAATATGACGCGATCGGGAAATATTGATGACGGCCATGGACGATATCCGCCCGGCGCCGCCTGCGCCCGCCGCCCCCGCTTTGCCCCGCTGGATCGCGAAGCTGACCGACATCGAATCGGTCAATTACGCGCTGACCAACTGGCTGCCGCGGCGCAGCGCCACGCGGGCGATGGGGTGGCTGAGCAAGATCGAGCAGCCGCTGGTGGCGCGGGCGTCGATCGCGCTGTGGCGGGCCTTCTGCGACGTCGACCTGTCCGATGCGGCGGAGACGCGCTGGCCGTCGCTGCACGCCGCGTTCATCCGGCGGCTGCGCCCCGGTGCGCGGCAGTTCCGGGCGCAGGCGCAGCAACTGGCGGCACCGTCGGACGGGATCATCGTCGCCAGCGGGCGGATCGACAGTGACAGCATCGTGCAGGCCAAGGGACGACGATATTCAATTGCGGAACTGACCGGGGGCGAGGGCAACGCCTATATCGGCGGGCGGTTCGTCACGCTCAGGCTGACGGCGGGCATGTATCACCGCTTCCATGCGCCGCAGGATGCGGTGGTCGAACGCGTGCGCTATTTTCCGGGCGACTGTTTCAACGTCAATCCGCCGGCACTGAAACGGGTCGACCGGCTGTATTGCCGCAACGAACGCGCGACGGTGCGGCTGCGGCTGGGCGACGGGACGCCGGTGCTGCTGGTGCCGGTCGCGGCGATCCTGGTCGCGGCGATCCGGCTGACCTTTCTCGACACCGACCGGCTGCTGCGCGAACGGCCCGATCCGGTCGCGACGCTGGCGACGCCGGTCGCGCAGGGGGAGGAGATGGGCTGGTTCGAACATGGATCGACGATCGTGATGCTGGTGCCGGCGTCGTTCGACATTGCCGACGGGGTGGCGACCGGCGACCGGGTGCGCGCGGGCGACGTGCTGTTCGAACGGGGGGTAGAAGATATCTGAGGCGGGCGGCCGGCGGCCAAGCTGAACGAAGCCGTCGCCGCCGCGACAATCCGACACAATTTCGGGCGTTGGCGACAAACGCCTGCGACATGGCGCCCCCATCTTCTGCTTCAGCCCAAGAGGTTCGAACAGGAGAAGACTGATGAAGAAGTTCGCACTGATGCTCGCCGGCCTCGGCGTCGCCATGACCGCGCTGCCCGCCGCCGCGCAGCCATCGGTCAACCAGCGCCAGGCGCAGATCGAGCGCCGCATCGACCAGGGCATACGGAGCGGCGCGCTGAGCCGGCGCGAGGCCGTCAACCTGCGCGCCGAATTCCGCCAGATCGCACAGCTCGAACAGCGGTATCGCCGCTCGAACGGCCTGTCGGTGCAGGAGCGCCGCGACCTCGACCGCCGCTTCGACGCGCTGGCGTACAAGGTGCGGGTCGACAAGCGCGACCGCAACAACCGCCCCGGCTATCGGCGGTAAGACCTAGGCCCCGGCGACGAACGCGCCGATCAGCCCGGCATCCTGACCCAGCCGCCCCGGCACGACGATCGGCGTCGTCGCCGGGGTCAGCAGGTTCGCCCGCACCCGCGCGTCGAGCGCGGCGATCAGCGCAGTGGCATTGGCCAGCCCGCCGCCGACCGGGACGATCGTCGCCGACATGGCGTGGAGCAGCATCGCCAGCGGCCCGCCGACCAGTTCGCACCAGTAATCGACCGTCGCTGCCGCCAGCGGGTCACCGGCCTGCGCGCCGCGCGTTATCGCGATACTGTCGGCATCGATCCCGTGCAGAAACCGGTGCAGCCGCTCCAGCCCGCGGGCGCTGCCGATCGTGTCGAGGCACCCGACAAGGCCACAGCCGCAGGCGAACACCGGATTGGCTCCCGGTGCGGTGCGGCTGTCGTGCACGACCTGCCCATGACCCCATTCGCCACCGATCCCGCCGGCGCCGCTCACGATCCGGCCATGTTCGACCAGCCCGCCGCCGACCCCGGTGCCGAGGATGATGCCGAACACCCGGTCGTGCCCGGCCGCGACGCCACGCGCCGCCTCCGCCAGTACGAAGGCATCGGCATCGTTCACCACCCGCACTGGTACCGCGAGCACTGCGCCCAGTTCGGCGGCCAGCCGCCGCCCGTCGATGCAGGGGATGTTGGCGCTGGTGACGATGCCCGACAGCGGATCAACCAGCCCGGCGGTGGCGATCGACACCCGATCGCACGCCACCGCCGCCAGCGCATCGGCGAACAGGGCGACGAACGCCGTCCAGTCGTCGACCGGGGTCGGTACTTTCCGCCGCCAGCCGATCGCGCCGGCATCGTCGAACGCGGCGATGTCGACGAACGACCCGCCGACATCGGCGCACAGCCGCATGGTTATTCGGCGCCCAGCCAGTTCCTGCGGAACGCCTTTTGCTGCGCGGTCGGCGCCTGCCCGACGGTCTCGCCGCGCACTATCTCCAGCGTCGGATCGGCCGCCGGGGTCAGCGTCGCGGTAAGCTCGCTCCCGAAGCGGCGATAGCGCAGTTCGGTCGGCGTGCCGGGCTTCAGCGCCCCGACCGCCGCGTTCCACGCCGCGGCATTGGCGATCGCCTGCCCGCCGAGCGCAACGATCACGTCACCGCGGTCGAGCCCGGCGGTGAACAGCGGCGAATTCTGCGCCGGGGGGAAGGTCAGCGTCACCCCCTCCGCCTCGTCGCTCGCCGCCGTCCGCCCGATCCAGCCGCGGGTCGGCGCAGCGGGGCGCAGCACCAGCCCCGCCTGTGCCAGCAGTGGCGAGAAATCGGGGAGCGCACTGCCGTCGATCGACCGCGCGAAGAACGCATTGGCAAAGCCCTGGTCCCCGGTCGTCTCGGCGAGCGCCGCGCGGAGGTCGGCGGGGGTATAGGGCTTCTCGCCCTTGCCATGCCGCGTCCACAGCGTGCGCATAAAATCGTCGAGGCTCTTGCCCGCGAACCGCTGCCGCAATTCGAGGTCGAGCGCCATGCCGATGATCGCGCCATAGGGGTAATAGGATACGAAGATATTGGGATCGACCGGATCGATCGAACGCGCCGCATCGACGAACGGCGCGCGCAGGCTCATCTCCTGCGGCGAGGCATTGATCCGCGCGGCGATCCGCGCCGGATTGTTGACGATGCCGCTCAGCATCGGCCCCATCTCATCCAGATACTCGTCGACGCTGGCAAGGCCGGCGCGGCGGATCGACAGCGGGCCGTAATAGCTGGTGAAGCCCTCGGCCAGCCATAGCGACGGCGTCGGGTTCGCGCGGGTGAAGTCGAACGGTTCGAGTTCGGCGGGGCGGATGCGCTCGACGTTCCAGCTGTGGAAGAATTCATGCGCCAGCGTGCCCAGCTGGTCGTCCTTCGCGTCGGCCAGCGATTGCGTGCTGGTGATGATCGTCGAGTTGCGATGCTCCATGCCGTCACCCACCACCGACGGACGATAATCGGCGATGAAGGTATAGGGGCCGAAATCATAGGGGGCGGGCGCGCCGAAGATGCGGATCTGTTCGCGCACCACCCGCTTCGCCTTTTCGGTGAAACGGTCCATGTCGGCGGCGCTGCCGTCGTGATGCAGCGCGAGGCGATAGGTCTTGCCGCCCTCCTGCCATTCGCGGACCATGTGGTTCGACAGCTCGGTCGGGCTGTCCATGAAATATTGCAGGTTGGGCGCCCAATAGGTGCCGGGCGTATCGCTCTCCGGCAACTGGGTCGCGACCTTCCATGTCGGGTCGGGGCTCTGGAAGCGGACGCGGATCGGCTGCGCGTCGTACCCGGCTGCCCATAGGAAGGTGGCGGGCATGTTCAGATGCGCGTGGGTCGTGTCGATCTGCGCATAGGTGCCGTCGCCATGATCGGCGAACAGCGTGTAGGTGACGACGACCGTGCCGTCATGCCCGGCGACGCTCCAGCCATAGGGGTCGCTGCGCGTCAGCTTGAGCGGCCGCCCGGCGCCATCGGTGGCGCTGACGTCATAGACGTTCTTGGCGAATTCATGGATCGCATAGCGCCCCGGCGACGAGCGCGACATCTGCACGCGCAAGGGCCCGGCCGGCACCCCGGTCCAGGTCGCGGTGATCCGTGCGCGGTGATGCGCGACCTGCGGGAACGACACGTCGTAGCGCACCTTCGCCGCGGTGCCGGGATCGCGGGGAGCAGGCGCGGTCTGCGCCAGCGCGGGAAGCGCGATCGTGGAAGCGAGCAGGGCGGCGGCGAACGGCGAACGGACCATGGAGGCTCCCGGAAAGAATATCGGCTGCCTTGTAGCGGCGCTCGACGCGCTTTTGAAAGCGGCTTTCCCGCCGCGTGGCCGCCCCGCCCGTTGCCCCCCGGCGCGCTGCCGCCTACACGGCGGCATGGCCCATATTCTCCTGACCGGCGGATCGCGCGGGATCGGTGCGGCGATCGCCGACCGGCTGCGCGACGCCCACACCCTTGCCGTCCAGTCGACCGGCGGCGACCTGCCCGCCGATTTCGCCGATCCCGCCGCGCCCGCCGATCTGTGGGCGCGTGCACTCGACCGGCTGGACGGGCGGATCGATGTGCTCGTCAACAATGCCGGCGTGTTCGAGGCGAACCCGATCGACCGGCCCGATGCGGAGTGGGTCGCGGGCTGGGAACGCAGCCTGCGCATCAACCTGACTGCGGCTGCCGAACTCAGCCGGCTGGCGGTGCGCCACTGGCGGGAACAGGGCATGCCGGGGCGGATCGTCAATATCGCCAGCCGCGCCGCACACCGCGGCGATTCGCCCGCCCACTGGCATTATGCCGCGGCCAAGGCGGGCATGGTGGCGATGACCAAGACCATCGCCCGCGCCTATGCCCGGGACCGCATCCTCGCCTTTGCCATCTGTCCCGGCTTCACCATGACCGGCATGGCCGAGGACTATGTCGCGAGCCGCGGGGGCGACAAGCTGCTTGCCGACATTCCGCTCGGCCGGGTGGCGATGCCCGACGAGGTGGCGGTGATGGCGGCCTTCTGCGCGACCGAGGCGCCCGAATCGATGACCGGCGCGGTGCTCGACGTCAACGGCGCGAGCTATGTCCGATGAGCTGGAAACTGACCCTGCCCTGCACCCGCGCCGAGGCAGAGGCGATCGACGCGGCCGAGGATTTCGGCATCGATCCCGCACCGGTGCTGATGACGACCGAGACGGTCGAGGACGATACCGAGACGTGGCGGCTGGACGCCTATTTTGAGGCGGAGCCGGACGATGCCGCCGTCGCCGCGATCGCCGCGCTGGTGCCAAGTGCCGCCGGACAGGCGCCGCGGATCGAGGCGCTGGGCGACGAGGACTGGGTGACGATGAGCCAGGCAGGGCTGGAGCCGCTGTCGGTCGGGCGATTCTATGTCCACACCGCCGCGCAGGTGGGGGACGTGCCGGCGGGCAAGCGGGCGTTCCTGATCGATGCCGGGCGGGCGTTCGGGACGGGGCATCACGAGACGACCAGCGGCTGTCTGGCGATGCTCGACGGGCTGGCGGGCGAGACGTTCGCCAATGCGATCGACCTGGGCACCGGTACGGGATTGCTGGCCTTCGCCGCGCGCGAATTGTGGCCGCAGGCGCGGGTGGTCGCGACCGATATCGATCCGGTGGCGATCGACGTGACCGCCGAGAATGCGCGGTTGAACGGGGTAGAGCGGGTCGAACTGGTGGTCGCCGACGGTGCCCTGTCCGACGCGATCACCGCGGCGGCGCCCTATGACCTGTTGATCGCCAACATATTGGCGGGGCCGCTGATCTCGATGGCACCCGAGGTGGCGGCGATCGCCACGTCCGAGGCGACGATCGTGCTGGCGGGACTGCTCGAGACGCAGCGGGAGGATGTGGTCGCGGCCTATGCGGCGTGCGGCTGTACGCTCGAGGAAGTCGACCGGCGCGGCGACTGGAGCGTGCTACGGTTGCGCGCGGGGGCGGCGCGGTTCGTGCCGAGCGGGCCGATCGATCCGAAGGGCCGCGACGGCTGGGCGTTGGATTTGTAAAATCCTCCCCGCTCGCGGGGAGGGGGACCAGCGAAGCTGGTGGAGGGGGGTGTCGGCACACGGAGCGGTCGCGTTGCGAGGCGATCCCCCTCCACCACCGCTTCGCGGCGGTCCCCCTCCCCGTGCCGGGGAGGATTTAGGACCTTGCATATTCCTGCGTGCCTTCGGTCAGGACGATGTCCTCGGGCAGGATTTCGTCGACCGCGATCTCGCGCTGGTCGCGGATCGCTTCGTACACCGGGGCGAAGTCGGTCTCGACGGTCAGGCGCAGCAGTTCGTCGAAGCTGGGGATGACGAAATAGGTTTGCTGGAAATCGTCGATCCGGTAATCGGTGCGCATGACCCGGGCGAGGTCGAGCATGATCCGGTTGGGGCTGGGATCGTCCAGCGAGAAACGGGTTTCGGAGGCGCTCGACACGATGCCCGCGCCGTAGATGCGCAAGCCCTCCGCCTCCTGCACCAGCCCGAATTCGACCGTGTACCAGTAGAGCCGCGCCAGTTGCTTGAGCGACCCCAGTTCGAGCGCGCGCAGGCCGCCGCGGCCGTATGCCGCGAGGTAATCGGCGAACACCGGATCGGCGAGCATCGGCACGTGGCCGAACACGTCGTGAAAGACGTCGGGTTCCTGCAGATAATCGAGCTGGTCGGGGCGACGGATGAAGTTGCCGGCGACGAAGCGGCGATTGGCCATGTGGGTGAAGAACACGTCGTCGGGGACCAGCCCCGGCACCGCGACGACGCGCCAGCCGGTCAGCGCCTCCAGCCGGTCCGACAGTTCCTCGAAATCGGGAATGCCGGATTCGGACAGTTTCAGCGCATCCAGCCCGCGCAGAAACGCATCCGACGCGCGGCCGGGCAGCAGTTGCATCTGCCGCGCGTACAGCGTGTCCCAGGTGGCGTGATCCTCGGCACTATAGGCGTCCCAGCCCTGCGGGATCGTCCAGTCGGCATTGGCGCCCTCGGGCGGGCGGTCGAGCACATGGGTATCGCTGGCCATCCACAGATAGTAGCATGGGAAACGATGCTACGGAAATGGTCCCTTCGATTGTGCGGTCTGGTCGGCGCCGTGCTGCTGGTCGTGCTCGGCTATTTCGCGGCCGGGCTGATCGGCGGGGCGGTTCCCGCCGGATCAAGCGCGATGCTGCCCGAACGGGGCATCCGCATCTATGTCGAGGATAATGGCATCCATACCGGCATCGTCCTGCCCAAACATGCCGCCGGCCAGTCGTTCGACGATCTGGTACGGGCGGGCGATCTGGCCGATCCGCGCTATGCCGGCCATGGCTGGCTGTCGATCGGCTGGGGCGAGCGGGGCTTCTATCTCGGCACGCCGACATGGGCCGATGTGAAGCCCGCCACGATCCTTGCCGCCGCGACCGGCAGCGATGCGGTGGTGATGCATGTCGGGCATCTCCCCGAGCCGGTCGGCGAGCCCGGCGTCTATCCGGTGACGCTGTCGCCTGATCAGTTTCGGCGGTTGGTCGCGTTCATCCGTGCGAGCTTCGCCAAGGGGCAGCCGGTGCATGGCTATGGCCCGAGCGATGCCTTCTACGTCGCGCGCGGGCGATACAGCGCGGTCAACACCTGCAATGCGTGGACCGGTGCGGCGCTCAGGGCGGCAGGCGTGCCGATGGGGGCGTGGACGCCGTTCCCGGTGACGGTTACGTCGTGGCTATGACCAGCCTCACGCCGCCGCCGATCGGACGCTTCGTGATCGAAACGCCGCGTGCCGCGATCGCGTTGGCCGGCGTGCCGTTCGGGTGGCGACGGGCGCTGGCGGGGGCGCCGCGGGCGAATGGCGAGCCGGTGATGCTGCTGCCCGGACTGTTCAACAGCGACCGGTCGAACACCCTCCTGCGCCGATACCTGCGGGCGCTCGGCCATGATGCGCATGGCTGGGAATTGGGGCGCAATTTCGGGCAGCGCAGCATCGGGCCGGACGGCGCCGACCTGTTCGCGCGGATCGATGCCGTCGCGCAGGCGAGCGGGCGGCCGGTGGCGCTGGTCGGGGTCAGCCTGGGCGGGATCATGGCGCGCTTCGCCGCGCACCGCCGCCCCGACCTGGTCGAACAGGTGGTGACCGTCGCCAGCCCCTATGCCGGGCCGGCGCGGTCGACGCACGTCTGGCGGCTGTACGAATGGATCAGCGGTGAATCGGTCGACGATCCGGCGGTGCTGGCGCTGGCAGAGGAGGTCCGCCGCCCCCTGCCCGTCCCCGCCACCGCGATCTGGAGCGCGAGCGACGGGCTGGTCAACGGCATGGGTTGCCATGTACCGGGCGAACCGGGCTGCCGCGCGGTCGAGGTGGTGAGCAGCCATTATGGCGTGCAGACCCGGCTGGTGGTGCTGCGCAAGGTGGCGGAGGCGCTGGCGGGCAATCGGTAGGGTTCGGCTCGCCACATCTACGTCACCCCAGCGCAGGCTGGGGTCTTTCGCGGCTCCTGTCCCGACCTGCTATCGGGAGACCCCAGCCTGCGCTGGGGTGACGTTACTTGCGCGATAGCACGGACTCAATCGTCGTCGCGGTCGCGCTCGCGCCGACGCCGCGCTTCTTCCTTGCGCATCTCGCGGCCTTCGCGGGCTTCCTTCTTGCGCATCTTGCGGCCGTAATTGCGGTCGGCTTCCGACTGGCTGGTCGTCGTCCAGTCGACCACCTGCGCACCGGCACGGACCGGCGCGGTCGCGACGTTCCATACGGTGCTGACACAGCCCCCGGTCAGCGGCGCCAGCGCCAGCATCACCCACCCCAATCGCATGCGTCGTCCTTCAATATGGTTTGTCGCGGTTCTGCGACCCGATTAGCGGGAAATCGGTGAAGAAACCATCGACACCGGCGGCAACCGCATCGGCGATCTCCTGCCCCACCCGGCCATGGACTTCCGGACCGCCGGGTACGCGATAGGCTTCGGGCAGGAAGGTGTTTTCGGCACGATAGGTCCATGGGTGGACGCGCAGGCCCGCACCATGCGCGTCATGGACCAGCGGCTTGCCCGCCCCCACCATCGACTTGTTCGGCCCGATCCCGAAGGCATAGGTCGCAACCGTCCGAAGCCCCGCCGGGGTCGCCATCGTCGCATAGCTGTCGACGGCGCGGTCGGCCGGGCCGCCCTCCGCATCCATCAGCTGGATCAGGCGGATGCCGGTCAGCTTCTTCAACGCCTTCAGGTTGTTCACCTCGAACGACTGGATGAACACCGGGGCGTCGACGCGATCCCAGCCGGCGGCGCACAGTTCGGCGACGAGGCGCGCCTCCACCGGATGGCCGATCGAGGCGAAATAGCTGGGATGCTTGGTTTCGGGATAGATGCCGATCGTACGCCCGGTCTGCGCACTGGCACGCTTGGCGAGGGCGATCACCTCGGCCAGCGTCGGGATCGGCTGCTGCCCGTCATAGCGGGTGTTGTCGGGGCGAAGCTGGGGCAGGCGTTCCTTCGCGCGCAGCGTGCGCAATTCGGCAAGGGTGAAATCCTCGGTGAACCAGCCGGTGACCTGTTCGCCGTCGATCGTCTTGGTCGTACGGCGGGCGGCGAATTCGGGATGGTCGGCGACGTCGGTGGTGCCCGAAATCTCGTTTTCATGGCGGGCAACGAACACATCGTCCTTGGTCAGCACCAGATCGGGTTCGATGAAGTCGGCGCCCTGTTCGATCGCCAGTTCGTACGCGGCGAGCGTGTGTTCGGGGCGCGATCCGCTGGCGCCGCGGTGTGCGATCACGATCGGTGTCGCGTCGAGCGGTCGTTCGTCTGCCATCGCACCTGCTCCCAATACCGCCGCCAACATCATTCCCAGCATCTGCGATCCCTTCGCAAGAGGAAACGGTTTCGATCGCGAACGTTAGCCGCATTGACCAACGGAGCGCCGACCCATGCATTTCACCATCAACGGCCAGCCGCATCAGGCGGAGGTGGATATTCGCACCACCCTGCTCGACCTGCTGCGCGAACATCTCTCGCTCACCGGCAGCAAGAAGGGCTGCGACCATGGCCAATGCGGGGCGTGCACCGTGCTGGTGAACGGCCGCCGCATCAATTCCTGCCTCACGCTCGCCGTGATGCATCAGGATGACGAGATCGTGACGATCGAGGGATTGGGTACGCCTGACAAGCTGCACCCGCTCCAGGCAGCGTTCGTCAAACATGACGGGTTCCAGTGCGGCTATTGCACGCCGGGGCAGATTTGTTCGGCGGTCGGCATGCTGGACGAAGTCGAGAAGGGCTGGCCGAGCCATGTCAGCGCCACGCTCGACGATCCCGATTTCACCGATGACGAAATCCGCGAACGGATGAGCGGCAATCTGTGCCGCTGTTCGGCCTATCCCAACATCGTCGATGCGATCCGCGAGGTCGCCGACGCCAAGCAACCGGCACAGGCGGAGGCAGCGGAATGAAACTGTTCGACTATGCCAAGGCCGACAGCGCCGAAGCCGCCACGCGCGAAGGCGCGGTCCGCGACACCAAATTCATCGCCGGCGGGACCAACCTGCTCGACCTGATGAAGCTGCAGGTCGAAACGCCCGCACGGCTGGTCGATATCAGCCGCCTGCCGCTGACCGATATCGAGGAGATCGATGGCGGCGGGGTGCGGATCGGCGCGCTGGTGCCCAATTCCGACCTCGCGGCCGATCCGATCATCCGCGAACGCTATGAAGTGCTCAGCCGCGCGCTGCTGGCCGGCGCATCGGGGCAGTTGCGCAACAAGGCGTCGACCGGCGGCAACCTGCTGCAACGCACCCGCTGCTATTATTTCTACGAGACGGCGGCACGCTGCAACAAGCGGGTGCCGGGGTCGGGCTGCGACGCGCAGGACGGGTTCAACCGCATCCTCGCCGTGCTGGGCACCAGCGAGCATTGCATCGCGACGCATCCGAGCGACATGGCGGTGGCGATGCGCGCGCTCGACGCGACGATCGTAACGCTGGGCGGTGATGGCGAGCGGCGGCGTATTCCGATCGGTGACTTCTATCGCCTGCCCGGCGACACGCCCGATATCGAGAATGTGCTGCGCGCCGGCGAACTCATCACCCATGTCGAACTGCCACCGGCGCCGGCGGGCAAGCAGACCTATCGCAAGGTGCGCGACCGCGCCTCCTACGCGTTCGCCTTGGTCTCGGTCGCCGGCATCGTTTCGGTCGACGACGGGAAGATCGCTTCGGCCCGTTTGGCGTTCGGGGGACTTGGGCCCATGCCGTGGCGCGACACCGCCGTCGAGAACGCGCTGATTGGACAGGCACCGTCCGACACGCTGTTCGGCGAGGTTGCCGACCTGTTACTGCGCGATGCCAAGGGCTTTGGCAGCAACGATTTCAAGATCCCTCTGACCCGGCGCACGCTGATCGCGACGCTGCGGGAGTTGACCGCATGACCACCAACGCACTGCGCATGGACAAGCCGGTCGAGCAAAGCCTGCTCGATTCAGCCGTACAGGGGATTATCGGCAAGGGGATCGAGCGGATCGATGGCCCGCTGAAGGTCGCCGGACAGGCGACCTATTCGGCCGAGTACGATTTTCCGAACCTCGCCTACGGCTTTCTGGTCCGCGCGACCTTCCCGGCGGGTAAGATCACCTCGATCGATGCCGAAGGGGCGAAGGCGCTGCCGGGTGTCGTCGACGTCGTCGTCGACCTGAAGACCTTCATTCGCAACGCGCAGCAGGGCGGCGAGACGGAAGCGCCGACGCAAGGCGTCAAGGACGTCGCCTATTTCGGCGAGCCGGTCGCGATCGTCGTCGCCGAAAGCTATGAGATCGCGCGCGACGCCGCGCAGCTGGTCGTGGTGCGCTACGAACCGACCGAGGGCGTGTTCACCTTCGAGGATCAGGTCGGCACCGCCAAGAAGCCACCCGAAGGATCGATGCCGCCCTATCATAGCCAGGGCGATCTGGACGCGGCGATGGCCGATGCCGCGTTCACGATCGACGATGTGTGGCGGACGCCGTCGCAGAATTCGGCGGCGATGGAGCCGCATGCCTCGATCGCGCTGTGGGACGAGGACGGGCTGACCCTCTACGGTTCGCTGCAGATGCCGTCGTCGGACAAGCAGCAGCTCGCCAAGTCGCTGGGCGAGCGGCAGGCGAAGGTGCGGATCGTCGCGCGCTATATTGGTGGCGGCTTCGGGTCGAAGCTGGGCATTTCGCCGGATACGGTGGCGACCGCGATCGCGGCGAAGGCGGTCGGACGGCCAGTCAAGACGGTGATGACCCGCCAGCAGGTGTTCGATGCCACGGTTCGCCGCTCGAACACGCAGCAACGCTTCCGCCTTGCCGCCGATGCCGAAGGCAAGCTGACCGGCATCGGGCATGAGACGCTGTGTTCGAACCTGCCGGGCGAGGGCTATTTCGAGCCGGCGGGTCAGGCGACGCAATTCCTCTATGGCGGCGAGAACCGGGTCATCAAGCACGATCTGGTCGAGCTGAACCGCACCCTGTCGGGATCGATGCGCGCGCCGGGCGAGGCGGTCGGGCTGCTGGTGCAGGAAAATGCGATGGACGAGCTGGCCGAGAAGATCGGCATCGATCCGATCGAACTGCGCCGCATCAACGATCCCGCGAAGGACCCGCAAAAGGACATTCCCTATTCGACACGCTCGCTGACCCGCTGCCTCGACGCAGGCGCCAAGGCGTTCGGCTGGGAGGAGCGCAACAAGACGCCCGGGGCCAAGCGCGACGGCGACTGGCTGATCGGGCACGGCATGGCGGCGACGACCCGCACCAACATGCTGCAACCCAGCGAAGCGCAGGTATCGATCGGTCCCGACGGCCGCGCGCTGGTCGAAACCGACATGACCGATATCGGCACCGGCACCTATACCATCCTGGCGCAGATCGCAGGCGAGATGCTCGGCCTGCCCATCGAGCGGGTGGCAGTGAATCTCGGCGATACCAAGTCGCCGCCGGGTGCCGGATCGGGCGGTTCATGGGGTGCGGGCAGCAGCGGGTCGTCGGTCTATCTGGCGGCACAGGCGCTGCGGGAAAAGCTGGCCAAGGCGATGGGCGTCGAGGCGGACGAACTGACGCTCAAGGACGGCCACGCCATTGCCGGCAACCGCCGCGTCGCGATCGGCGAACTGGTCGGTGACGGCATCACTGCCACCGGATCGATCGAGCCGGGCAAGCAGGAAAAGGAAACGACGCAGGCAAGCTATGGCGCGCATTTCTGCGAGGTGAAGGTCCATGCCGTCACCGGCGAGGTCCGCGTGACGCGCTGGCATTCGACCTTCGAGGCCGGGCGCATCCTGAACCAGCAGACCGCGCGGTCGCAGTGCATCGGCGGCATCGTGTTCGGCATCGGCACCGCGCTGACCGAGGAAGCGGTCCATGACGACCGCGACGGGCGGATCGTCAACCACGACCTCGCCGAATATCATGTGCCGGTCCATGCCGATATTCCGCACATGGACATCGTGTTCCTCGACGATCGCGACCCTCACGCCAACCCGCTCCACGCCAAGGGGATTGGGGAGTTGGGCATCGGCGGTGCCGGCGCGGCGGTGACCAACGCGATCTACAACGCGACCGGCGTGCGGGTGCGCGATTATCCCGCGACATTGGACAAGCTGCTGGAGGGATTGCCGGCGGTGTAACTCCTCCCCGCTCCGCGGGGACGGGGACCGCCTCCGAAGGCGGTGGTGGAGGGGGTTCGCCTCGCAACGCAGCGGTTCCGACCGCGGCACGCCCCCTCCACCATGCTGCGCATGGTCCCCCACCCCGTGCCGGGGAGGATTTAGGCGGTAAAAAGCCTTGTTCGCGTTTGCGGCATCCCCACCTGTCATGTATCGAGCACGCAAACCCAGACGAACCGAGCGAGCACCATGGCCGAATTCCGTTTGCCCAAGAATAGTCGCATTACCAAGGGCACGACCCACAAGGCATCGACGTCGGGCCGGATCAAGAAGTTCAAGGTCTATCGCTACGACCCGGATTCGGGCCAGAATCCGCGCTACGACGATTTCGAGATCGATCTCGATGAATGCGGCCCGATGGTGCTCGATGCGCTCATCAAGATGAAGTCGGAGCAGGACCCCTCGCTCACTTTCCGCCGTTCGTGCCGCGAAGGGATTTGCGGGTCGTGCTCGATGAACATCGACGGCCGCAACGGACTCGCCTGCACGACCGCGATCGAGGATATCAAGGGCGATATCCGCATCACCCCGCTGCCGCACATGGACGTCATCAAGGATCTGGTGCCGGACTTCACGCACTTCTACGCGCAGTACGCGTCGATCAAGCCGTGGCTGCAGACCGTGACCCCGGAACCCGCCGGCAAGGAACGGCTCCAGTCGCCGGAGGACCGCAACAAGCTCGACGGGCTGTACGAATGCATCCTGTGCGCCTGCTGCTCGACCTCGTGCCCGAGCTATTGGTGGAACAGCGACAAGTTCCTTGGCCCGGCGATCCTGCTGCAGGCCTATCGCTGGTTGGCCGACAGCCGTGACGAGATGACCGGCGAGCGGCTCGACGAGCTGGAGGATCCGTTCCGCCTGTATCGTTGCCACACGATCATGAACTGCGCGAATGTGTGCCCCAAGGGCCTGAACCCGGCCAAGGCGATCGCCGAGATCAAGAAGATGGAAGTCGAACGGATCATCTGATCCTTGCTTTTGTCTAACCCGCCCCGTTCGGTTCGAGCAGCTTCGAGCTTGTCGAGAAGCGCCTGTCGAGAACTCGCCGTTCGGGGCAACCCCTTCTCGACTTCGGTTCTCGACAGGCTCGAACCTGCGCTCGAAGCAAACGGGTGGGAGGTAGTGGACCGGGCGGACGCGATAGGGTGCGCGCCATGACCGTCCTCACCCGTTACGACAGCCTCGTCGCCGCCGGGGAACTCCGCCCCGACCCCGAACAGCGCGCTGCCGCCGAGCGCCTCTCGCGGCTAGCCGCCGAACTCGACTCACCGCCCAAGCGCGGTCTGTTCGCGCGCCTCACCGGCCGCGATGCCGTGCCTCCACGCGGCGTCTATCTATGGGGTGGCGTCGGGCGCGGCAAATCGATGCTGATGGACCTGTTCTACGACTGCGTCGCCGAACCGGCCAAACGCCGCGTCCATTTCCATGCCTTCATGATCGAGGTCCATGCCCGCCTCGCCACCGAACGCGCCAAGGAAGCCGGCAACCCGGTGCCGCCGGTCGCCGAGGCGCTGGCCAAGGACCTGAAGCTGCTCGCGTTCGACGAGATGGTCATCAACAACACCGCCGACGCGATGGTGCTGTCGCGGCTGTTCACCGAGATGATGACCCACGGCGTGACCATCATCGCGACCTCGAACCGCCCGCCGGTCGACCTGTACAAGGACGGGTTGCAGCGCGACAGCTTCCTGCCGTTCATCGCGCTGCTCGAAACGAACCTCGACGTGCTGCCGCTGAACGGCCCGACCGATTATCGCCGCGACCGGCTGGGCGCGGTCGATACGTGGCTGGTGCCCAACGGCCCGGCGGCGACCGAAGCCCTGTCGGCGGCGTTCTTCCGCCTGACCGATTATCCGGTCGAGGATGCGGCGAACGTGCCGTCATGCGATCTCGATATCGGTGGGCGGACGCTGCACGTGCCCAAGGCGCTGAAGGGCGTCGCCGTGTTCAGCTTCAAGCGGCTGTGCGGCGAGGCGCGAGGTGCGCCCGATTATCTGGAGGTCGCGCGGACCTTCCACACCGTCATTCTGGTTGGGATACCGATCCTGGGACCGGAGAACCGCAACGAGGCGGCGCGGTTCGTGACGTTGATCGATGCGCTCTACGAATATCGAGTGAAGCTGCTGGCGGCGGCGGACGCGCAGCCGGGCGACCTGTACCCGACGGGCGACGGGCGATTCGAATTCGACCGGACGATCAGCCGGCTGGAGGAAATGCGGTCGGAGGAGTATCTCGCCAAGGGGCATGGCGAGGGATAGCCGCTCTTACTCCTTCCTGCCCCCGTTTGCTTCGAGCGGAGGTTCGAGCCTGTCGAGAACCGAAGTCGAGAAGGGGTTGCCCAAAACACCGGCGTTCTCGACTGCTGCTTCTCGACTTCGCTCGAAGCTGCTCGAACCGAACGGGGTTGCAGCGGGACTCACCCCCGCCGCGCATCTGCCTTCTTCGTCCTGAGCGTCGCCGATGCCGCCGCCGGATCGTCGGGCCAGGGATGGCGGGGATAGCGGCCGCGCATTTCCTTCGACACGTCGCGCCACGACCCTGCCCAGAAGCCGGGCAGGTCGCGCGTCGTCTGGATCGGGCGGCCGGCAGGTGACGTCAGGCTGAGCGTCAGCGGCTGGCCCGCGACCATCGGATGCGCCGCGAGACCGAACAGCGCCTGCACCCGGAGCTCGACGCGCGGTCCCCCTTCGGCGGCATAGTCGATCGCGTGGCTCGACCCCGCCGGACTTTCGAACCGGGCCGGGGCAAGGCGGCGCAGTTGCTGCATCCAGTCCCAGCCCGCCACCTGCTCCAGCGCGTCATACAGCCCGGTCACCGCATCCAGCCGCCGCTTGCCGGTCAGAAGCAGTGGCAGCCAGTCATCTATGGTCGCGACCAGCGCCGCATCGCCCAGCGGATCGTCCTGCCCGAGCATCGCCGCGACATAGGCCGATCGCCGCCGCAACGTCTCCGCGCCCTCCCAAGACAGTAGCGACAGGTCGCGGCGCACCGCCTCGACCAATGCCGCCGCGATCTCATCGGGCGAAGCCGCTGCATCCGGCCCCGACGACAGTCGGATCGCACCCAGCCGACGTTCCCGCAACGCGATCACCCCGCGCGTGGCGGGATCGAAGGTCACGCTGCGCCGCGTTTCGATGCGGTCGCCGAACAATTGTTCGACCGTCGCCTGATCGATCGCCACCGCCGACAGGATGCGCGCGCCGGCCGCCTGCCCCTGCGTCTCGGCGACTGCCAGCCATTCGGCCGATCCGAGCGCGGCGGCTTCCAGCTTGAATCCGCGACCGCCGACCGAGGCCCAGCGCTCGCCCGACGCATCGCGGCGCCGGGCGATCCGGTCGGGAAAGGCCAAGGCAACGCTGCGCGCTATGGCGTCGGCGGGGGGATCCTCGACCCCCTTCACCAGCCGCCGCCATCGTTCCGCCAGCCGTCGCGCGGCATCGGCGCGCTGCCCGCGCTCGCTGCGCCAGCGACGACGGCGCTGGTCGAGATCGGTGTCGTTGCCGCCCAGCCCCCGCTCGCCGAGCAGCACTGCGACCTCAGCCGCCGCGCCGGCAAATCCCTGTTCGCCCGCGCGGATCAGCATATGCGCCAGCCGCGGCGACAGCGGCAGCGCGGCGATCGCGAGGCCATGTGACGTCGGGCGGCCATCGGAATCGATCGCATCGAGCGTCGCGAGACGCGCGCGCGCCTCCTCGATCGCAGCGACAGGCGGCGGGTCAAGCCAGCGCAGCGTCGTCGGGTCGGTAACGCCCCATTTGCTACATTCGAGCACCAGCGCCGACAGGTCGGCTTCCAATATCTCGGCCGGGTCGAAGCGCGGCAGCCCGGCGGTGGCGGCGGCTTCCCACAGGCGATAGGCGACGCCCGGCCCCTGTCGCGCGGCACGGCCGGCGCGCTGGGTGACGGCGGCCTGGCTTGCGCGTTCGGTGGTCAGCCGCGTCATCCCCGCCGCGCGGTCGTAGCGCGGGCGGCGGGCGAGGCCGCAATCGACGACGATCCGGATGCCGTCGAGGGTCAGCGAGGTTTCGGCGATGCTGGTCGCCAGCACGATCTTGCGCCGTCCCTGCGGATCGGGGGCGATCGCGGCGCGCTGTTCGGCCGGCAGCAGCGTGCCGTGCAGCCGGTGCAGCACCGCGCCGTCGGGCACGACGACGCGCTCGGCGGTGCGCTCAATCTCGGCGACACCGGGCAGGAAGGCGAGGATGCCGCCCTCTGCTTGCATGAGCGCGGTGCGGATCGCGGCGGCGACCGAATCCTCGATGCGCGCCCCGGCATTGCGCCCGATATGGCGCAGTTCCAATGGGTAGGACCTCCCTTCGCTCTCGATCACCGGCGCGTCGTCCATCAGCGCAGCGAAGCGTTCGCCGTCCAAAGTCGCCGACATGGCGAGGATGCGCAGGTCGGGGCGCAATGCCGCCTGCGCATCGAGCGCGAGAGCAAGGCCGAAATCGCTGTCGAGGCTGCGTTCATGGACCTCGTCGAACAGCACTGCCGACACGCCGGCCAGTTCAGGATCGGCCTGGATGCGGGCGACGAAGATGCCTTCGGTCATCACCGTGACCCGGGTCGCCGCCGACCGCTTGCTGTCCATGCGGGTGGCATAGCCGAAGGTCTGGCCGACGGGTTCGTTCGCGGTCGCGGCCATGCGCTCGGCGGCGGCGCGCGCGGCGATGCGGCGGGGGGACAGGAGCAGGATCTCGCCGGTGACCCATGGCTCGGCGAGCAGTGCCGGGGCGACGGCGGTGGTCTTGCCCGCGCCCGGCGGGGCGACGAGGACGGCGGAGGTACGGTCGCGCAACGTCTGGAGCAGATCGGGCAGGACGGCGTGGATGGGGAGCATGTGGGAGGCTCTAGCAATCCTCCCCGCCTGCGGGGAGGGGGACCGGCGAAGCTGGTGGAGGGGGATCGCCACATACGCTGCTGTTGCGTCTGCGGATGCCCCCCTCCACCATCCTTCGGATGGTCCCCCTCCCCACGGGGTGGGGAGGATTTAGAGGGTGTCGGGGTCGGGGCCGAGGCGCCCATCCTCGCGGTCCATCGCGTCGATTTGCGCGATCTGCTCCGCCGTCAGCTTCACCTTATCCGCCGCCAGATTTTCCTCGATCCGCGCTCGCGACGACGCCTTGGGGATCACGCCCAGCCCGGCCTGCAGATGCCAGGCGAGGATCACCTGCGCCGGGGTCGCGTCCACCGCGTCGGCGATCGCGACGATTGCCGGATCGGTCAGCAGCGTGCCCTGTCCCAACGGCGACCAGCTTTGCGTGACGATACCCAGCCGTTCATGCGCCGCCCGCGCCGCGCGCTGCTGGAAATGCGGATGCAGTTCGATCTGGTTGAGCGCAGGCACCACGCAGGTCGCATCGACGATCCGGTCGAGATGGTCGGGCGAGAAGTTCGACACGCCGATCGAGCCGACCCGCCCCTCCTCGCGCAACCGCACCAGCGCCTTCCACGTATCGACATAGCGGTCCTCCGACGGCATCGGCCAGTGGATCAGGAACAGGTCGATGCGCGGCAGCAGCGCGGCGCTCGCATCGAACGCTTTCAGGGCACCGTCATAGCCCATCGCGTCGCGCCACAATTTGGTGGTGACGAAGACGTCGCTGCCGCTGGTCGCTTCGCCGACACCGGCTTCGTTGGCGTAGAAGGCGGCGGTGTCGATCAGGCGGTAGCCGGCATCGATCGCCTCGCGCGACAGGCGGGCGGAATCTTGCGGGGGGACCTTGTAGGTGCCGTATCCGATCGCGGGGATGGAGCGGCCGTCGTTGAGGGGCAGGTCGGTCATGCGATTTCCGTGCGGTTGAAGGCGGTTGAAGGCGGTTGAAGGCGGTTGAAGGCGGTTGACTGCCAAAGGATGACGGCGCGATCCGTTCCCTGCGCCTCGTTGCCAACCGGTCGTGCTGAGTAGCCATCTCGACCTCGCTCGAGAGCTACTCGGACAACCGGAGGGGCTTGAGCATAGCCTCTTCCTCAGCCTTCACCCTTCCCCTCGCCCTCCGTTCGCTTCGAGCGAAGGTTCGAGCCTGTCGAGAACCGCAGTCGAGAAGGGGGTGCCCCAAGCGGGCCGTTCTCGACGGGCGCTTCTCGACAAGCTCGAAGCTGCTCGAACCGAACGGCAGGGCGAGCGGAAGGGAGCGGATATGCGTGTGGATGTAGGCGTGGAGAGCGGAGGGCGGAAGCGAGGCCGCCCCGGCCCCCGTTACCCCGTCGGCCGCCCGTCCGAATCCATCAGCACCTCGCGCCGGCCGACATGGTCGGGCCGCGACACCAGCCCTTCCTTTTCCATCCGCTCGATCAGCCGGGCCGCCGAATTATAGCCGACGCGCAACTGGCGCTGGAGCCAGCTGGTCGACGCCTTCTGGCTCTCCGCCACCAGCTGACACGCCTGGCGGAAGGTCTGTTCCTCGGGGCTGTCGTCGCCGGTCGGTGCGCCGTCGAGGCTGAAGCCGGCGTCGCCCTCGGGCTCGTTGACCACCGCGTCGATATAGTCGGGGGCGCCCTGCGAGCGCCAGAAGTCGGACACCGCCTGCACCTCGTCGTCGCTCACGAACGGACCGTGGACGCGGGCCAGCGCCTTGCCGCCGGGCATGTAGAGCATGTCGCCGCGGCCCAGCAGTTGCTCGGCACCCTGTTCGCCGAGGATGGTGCGCGAATCGATCTTCGACGTGACGTGGAAGCTGATGCGCGTCGGCAAATTCGCCTTGATGACGCCGGTAATGACGTCGACCGAGGGGCGTTGCGTCGCCATGATGAGGTGGATGCCCGCCGCACGCGCCTTTTGCGCGAGGCGCTGGATCAGGAATTCGACTTCCTTGCCCGCGGTCATCATCAGGTCGGCCAGTTCGTCGACAATCACCACGATCTGCGGCAGCGGCGTCAGGTCGAGCGTCTCTTCCTCATAGATCGGCGTGCCGTTTTCAGCGTCATAGCCGGTCTGCACCTTGCGGCCGAGCTTCTGCCCCTTGGCGATCGCAGCGCGGACCTTTTCGTTGAAGCTGGCGAGGGAGCGGACGTTGATCGACGCCATCATCCGATAGCGGTCCTCCATCTGCTCGACCGCCCATTTCAGCGCACGCACCGCCTTGGGCGGGTCGGTAACGACATCGGCCAGCAGGTGCGGGATGCCGCGATACATGCTGAGTTCGAGCATCTTCGGGTCGATCATGATCATGCGGCACTGGTCGGGGGTCAGCCGGTAGAGCAGCGACAGGATCATGCAGTTGAGGCCGACCGACTTGCCCGATCCGGTGGTACCCGCGACCAGCAGATGCGGCATGGGGGCGAGGTCGGCGACGACCGGATCGCCGGCAATATTCTTGCCGAGCACGATGGGCAGTTGCGCATTCTGATCGGCGAACGACTGGCTGGCGATCAGTTCGCGCAAAGACACCGTCTCGCGCCGCTGGTTGGGCAGTTCGATGCCGATCACGGTGCGGCCGGGAATGGTCGCGACGCGCGCGGAGATCGCCGACATGTTGCGGGCGATATCGTCCGCCAGCTGGATCACGCGGCTGGCGCGGATGCCGGGTTCGGGTTCGAGCTCGTACATCGTCACGACCGGGCCGGGCGCGACCTTCACCACCTGCCCCTTCACGTTGAAATCGTCGAGCACGCTTTCGAGCAGGCGCGAATTGCGTTCCAGCGCCGCCTTGTCGATCGACGGACCGCTCGATTCGGGCGGGGGGGCGAGCAGGTCGATCGCGGGCAGCGCAAAATTGTCGCGCCCTTCGCTGCTCGCCGGGCGCGGTGCGCTGGCGAGCGCCGGGGATGCGGCGCGTTCGGCGATGACCGGCGGGGCGCGGTTGTCGGGTTCGGCGACGCGGCGCGGCTGCGGCCGGGCGGGCGCGTCGTCCTCGTCATCTTCCTCGGTATCGGCGACGAAGCGGCTGGGCGCGGCATCGAACGGCGCATCATCGTCGTCATAGGCGACCTCGCCGGTGTCGGCATCGACCGCCCGTGCGCGCCGTTCGAACTTCGGCATGCGGAAGGTGCCGTCGGGGATCTCGATCGTCAGCCCCTTGGCCCAGCGCCAGATGCCGAACAGCCCGGTCGCCAGCGCCACGACGCGGATGATCCAAATTTCGATGTCGGGCTGGCCGATCATATGGATCAGCCCCTGCACCGCCGCCGCGACGCTCCAGCCGATCACCCCGCCATAGCCGGCGGGCAGCGACAATATCGCCTCTCCCGACACGAACGCCAGCGTCGCGCCCATCGCCAGCACGCCGATCAGGCAGTCGCGCACCATGCGCGGCCACGGCCCCACCGGCACATCGCGCCACAGCCGGACGCTGACGATCAGGCCCAGCGGCAACAGCATCGCCACCGGCACGCCGAACAGCGTCAGCAACAGATCGGCCAGATGCGCGCCCGGCGATCCCAGCTTGTTGGCGATCGGTCCCCCGGCGGCGGTGCTGAACGATGGGTCGGCCGAGGAATAGCTGACCAGCGCGATCGCGATCAGCAGCATGGCGACGAACAGCAACGTCGCCCCGATCATCGCGCCGCTGCGCCTCACGCCCGCCTTCATCGCGTCGCGCCACAACATCGGCTGCGCGTTCGTCGCCATTCGTTCCACCCTTGTTCGATACCGCCCCGATGTGCGCCGTGGCGGGCGGTGCCGTCAAGGCGGCGTTGCGGTGAACCGCACCACACCTTAAGTCGCGAAGGACACAGGTTATGGATGGGACGGGTTTCATGGCACAGGCGGACGTCATCATCCTCGGCGGCGGGCTGGTCGGCAGCACGCTCGGCGTATCGCTGGGGGTGCACGGCCTCAGTTCGATCATTCTCGATCCCGCCGACCCAGCCGTGACGCTGGCGCCAGGGTTCGACGGACGCGCCTCGGCAATCGCCAGCGCGACGCACCGCATGTTCGAGGCGATCGGCATCGCCGAGGGACTGGGCGACGAAGGCTGTCCGATCGCCGCGATCCGCGCGACCGACGGGCTGGAACCGGGCAAGCTCGACTTCATTCCCGATGCTGCCGACGATCCGGTCGGCGTCATGTATGAAAACAAGCGGTTGCGGCAGGCGATCTATGACGCGGCGGTTGCATCGCCGCTGGTCGACCTGCGCTACCGGGACCATGCGATCGACGTGCGGCGCGAGGCACAGGGCGTGACGGTAACGACGGCGGGCGGCGATACCCTCACCGCACCGCTGCTGATCGTGGCGGAGGGGCGCAATTCGCCGACGCGCGAGGCGGCGGGCATCCGCGTCGCGCGCTGGAGCTACGACCATGCCGCGATCATCACCACGCTCGGCCATGAAGAACCCCATGAGAATGTGGCCTATGAAATCTTCTATCCCGCTGGCCCGTTCGCGATCCTGCCGCTGAAGGATGACGAGCATGGCCATCGCTCGGCGATCGTGTGGACGGTCGATGCGAAGGACCGGCCGGCGATGCTGAAATTGTCCGACCGTGCCTTCCTTGCCGAAGCGTCGAAGAAGATGGGCGGGTTCCTTGGGACTTTGTCGAACCTGTCGGCACGGTCGAGCTATCCGCTGGGGTTCCACCATGCGGCGCGGATCACCGCCGATCGGCTGGTGCTGGTCGGGGACGCGGCGCACGGCATCCACCCGATCGCCGGACAGGGGCTGAACCTGGGCCTGCGCGACGTCGCGGCGCTGACCGAGGTGCTGGTCGAGGGCAAGCGCACCGGCCTCGACCTCGGCGATCCCTATCTGCTGGAGCGCTATCAGCGGTGGCGCGGGCTCGACACCTTTGCGGTGGCGCTGGCGACCGATGGTTTGACCCGACTGTTCGGCATTCCGGGCAAGGCGGCGAGCGCGGTGCGGCGTTTCGGGCTGTCGGCGGTCGATTCGATCCCGCCGCTCAAAGCCGCGTTCATGGCCGAGGCGCGCGGCGAGACCGGCAAGCTGCCGAAACTGTTGCAGGGGGTGACGGCGTAAGAGGCCGTTTCCTTCCCGCCCCATACGTCACCCCAGTGCAGGCTGGGGCCTCCCAGTTGGGAAACGGCGCGCCCTCCACGGGGAGACCCCAGCCTACGCTGGGGTGACGTTGATGGTAAGGGTGGCGGAGAAGGCGACTGCTTGCGCCCTACCAAGTTCCCCCGCCCGTCAACCCCGCCCGATACTCCGCGATCCGTCTGCGCGTCGCAGGGGTCGTCCCCGGCGGCAGCGCGTCGAGGGCGAACCACCCTGCCCCCGCGACCTCCAATGCATCGGCGCCGCGCAGCGTATCGGCCCCTGCCCGCGCGATATAGACGACGACATGATCGTCCTTGCCTTCGCGCCGGCTGTGATAGACGCCGAGCACCCGCTCGACCACAGCCCCTTCGATCGCGACCTCCTCGGCCAGTTCGCGGTGAAGCGCGTCGGCGATGCCCTCGCCCTTCTTCACGCCGCCGCCGGGCAAGTACCAGCCGTCGATATAGGTATGGCGGACCAGCGCGATCCGGTCGTCCGCATCCAGTAGCACCGCGCGGACGCCGATGGTCCGCGGGCGGGTGACGCGCCATATCAGTCGCGCCGCCTTGGCCAGCCATCGGTGGAGCAGCGCCATGCTATCGCCGCGTCGGTCCGCCTTTCTCGGCGACCGTCTCCGCATCGGCGGCGGCCGGTTCGCTCGCCGGGCGGATCATCAGGAAGCTGCCCGACCAGACGCCCGGAATGTCCCAGCGTCCGCTGATCTCGCAGCCATCCTCGCTCAGCATGCCGGAGTACACGACCATATCGGCATAGCCGACGCTGTCGTCGTAGAATTTGCTGAAGCTGATCCGCGCACCTTCGATGTGGCCGTCGATCGCCGCGGCGATCAGCGCGCCGGGCGGCTGCGAATACAGGTCGGGTTCGTGGATCGTGCCGACGATCGACCCGCCCAGATCGGCGATATCGGCCTCGAACGCGGTCGGCGGGTTGGTGTGCGGATAATTGAATATCCCGCTCCACTTGCCGCTCAGATCCCGGCTCACAACGCCCGCGCCGCTTCGACCAGCAGGACCGGCACCCCCCGGCGGATCGGAAAGGCAAGGCCGGCGGCAGTCGAGATCAGCTCTTGCCCGCCTTCGTCATAATCGAGTGGCGTCCGGGTGACCGGACAGACGAGGATCGACAACAGCCAGGGATCGATCGTCACCCCTTCGCGCGCGGTTTGTGCGGTCATTGCAGCGTCGCCTCTTCGTCATCGCCATGCCTGCCGAAGAATTGCATGAGCTGTACGATCAGTTCCGCGCGATCGGAAAGAGCGTCGACTTCGAGCAGCGCCTGCTTGGCCGCCACATCGAACGGGGCGATCTGGGCGATGCCGTTGACGAGGCTTTCGTCGTCGAGCCGCCCGACCGATTCCCAGTCGACCGCATAGCCTAGCCGGTCGGCGAAGCGCCGCGCCTCCATCTCCAGCGACGCGCGCTCGGCCAGTGCCAGCGTGGTATCGCCGACGACCGGCAGCAGCTCGGCCTCGACCTGGCGGAACGGGGTGGTCACATCGAGTTCGCGCAGCACGCGGAACCGCGACACCCCGCGCAGCACGATGTCGTAGCGGCCATCGGCCTGCGCCTCGACATCGACGATCTGCCCGACACAGCCGATATCGAACAGCGGCGGCCGGTCCGTCTCGCCGCCGACCGGGCGCGGCTGAATCATGCCGATGCGCCGGTCGCGGGCCAGCGCATCGGACACCATCGAGCGGTAGCGCGGCTCGAAGATATGCAGCGGCAAGTGCATGTTCGGAAACAGCAGCGCCCCCGCCAGCGGGAAGACGGAGACGCGCGCGCTCATCCGAACAGGATCGCCGACAGCTTGCGGCGCTGCTGCGACACCCACGGGTCCTCGAGCCCGACTGCCTCGAACAGCTTCAGCAACTGCTGCCGCGCGGCATCGTCGTTCCACGACCGATCGGCGGCGACGATCTTCAGCAGCGATTCGGCGGCACCGTCGCGATCGCCCGCCGCCATCTGCCCGCCGGCCAGTCGGAAGCGCGCGTCATGGTCGTCAGGGTTCGCCTCGACTTCGGCCTTCAGCCCGGCCAAATCGTCGACCGGCTGCGCATCGCGTGCCAGCGCCAATGCCGCACGGACCTGCTCGACCGCGGGCAGCTTCGCCGCATCCTCAGACAGCGCGTCGAGCGCCGCCTGTGCCGCATCATGCTCGCCCAGTGCCATCAGCGCGCGGAGCCGGCCGACCGCGACCGAGCCGCTATCGGGCGCGATGTCGGCGATCTGGTCGAAGATCGACAGCGCCCGTGCCGCATCGCCCTCGGCCAGCGCCTCCTCGCCCATCGCGATCAGCGGCTCGATGTCGGGGCCCGCTGCCGCGCCCGGCTGCACCGGCAACTGGCGCAGCAACTGGTCGAGCATCTGCTTCAACTGGCTCTCGGTCCGCGCCGAGGTCAGGTCGGCGACCAGCTGCCCCTGGAACATCGCATAGACGGTCGGGATCGAGCGGATCTGGAATTGCGACGCGATGAACTGGTTCTTGTCGGTATCGATCTTGGCCAGCACCACGCCCTTGTCGGCATAGGCCGCCGTCACCTTTTCGAGGATCGGGGTCAGCGCCTTGCACGGCCCGCACCATTCCGCCCAGAAATCGATGACGACGAGGCTCGTCATCGACGGTTCGACGACATCGCGACGGAACGCCTCCACGGCTTCCTTTTCCGGGGCGGTCAATCCTAGCGTGGCCAAGCGGCGATTCCTTATCCTGAAAGCGTCTACCCTATGTGGGCACGCCCGATGATTCAGAAAAGAGTGATTTAGGGGGTTGCGCGATCCGAAACCCCCATCTAATAGCCCGCCTCACCCCAGCCGGTCACCCGGTTCGGAACGCCAGAGCGGGCGTAGCTCAGGGGTAGAGCACAACCTTGCCAAGGTTGGGGTCGAGGGTTCGAATCCCTTCGCCCGCTCCAGTCTTCTCAAAGACTTGACGGCCGTGCCGCGGATGCGGATTAGAAAATCTGACACAGGGATTAGCGGGTCGTACGCTCGGTTGGCAAAAACCGCCGTGCATTGATCTTTGCCGGTCCGTTGCGTCCGATACGATCACCCGCTCATCTTCTCTCGAAAATCGGACAGCCCCGGAATAGCTTTGCCGATCGTGCGCAACGCGCATTCGCAGGGCCACGTCGCCAATGGTGCAGCGGCGCCGGGTAACGTGCGCAGTCGCGGGCGATCATGGGTTGGCGCGGACCGATCGCACGCCGGACGTCCTGTCTGAAAAAGCTACGCCACGACCGAACCGGAGGCAACGGCGCATGCGGACACACCATATGTCCGCAATATGCCGGAAACCGCCGACCGCGATTGGGGATGGGACAATCACCTAAAAATACTATAGGATTCCTATAGTGGAACCGGTACGACAGGGCCATGTTCACCGGGGGGTAAAACATGGCCTTTACAACTGATCGAATGACCGCGGCGCTGGAGGCTTTTCGCACCGATCGTGAAACCGATCAAAATATCTGGTCCGACTATTTCTTCGGACCGCATGGCCAGACCGGCATCGCCATGCCACTGGAAAAATCGGTCCACGAAAAGCTGCGGATGCTGCAGGACGCCCTTGCCGAACTCGGCCGCGTGCAAAAATCGCAATAGCACCGCGCGACGCCGTTCCGGCCTTTGCCGGAATGCAGAAGGTAACGACGCGCAACGCCAGGCTCTACCGATGCCTGGCAGCTCGCGCCCCAAATTCGCGCCACCCCCCGTAGTGAAATCGTAAGAGTATCGTCGGTAATTGTCGCAGAAGACCATGCAACCATCAGCGGTGCAACATGATGACAAGTCCACCTCCTGCCAGATGGAGGAACGGTAAACCATGACGGCGCGGAATGCATCACCGACCATAAGGCTATATGGGCTGGATGGACTTCGAGGTTTGATGTGCATCGGCATCGCACTTTACCATTATTTACCATATTATTTCACCGACGGCGATGCGCCCTATGATATCTCGCGCTACTTTGCGTGTTTCACGGACATATTTTTCGTGTTTGGCGGCTTCTTCGTCGGCAACGTGATTGAACGCAAAGACTATAGCCTGAACCTGTATCGTCAGTTCATCGTCGATCGGCTGGCCAGGCTGTATCCGCTGCATATCGCGACGCTCGGCTTCTATGCGGTAGTGGCGGCGGCGCTGGCCATGGGACTGGTTCAGCCGAAGAACCCGGATCGATATGATCCGACGTCACTGCTGCCCCATGTCACGCTGACGCACGGCTGGGGATTTGGTGAGTTCGCGACGTTCAATTACCCCAGCTGGGCGGTAAGTGCGATCTTCGGCTGTTGCCTGCTGCTTCCCACGCTCCGGCTGGTTCGACGTTCGTCGTCACGAAATCTCGTTCTGCTCGGCGTACTGATCGTCGCGCTGTTCGCCTGCTCCTATACGTCGGAACAATATGCGACCGGCATAACCCTGATCCAGCAAGAATCGCTCGGGATCATCCGGTGCATTCCGTCCTTCATCTTCGGCGTGCTCTTATCGCGCAATCGCGGCCTGAACGTTCCGAAGAGCGCAGCAATCGCGGCATTGCTGATCGCGCTCGCCATGCTGTTCGGGAGGGGCACGCCCGTTCATGGCGTCGAGCGACTATTGCTGGTCTATATTCTGGTATCGTCCGTGGTCGCGATCGACGCAGCGGGCATCAAGACGCCTCTCCACATGAGGTTGTTGCGGAGTATCGCAACCTATTCGTTCGGAATCTACCTGATCCACAGCATCATCGCCACGATCCTGTTCCAGCAATTGTCGCCGAAGATCGTCGGCACGGCGAACATCGCCTTTGGCGAGGCCAATCCGGTCGGCGCCCTGCTGTTCGTCGCCGCCGGACTGTTCCTTACCCTGCTGCTGGCGATGGTAAGCTACAGGACGGTCGAACCGTACGGCGCACGGCTGGTGCGCACCGCGTTGAGCCCGAAGACCAGCTGACCGGCGACAAGCCGCGAACCGAACCGCTCGCAGACGGACCCAAGTCGAACGGACGGTTAATCCCGTACTTTCCCGTCGCCCTGCTGCGCCGGCTGCGCTAGGGGCTGGCGGGTGGCGACGCAGGCACTTCAGCAACGGTTTTCCGCACAGAGCCCGCCGCCGCTGTCGCGCCGCCTGACGACGCTCGCGCTGGTCGTGGCGATCCATGCGCTGATCCTGTGGCTGTTGCTGCGGATCGCGCCGACGATGATGTCGCCGCCGCCCGGCGAGAAATCGCCGCTGGTCGTCGACATGCTGCCCGCCGATCGCGTTGCCCCTGCCGCCGCCCCGGCCAAGCAGGTCCAGCGCAAGGCCGCCGCCGGCAGCACCGCGACCGCGCCGCCGACCGCGACGGTCGCGCCGCCCCCCGACATTCCGCCGCCGCCGGTCCCGGCCGAGCGCCCCTCCGACGCCTGGTCGAAGGTCATTCCGATGACCGGCCGTGAATTCGCCCGCGCCGCAATCACGCCGGGCACGCGCGGTACCGAGGGCGTCGGCACCGGCAACGCGGCAGGCGACAGCGGCGATGGCGATGCGGAGGCCGATGCCGGCGGCGGCAGCGGCGGCGGCGAGCGGCTCTACGCCGCCGACTGGTATCGCCGCCCGACCCATGCCGAGCTGTCGACCTATCTGCCGCGGCGCTCGCAACCGGGCTGGGGCGAGGTCGCGTGCCGGACGATCCCCAACAACCAGGTGACCGATTGCCGCGAGATCGGCCAGTCGGCGAGCGGATCGGGCCTAGCGCGCGCGGTGCGGCAGGCGGCGTGGCAGTTTCGCATTTTGCCGCCGCGGGTCGGTGGTCGGCCGTTGGTAGGCAGTTGGGTTCGGATTCGCATCACCTATACCGATGCCGGTGCGGCGGTGGAGTGACGAGGCGACGCATCCTTGCCCTTCCCTCCCCCAGCGGCTAACCGACGGGCGTTTATCTCCCTCGCATTTCAGGTCGCTTCGCATGTCCGCATTGTTCCGCATCACCCTCCCCGACGGTGCCGTCCGTGAGGTGACGCCGGGCACTACCCCTGCCGACATTGCCGCTGCGATCTCGCCGGGTCTGCGCAAGGCGGCGATCGCGGCGCGGGTCGACGGGCAGGTGCGCGACCTGAACCGCCCGTTCGACGGCGACGCATCGCTGGCGCTGGTGACCGTCAAGGACGAAACGGATGCGCTCGAACTGCATCGCCACGACTTCGCGCACGTCATGGCCGAAGCGGTGCAGACGCTGTATCCGGGCACGCAGATCACCTTCGGCCCCGCGACCGAGGACGGCTTCTATTACGACTTCGCGCCCGCCCCGGGTCGTGGGCCGTTCACCGACGAGGATCTGCCGCTGATCGAGGCGGAGATGCGCAAGATCATCGCGCGTGGCGAGAAGTTCGAGCGCGAAGTGGTCACCCGCCAGCAGCTGATCGACCGCTGGAACAGCCAAGGCGAGACGTTCAAGGCCGAATGGGCCGCCGAACTGCCCGAGGGCGAGGAACTGACCATCTATCGCCAGGGCGAGTGGCTCGACATGTGCCGCGGCCCGCACCTCGAATCGACCGCCAAGCTCGATCCGGCGGCGTTCAAGCTGACGCGCGTGTCGGGCGCCTATTGGCGCGGCGACCAGAAGAACGCGATGCTCAGCCGCATCTACGGCACCGGCTGGCTGTCGAAGAAGCAGCTCGACGCGCATCTGACGCGGCTGGAGGAAGCCGCCAAGCGCGACCATCGCAAGCTGGGCGCGGAGATGGACCTGTTCCACCTCCAGTCCGAAGCACAGGGGTCGGTCTTCTGGCATCCCAAGGGCTATATGATGTGGCGGCAGCTGGAGGCGTATATGCGCCGCCGGCTCGACGCGCACGACTATCAGGAAGTGAAGACGCCGCAGCTGATGGACGCGCGGCAATGGGAACAGTCGGGCCATTGGGGCAAGTATCGCGAGAATATGTTCGTGGTGCCCGACGAAATCCCCAATACCGAGGACGAGGGCGCGATCGTCAGCGCCGATGCCGACATGATGGCATTGAAGCCGATGAACTGCCCGGCGCACGTCCTGATCTTTCGACAGGGGATCAAGTCGTATCGCGACCTGCCGATCCGCATGGCGGAATTCGGCTGCTGCCACCGCAACGAACCGCATGGCGCGCTGCACGGCATCATGCGCGTGCGCCAGTTCACGCAGGACGACGCGCATATCTTCTGCCGCGAGGATCAGTTGATCGAGGAAGTCCGCGACTTCTGCGAACTGCTCGACTCGGTCTATCGGGATCTGGGCTTCACCGATTATGCGGTGAAGCTGGCGCTGCGCCCCGACAAGCGCTTCGGATCGGACGAGATGTGGGACAAGGCCGAGGCGGAGCTGCGCGAGGCGGTGCTGTCGTCGAACCTGTCGGACGACATCAAGGCGAAGTTCGAGGAACTGCCGGGCGAAGGCGCCTTCTATGCCCCCAAGCTGGAGTTCCACCTGACCGACGCGATCGGGCGGACATGGCAGGTCGGCACGATCCAGTCGGACCGGGTGCTGCCCGAACGACTCGACGCGACCTATGTGGGCGAGGACGGCAATCGCCACCGCCCGGTGATGCTCCACCGCGCGATCCTCGGCACGTTCGAACGTTTCCTCGGCATCCTGATCGAACATCATGCCGGGCGCATGCCGATGTGGCTGTCGCCGGTACAGGCGGTGGTCGCGACGATCGTATCGGATGCCGACGACTATGCGAACGAGGTCGCGGCGGCGCTTAAGGCAGCGGGCATCCGCGTCGAAACCGACCTGCGCAACGAGAAGATCAACTACAAGGTCCGCGAACACTCGCTCGCCAAGGTTCCGGCGCTGGTCGTGGTCGGCAAGCGCGAGGCGGAGGAACGCACCGTCGCGCTACGGCGGCTGGGCAGTCAGGGGCAGTCGGTCATCGCGCTCGACGAACTGGTCGCGATGCTGTCGAACGAATCGCTGGCGCCCGATCTTGCGCGGAACCTTTCGTAATCGCGCAAGATTGACTATATAGGACTTTCGAACACTGAAGGAGCAGCACCTATCCGTCCGCCCATGATGCGTCGCCCGAATGCGCCGCCGCCGATGAACGGCCCCCGATTCAACGAGTTCATCCAGTCGCCAAAGGTCCGCGTGATCGACCATGAGGGCGAGAATCTGGGTGTGATGTACACGCGCGAAGCGATCGCGCAGGCGGCCGAGGTCGGGCTCGATCTGGTCGAGGTGTCGCCGAACGCCGATCCGCCCGTCGCGAAGTTCCTCGACGTGGGCAAGTTCAAGTACGAGGCGCAGAAGAAGGCGAACCTCGCCCGCAAGACCCAGAAGACGCAGGAGATCAAGGAGATCAAAATGCGTCCGAACATCGACGATCATGATTATGATACGAAGATGAAGAAGGTCGAGGAATTCATCACCGAGGGCGACAAGGTGAAGGTCACGATGCGCTTCCGCGGTCGCGAACTGAGCCACGGCCAGCTCGGCATGGCGGTGTTGCAGCGCGTCGCCGAGGCGACCCAGGAAATCGCCAAGGTCGAAGCCTATCCGCGCATGGAAGGCCGGCAGATGCTGATGGTGCTGGCGCCCAAATAAGCGCCGCCGTCGGTCCTACGACCTGAACAAGCCGCCATGTCCGGGCCGGACATGGCGGCTTTGTTATGTTTAAACGCTGGCATACGGATGGTCGGCATCGGGTTTGCCAATGACCTGATCATCATTGTCGCATGCCAGACCGGCGGTCCCGCGCCGCCGGCTTGACTAGTCGCCGCACGATGGTTGCGATCGATACGGTATCCAATCCTTAACGGCGCTTTCGTACCAACGGCACGATTTGTCCGAAATGACGCAATCGGTTCGCATAACGCGTTAACTATTGGCTCATATCGATGGCCAATGCGGTTTTCATCCAAACAAATTCCAATGATTTTACAGAGTTGCGCCGTCGCGACGGCCTTCGTGCTGTTCAGCCTCTGGCCGCCTGCCACCGGGCGGATGCTGCTGGTGTCGCTCGACGGGTCCAGCCGCAACGATGTCGCCAGGGTCGCGCTGGCGGGTGGGGCCGCGCTGCTGCGCGCCGGCAGCCTGCCCGGATCGATGGTGGTGTCGGGCAACCGCGCCGACATCGCGGTGCAGCGTCGCGGGCGCGCGATCCTGATCCTCGCCGCCGCCGGCATCACCTGCGGGAGCGGCGATCGTGGCGAATAGGACGGGGCCCCAGACGATGCTGGCACGGATGAAGGCATTGGTCCTGCACGAACCGGCCGGGACCCTCGGCTCGCTCGACCGGCTGCGCTATCATGGGATCAAGGCCTGGGCGCTGCTCGGCTGGGTGTCGCTGATCCTGCTGCTGATCGGCAATGCGATGATGGACAGCGGGATCGGGGTGCCGCTGTTCGCGATCGGCGTCGTGCTGAACCTCGCGCCGACGGTGGTTGCGTTGCAGGGCCGCTATGATGCGACCGCGCGCGCGCTGATGGGGACGCTCGCCGCGACGATCCCGGCGATGCTCGTCTTCCTGTTGCGCGGCCATGCGTGGCAGATGGACGCGCATATGTATTTCTTCGTCGGGATGGCGGCGCTGGTCGTGCTGGCCGACTGGCGGCCGATCGCGGTGACGACGGTGCTGACGGCGCTGCATCACATCCTGCTCGAATGGCTCGCGCCCGATTATGTCTTTACCGGCGACGGCAATATCGGACGCATCGCGTTTCACGTCGTCGCGGTCGGGCTGCAATTCGGGACGCTGACGGTGCTGACCATCCAGCTGTGCCGCCTGTTCGAGACGCAGGACCGCGCCGTGCGCCGCGCGCGCGAACTGGCCGGGGCGGCGGCCGAGGGGCAGCGCCGGACCGAGGACGCGATGCGGCTCGCACGCGCCGCCGAACAGGACGCCGCCGAACAGCGCCGCCGCCGCGAGGAACAGGCGGCGCGCATTGCCGGCGACCGCCACCGCGAGCTCATCGAACTGGCCCGGCAATTCGAACGATCGGTGACGACCGTCGTCCGCAGCATCAGCGACACGACCGACCGGCTGGAGGGTGCGGCCGAAACGCTGGAGGACGTGACCGGACTTGCCCGGTCGGAAGCGGTCGAGGCGTCGGCCGGCGCCCACCGCGCGACCGACGATCTTGCTTCGGTCGCCGCATCGATCCGCGATCTGTCGGCGTCGATCTGGACCATCGCCGCGGCAGCGGAACAGCAGAACGATCTGACTGGCACTGCCAGTGGACAAGCAGCGCGCAGCGTGCGGACCGTCGAAATGCTGGAGGAACAGGCGGTCCAGATCGAAGGATTCCTCGCCGATATCCGTGCCATCGCGTCGAAGACGAACCTGCTGGCACTGAACGCTACCATCGAGGCTGCCCGCGCCGGCGAAGCCGGTCGCGGCTTTGCGGTCGTCGCTAGCGAAGTGAAGGCGTTGTCGTCCGATACCCGCCGGGCCAGCGACCGGATCAGCGCGCTGATCGGCGGCATTCGCGGTGGCGTCGCCGATACCAGCGACAAGCTGCGCTCGGTGCACCAATCGATCGAGGAGGTCGCTGCTGCCGCCGCAGGCATCGCCGCCGCGGTGCGCGACCAGAGCGTCAGTTCGCGCGAGGTCGACGATGGCGCCGCCCGCGTCGCGGCGGCGGCGGCGGCGGCCGGACAGCAGCTTGAAACCGTCGCCACCGCCGCCAGCGCCGCGTCATCGCTGTCCGCGGCGGTGCGGGCCAGTATCGGCCAGCTGGCCGGCAGCGCGGGCGACCTGCGCCAGTCGACCGATCAGTTCGTCGCGTTCCTTCGCACCGATCAGGCCCAGCCCAGCCCGGCCCGTGCCACCGCCTCGGCATAGCCCCGCATCCCGGCGACGCCGCGCGCCGTCAGCACGATGAACGCGCGGCGCTTGTCGGCCGGGTCCTCCTGCCGCGCGACCAGCCCGGCATCGGTCAGCGTCGTGATCCAGCGCAGCGCGGTGGTCGGCGGCACGGCGGAGGCGATGCACAGGCTCGACACCGAGACATTGCCCTCCTCCAGCCGCGCGGCGAACAGGTCGAGCAGCATGTCCCATGCCGGATCGGCGAACAGTTCGGGTGCGAAGAACTGGTCGCGCAGCCGTCGCGCGCGGATCGCGCCGCGCACGGTCGCCGCTGATATCGCCGCCACCGGCGCGTCGCCGGCATCGGGTGCGGCGAAATCGTCGGTGCGGTCGCGCACGCCCTCCCCCGTATCGCCGTCGCGAGCCAGCCGTGCCAGCGCCTCGGCGATGCGCGCCACCTCGGCATTCAGCCGCCGCAGCCGCTCGGCGTCACGCTCGACCGCGCTAAACCCGGCACCGCTCCCGGCGCCCAGCACGATCGCGGCGATCCGCTCCTCGGGCCGCGCCTCGCACAGCAGCGTCGCGGGACCGCCCAGCAGGTGCAGCGACACCATGTCGATCGCCTCGACGCCGAAACTGACCACCAGCTGCGCCCGATCGCGCTCGGCCCTCGCGGCAAGGATCGGTAGCGCAGCGTCGAGCGTCTCGATCGCGACCCCGGTCGCATCGACCAGCAGCAGGTCGGCATGGGTGACGTCGTCCAGCGCCTGCGCCAGCCCGGCAAAGCCGATCGCTGCCGCAACCGCGACCCCGGCATGGCGGAGCGTCGCCTGTGCATCCGCCATCGCCAGCGCGTCGTCGGCGACGATCACCGCCCGCCGCGCCGCCGCCGATTGCTGCTCGAATCCGTCAAAATCGGTCACCGCCTGCCCCTTTACGATCACGGCGCCGATCGCACCGCAACCGTTGCGATGGAGCAACGAACCGCGTCAGTCCATCGCCTTGACGATCTCCTCGACCATCTTCTTGGCATCGGCCAACAACATCATGGTGTTATCGCGGTAGAAAACTTCGTTATCGACCCCGGCATAGCCGACGCCGCCCATCGACCGCTTGATGAACAGCACCGTCTTCGCCTTTTCGACATCGAGCACCGGCATGCCGTAGATCGGCGAAGTCTTGTCGGTCTTGGCCGCCGGGTTGGTCACGTCATTGGCACCGATGACGAAGGCGACATCAGTCTGCGCAAATTCGGAGTTGATGTCCTCCAGCTCGAACACATCGTCATAGGGCACGTTCGCTTCGGCGAGCAGCACGTTCATATGCCCCGGCATCCGCCCGGCGACCGGATGGATCGCATATTTCACGCGGACGCCATGCTCCTTCAGCTTGTCGCCCATTTCGCGCAGCGCATGCTGCGCCTGCGCCACCGCCATGCCGTAGCCGGGCACGATGATGACCTGTTCGGCCTGTTGCATCAGGAAGGCGGCGTCCTCGGCGCTGCCGCGTTTCCACGGCCTGTCGACCGCTGCCGCCCCGCCCCCGCCGCTGTCGGTCGCGCCGAAGCCCCCAGCGATCACGCTGATGAAGCTGCGGTTCATTGCCCGGCACATGATGTAGCTGAGGATCGCGCCCGACGACCCGACCAGCGCGCCGGTGATGATCATCGCGCTGTTGCCGAGCGTGAAGCCCATCGCCGCCGCCGCCCAGCCCGAATAGCTGTTGAGCATCGAAACCACGACCGGCATGTCCGCGCCGCCGATCGGAATGATGAGCAGGAAGCCGATCGCGAACGACAGCACGAGGATCGTCCAGAACGGCCACGCCGCCTGTCCATGCGCGAATATCGCGACGAACAGCAGGATCGCCGCGAGCACGCCCAGGTTGATGGCATGGCGACCGGGCAGCAGGATCGGCTTTCCGCCCATATTGCCGTTGAGCTTCAGGAAGGCGATGACGGAGCCGGAAAAGGTGATCGCACCGATCGCGACGCCCAGCCCCATCTCGACCTTGCTGACCGGATTGATGACCTGGAACGGTTGCCCGATCATCGGCACGACCAGCGACGAGATGCCGAACGCGCCCGGGTTGAGGTAGGCGGCGATCCCGACCAGCACCGCCGCCAAGCCGACGAGGCTGTGAAAGGCAGCTACCAGTTGGGGCATCGCGGTCATCGCGATGCGTTTGGCGGTGGTCAGGCCGATGACCGCGCCGATGCCGATGGCGGCAAGGATTTCTAGCAGCGTTGCCGTTTCGAGTTCCAGCACAGTGCGCCCGATCCCATCGGGGCGCACCGGCAGATGCGTAAAGATCGTCGTCAGCACCGCGATCCCCATGCCGATCATGCCGAGGCGATTGCCCCGCCGGCTGGTCGCGGGCGATGACAGGCCGCGCAGCGCAAGGATGAAGCACACCCCCGCCACCAGATAGGCGAGGGCGACCCATGGATTGACCGGCGCGGCCTCGTGCATGCCCCTCACCCCTTCTTCTTGTACATGGCGAGCATGCGTTCGGTGACGGCAAACCCGCCGAAGATGTTGATGCTGGCCAGCACCACGCCCAGCAGCCCCAGCCATTTCGCCCCCGGCACTCCGGCGGCCGCGGCCGCGATCAGCGCGCCGACGATGATGACCGACGAAATGGCGTTGGTGACCGCCATCAACGGCGTGTGCAGCGCCGGCGTCACCGACCACACGACATAATAGCCGACGAAACAGGCGAGGACGAAGATCGACAGGATCGAGAGGAAGTCCATCGGTTACTCCGTTGGATGGGCCGGATAATGGGCCGAAGGTAGATCGGCATGCAAATCCTCCCCGGCACGGGAAGGATCAGCAGCCGTAGACAGGACGGTACTCAAATCCTCCCCAAGTGTGCTTGGGGAGGGGGACCGCCGGCGCAGCCGGGGGTGGAGGGGCAGCGCGGTTTCCACGATCGCTGCGGCTGCGGCGTCGGCATCGGCCAACACGTCGCGGGCTGGAATGCGCCGAACGGTCAACCCATATGAGGCAAGCGCCGCATCCCGCTCGACGTCGCGGGCAGGCCGGTCACCGCGGTTATGTGCTTCTCCGTCAATCTCGACCACCAACCGCGCCCGCGCGCAGTAGAAGTCGAGGACATAGGTCAGCACCGGATGCTGCCGACGAAACTTCAGTCCATGCGGTTCGAGGCGGAGGCGTTGCCACAGCAGCACTTCCGGCAAGCTCATTCCCCGACGTAGCCGACGCGCGTGCCGGACTGTCGAGGCCCCTCCACCACGCTTCGCGCGGTCCCCCTCCCCATGCGCAGCACGGGGAGGATTTGGAGGCGACTCCCCCCTCACCGCTTGGCCAGCACAAGTTCCGCGAGCAGCCGCTGGATCGCCGCCGGATCGGCGTTGCGGCTGACCTTCAGCGACAGCGGCATCGCCTCGCCGGTCACCCACAGCTTCAGGTCGCTGTCGAGGTCGAAGGTCCCCGCGCTTTCGACCGAAAAGCTCTGGATCGAGCGATAGGGTACGCTGCGGAACGAGATTTTCGAGCCGGTAAGCCCCTGCACGTCGACCAGCACGAAACGGTAATTGGTCAGGAACGCGGTGTCGCGCAGCGAGCGGAACGCGGCGAGCACCTCTTCGCCGCCGATCAGCGCATGGCCGTATTTCTCGCGGATTTCCGCCGGGTCGACTTCGTGGCTGCTGAACAAACCCATGGCGTTTCCCTCTGTAGAATCAGTCGGTCAGGCGCGGACTTACGATCTGGCCGTCGCGGGTCAGCACGATCGCCTGGGTCACTTCGTCATCGGGCGGCAGGACGGGCCGGCCGGCGTCCTTGTCCCAATAGGCCGACAGAAAGTTGTAAAGGTTACGCGCAAACAATGCCGATGCGTCCGCGGCCAGCCGGCTCGCCACGTTGCGATGGCCGACGATGGTGACACCGTGACGCTGCACGACCTCGCCCGCGACCGATCCCTCGACATTGCCGCCCTGTTCGACCGCGAGATCGACGATGACGCTGCCCGGCCGCATCGACGCGACCTGCGCATCGCTGACGAGGCGCGGGGCGGGTTTGCCGGGGATCAGCGCGGTGGTAATGACGATGTCCTGTTTGGCGATGTGACCGGAGACCAGTTCGGCCTGGGCCGCCTGATATTCGGCGCTCATCTCACCGGCATAGCCGCCCGCGCCCTCGCCCTCGATCCCCGCCACCTTCTCGACGAAGATCGGCTTGGCACCGAGCGACTGGATCTGTTCCTTCGTCGCGGAGCGGACGTCGGTGGCGCTGACCTGCGCGCCCAGCCGACGGGCAGTCGCGATCGCCTGCAACCCGGCGACGCCCACGCCCATCACGAACACGCGCGCCGCGCTGACCGTGCCGGCGGCGGTCATCATCATCGGAAAGGCGCGGCCATATTCGGACGCGGCATCGAGCACCGCCTTATACCCCGCCAGATTGGCTTGCGACGACAATATGTCCATCGACTGGGCACGGGTGATGCGCGGCATCCATTCCATCGCCAGCGACTCCAGCCCCAGCGCCGCATAGCCCGCGATCCGCGCGCGGTCGGCAAAGGGGTTCAGCCCGGCGACCAGCCACGCCCCCCGCTTCGCCCCCGCCAGCGATTCCGGGGCCGGCGGCGCCACGCCGAGCAGGATATCGGCATCGGCGATCGTCTCGGCCCGCGAACCGACGGTCGCGCCGGCGGCGGCATAGGCAGCATCGTCGATCGACGCACTGGCCCCCGCCCCCTGTTCGATCGCGACCGTCGCGCCCAGTGCGATCAGCTTCTTGACGGTTTCGGGGGTCGCGGCGACCCGGCGCTCGCCGGCGGCCTGTTCGGCGAGGACCGCGATGCGCATCTCAGCCCGCGATCAGCCAGATGACGAACGCGGCGATCAGGGCGCAGATGATCGTGCCCCAGGTGAACCAGCGAATGAAGCTGCTGTACGTCCCGGCATGGGCGGGGGTGTGGCCGTCGCTCGCCATTGATGAACCTCTCCATACTGCCTTGTTCAGGCAACTCTAACGCAGGTTGGACCAAGAACAAGCCCCGCGCCGCCCCGGACGGTTTTCTCGACCGTCTTAAGGCGAACTTTACGCCCGCTGGCGCAAGACGGTGTCGATCCGGGACGGCAGGGACGTGGAAACAGCAATGACGCGAGACGGACAGCGAGTGCTGATGGTGATCGACGACGAACCGGCCCAGCGCCGGTTGGTCGCCGCGATCGCGGGGCGGCGCGGCTGGCGGACGGTGTTCGCGAGCGATGCGGCGACGGCGATTGCCATGCTGAACACGCCCGACGGGCTGGCGCTCGATGCGGTGCTGCTCGACCATTGGTCGCCCGATGCCGATGCGCTGGCGCTGATCGCCGATCTGCGCAGGGCGCGACCGATGCTGCCGATCCTGATGCTGACCGCCAATGAATCGGTCGCGGGCGCGGTTGCGGCGATGCGCGCGGGCGCAAGCGATTTCCTGGTCAAGCCGCTGGCCGCCGAACGGCTGCTCGCCGCGCTGGAGGCCGCAGCGGGGGCAAGCGGCGACGGCGAACTGCGCCCGCTGACCGAAAAACTGTCGATGACGCTGGCCTTCGACGAGATCGTCGGATCGGCCCCGCAATTCCGCGCCGCGCTGGCGATCGCGGCCAAGGCGGCGCGCGCCCGCGTGCCGGTGCTGATCGAGGGCGAGAGCGGCGTCGGCAAGGAAGTCGTCGCCGAAGCGATCCACGCCGCCTCGCCGCGCGCGCGCAAGCCGATGGTCCGCGTCAATTGCGGCGCGATCGCCGCCAATCTGGTCGAAAGCGAGCTGTTCGGCCATGAAAAGGGCGCGTTCACCGGCGCGTTCGAACGCAAGGCCGGCCGGTTCCAGGAGGCGGACGGCGGCACCATCTTCCTCGACGAGATCGGCGAGATGCCGTTCGAGACGCAGGTGAAGCTGCTGCGCGTGCTGCAATCGGGCGAGATCCAGTCGGTCGGCGCGCGTACCACGCGCGAGGTCGATGTCCGGGTGATCGCCGCGACCAACAAGACGCTGATGGCCGAGGTCGAGGCCGGTCGATTCCGCGAGGACCTGTATTACCGGCTGAACGTCGTGCAGGTGACGATCCCGCCGCTGCGCGACCGGCGCGGCGACATTCCGGCGCTGGCCCGCCATCTACTGACGCGGATCGCGCAACAGCCGGGCTTGCGGCAGCTGGGCATCACCGACGATGCGGTCGCGCTGCTCGACAGCTATGGCTGGCCGGGCAATGTCCGACAGTTGCAGAACGCGCTGTTCCGTGCGGCGGTGCTGTGCGAGGGCGACGCGCTGACCCGCGGCGATTTCCCGCAGATCGCGCAGATCGCACAGGGCGAGGCGCCCCCGCCGGTCAGCCTCGTTCCGCGCCACGACATGGCGGGCGGAGTGACGCTGTTCCGCCCCGACGGCAATCTGCGCATGCTGGAGGAGATCGAGGCTGACGTCATCCGCCTCGCCATCGGCCATTATCGCGGCCGCATGACCGAGGTCGCCCGGCGGCTGGGGATCGGCCGCTCGACGCTGTACCGCAAGCTGGGCGAACTGGGGATCGACCAGAGCGCGGCGTAAGGGGCTTGGCGTGCGCTGAACCGTATCCCCGCGCAGGCGGGGATCCAGAGCCAAGGGCGTTGCGCTTGACAACCCGGGATCCCCGCCTGCGCGGGGATACGATCAGGCGACGACCTCCCGCCATTCCCCCGGCGCCAGTCCCTCGACCGTCCACCCGCCGACCTGCCACCGGACCAGCCGCAGCGTCGGCAGGCCGACCGCTGCGGTCATCCGCCGCACCTGCCGGTTGCGGCCTTCGCGGATGGTGATCGACAGCCAGTGATCGGGCACGGTCTTGCGAAAGCGCACCGGCGGCACCCGCTCCCATAATGCGGGCGGATCGATCGCGGCGACCTCCGCCGGGCGGGTCGGTCCGTCGTTCAGCGTCACTCCGCGCCGCAGCCGGTCGAGCGCCGCATCGTCGTGCGCCCCCTCGACCTGCACGAAATAGGTCTTGGCCAGCTTGAACCGCGGATCGGCGATGCGCGCCTGCAGGCGGCCGTCATCGGTCAGCAGCAGCAACCCCTCGCTGTCGCGGTCGAGCCGTCCGGCTGGATAGACGCCGGGCAGCGCGACATGGTCCGACAGCGTCTCGCGCGCCCCCTCGGTCCCGCGATCGGTGAATTGCGACAGCACGCCGTACGGTTTGTTGAGCAGGATCAGCCGCGCCATGCCGCCCTGTCGGCGATTCGCCCCGCGCTGTCGACAAGGAACCGACTATCGCCGCGAACCGTCCCTCCCCCTATAGCCGTTTACGACCATCGGTGGAGAAGCCCCATGAAGACCGTTTCGACCGCCCGCGCCCATGGCGGCACGCAGAGCGTCTATTCCCACGAATCGACCGTGACCGGCACGACGATGACCTTTTCCGTGTTCGTGCCGCCGCTGGAACCCGGACAGCGTGCGCCGGTGCTGTGGTATCTGTCGGGACTGACCTGCACCCATGCCAATGTCACCGACAAGGGCGAGTATCGCGCCGCCTGTGCTGCGGCGGGTATCACCTTCATCGCGCCCGATACCTCGCCGCGCGGCGACGGCGTGCCCGACGATCCGGAGGCCGATTGGGATTTCGGACTGGGCGCCGGTTTCTATGTCGATGCGACCGAGGATCCGTGGGCGCAACACTATCGCATGCGTTCCTATGTCGAGGACGAGCTGCCCGCGCTGATCGCCGCCGAATTTCCGATGCTCGATTGCAGCCGCCAGTCGATCACCGGCCATTCGATGGGCGGGCATGGCGCGCTGACCATCGCGCTTCGCAATCCCGACCGGTTCCGTTCCGTCTCCGCCTTCGCGCCGATCGTCGCGCCGTCGCAGGTGCCATGGGGGGAAAAGGCGCTGGGCGGCTATCTCGGCAACGACCGCTCGGCATGGCGCGCGGCGGACGCGGTCGCGCTGATCGAGGACGGCGCGCGGGTGCAGGAAATTCTGGTCGATCAGGGGGATGCCGACACTTTCCTGTCCGAACAGCTACGCCCCGACTTGCTGGCAAAGGCATGTGCCGATGCCGGGATCGACTGCACGCTCAGGATGCAGCCGGGCTATGACCACAGCTATCATTTCATCTCGACCTTCATGGCCGATCACGTCCGCTGGCATGGCGAGCGTCTCCGGTAATCAGGCCACGCCCCGCGCGTCGATCAGGTCGAGCACGTCGCCGATCAACGCACGCATCGCCGCGCGTGCCGCGATCGGGTCGCGCGCGGCGATCGCCTCTGCGACCGCCGCATGCTGCTCGACGCTCGCCGAGCGGCCGACGATGGTGTTGGTGAAGCGGATCGAGGTGTTGAGCGCGGTCGCCACCATCTCGCGGAACTGCGCGTAGAACGGGTTCTTCGCCGCCAGCAGGATCGCGACGTGGAAATCGATATCGGCGTCGAGCGGATCGTCCTCGCCGCGTTCCGCCGCTGCCATCCGCGCCAGACCATCGGCGATCCGCGCCTGATCGGCATCATCGGCCGCGACCGCCGCCAGCGCCGCCGCCTCCGGCTCGATCGCGACGCGCAGCTGGTTGAACTGGCGCAGCAGATCGACCGAGAATTTACGATCCAGCAGCCAGTGCAGCACATCGGGGTCGAACAGGTTCCATGCCGCCGCCGGGCGCACCACCGTCCCCTGGCGCGGGCGGGCGCTGACCAGCCCCTTGGCGGTGAGCATCTTCACCGCCTCGCGCGTCACCGACCGGCTGATGCCGTGCGCCTTGCCGATTTCCGCTTCGGTCGGGAACGGCCGTTCGTCATATTCGCCGGTCACGATCGCGCGGCCGAGCGTATCGAGCGTCGCGCGGGTCAAATTGCCGCCGGGCATTCCGCTCATCCGCGCCGCCATCCCGTCTCCTTTCGGTTCGTCCATCGCGCTTGGCACTGGACACGATGTATTCGTCGTATAATTGTCCGCCTCCAAAAGCCAGTGGGCCGGGGAGGAAACCATGCGTCTGTCGACGATCGATCTGATCGTCGTGGTCATCTATGCGATTGGCATTTTCGGCCTCGCGCAATGGGTGAGCCGCGACAAGGGGGGGCATCAGAAGGACAGCTCCGATTACTTCCTTGCGTCCAAATCGCTCCCTTGGTGGGCGATCGGCGCGTCGCTGATCGCGGCCAACATCTCGGCCGAACAGATCGTCGGCATGGCGGGCTCTGGCTATGCGATCGGTCTCGCCATTGCCTCGTACGAATGGATGGCGGCGCTGACGCTGCTGATCGTCGGCAAATTCTTCCTGCCGATCTTCCTGCGCAACGAAATCTACACGATGCCGCAGTTCCTCGAGCAGCGCTACGGCCCGTCGATCCGCACGCTGATGGCGGTGTTCTGGCTGGCACTGTACGTGTTCGTGAACCTGACGAGCATCATCTGGCTCGGCTCGATCGCGGTGACGCAGGTCGCGGGCGTCGACCAGACGGTGGCGCTGATCGGACTCGGCCTGTTCGCGCTGCTGTACCAGTTGCGCGGCGGGCTGAAGGCGGTGGCGCTGACCGATATCGTGCAGGTCACGCTGCTGGTGTTCGGCGGTCTCACCATCTCCTATCTGACGCTGTCGCAGATCGGTGGCGATGCCGGGGTCGTCGGCGGCTTCCACGAACTGACCCGCCGCGCGCCCGAAAAATTCCAGATGATCCTGACCCCCGACAATCCTTTCTACAAGGATCTGCCGGGCCTGTCGGTGCTGATCGGCGGCATGTGGATCGCAAACCTCAGCTATTGGGGCTTTAACCAGTACATCATCCAGCGCGCACTCGCCGCCAAGTCGCTGCCCGAAGCGCAGAAGGGCATCGTGTTCGCGGCGTTCCTGAAGCTGCTGATGCCGTTGGTGATCGTCGTGCCGGGCATGGCGGCGGTGCTGCTCGCGCCCGATCTCGCCAAGCCCGACGAAGCCTATCCGACGATGATGCGGCTGCTGCCCTCGGGGCTGCTCGGCCTCGTCTTCGCCGCGCTGATCGCCGCGATCATCGCCTCGACCGCGTCGAAGATCAATTCGATCGCGACGATCTTCACCCTCGACCTCTATGCCAAGCGCACCAGCGAGAGCGGGCAGATGGATGCCGGGCAGGAACGCAAGCTGGTCCGCATCGGTCGGATCGCCGCTACCATCGCCATCCTGATCGCGATCGTCGCCGCGCGTCCATTGCTGGGCGGCGCAGATCAGGCGTTCCAGTTCATTCAGGAATTCTCCGGCTTCTTTACGCCGGGGATCACCGTGATCTTCCTGCTGGGCCTGTTCTGGAAACGTGCGACCGAAGCCGGCGCGATCGGCGCTGCGATCGCCTCGGTCGTGCTGTCCTATCTGTTCCGCAGCTTCGCGCCCGGCATCCCGTTCATGGACCGGATGGGCATCGTGTTCCTGCTCAGCCTCGGCCTCGCCATCCTGTTGTCGCTGGCGGTGAAGGGGCGTGGCGACGCCAACCGCATCACCATGCAGGGCGTGTCGTTCGGCACGTCGACCGGCTTCAACGTCGCCGGCCTCGGCGTCATCCTGATCCTCATCGCGCTGTACGCGACATGGTGGTGAGCCCGTTCATCGCCCTCGACTGGGGCACCACCAACCGCCGCGCCTATCGCATCGAAGACGGGCGCATCGCCGCGACCGTCAAGTCGCCGAAGGGCGTGTCGGCGATGGCGGCGGACGAATACCCGCAAGAAATGGCGGCGATCCGGGCGGAACTGGGCGACCTGCCGGTGCTGATGGCCGGGATGGTCGGATCGACGATCGGCTGGCGGGTCGCCCCCTATGTCGCGGTCCCAGCCGATATCGCCGACATCGCCGCGCACCTCACCTGGATCGACGATCGGACCGCGATCGTCCCCGGCCTGTCCTTCACCGACGGCAGTCACGGCGACGTGATGCGGGGCGAGGAAGTGCAGTTGCTCGGCGCGGCGCTGGCCGGACAGGTACCGGCGGACGCGCTGCTCTGCCAGCCCGGCACGCACTGCAAATGGGTCGAGCTGACCGGGGGCAAGGTCACCGCCTTCACCACCGCGATGACCGGCGAATTGTTCGCGCTGCTGAAGGGCGGCGGCGTGCTCGCCCCGCAGCTTGCCGCACCGGTCACCGCCGGCGACGCGTATCGCGAAGGCGTGCGCGAAGGCGCGAAACGCGACCTCGCCGCCAGCCTGTTCGGCATCCGCGCGTCGCACGTCCTCGGTCTCCGCGACGAAGCGCAGGCAGCATCATATGCCAGCGGCGTGCTGATCGGCAGCGACGTCGCCGCGCGCATCGGCGACGGTCGCGACGTACACCTCGTCGCCGATGGCGATCTCGCCACCCTCTACGCCACCGCGATCGAGACGCTGGACGGCCGCGCCATTGTCAGCGGGTGCGAGCATGCCTTTATCGCCGGTATCACCCATATCCGAAAGTTGTCCGCATGAGCCATTTGTCCGCCTTCGACGCCGCCTTCGCCCGCTGCCCGCTGGTCGCGATCCTGCGCGGGGTCCAGCCGAATGAGGTGGAAGCGATCGGCGACGCGCTGATCGATGCCGGCTTCACCATCGTCGAAGTGCCGCTCAACTCGCCCGATCCCTATGAAAGCATCACCCGCCTGTCGAAGAAGCTGGAGGGGTATGCGGCAGTAGGCGCGGGCACCGTACTCACCGTTGAACAGGTCGAACGGGTCGAGGCAGCCGGCGGCACGCTCATCATCTCGCCCAACGCCAATACCGCGGTGATCTCGGCCGCGGCGACACGCGGGCTGGTGGCGATGCCGGGCATCGCGACCCCGACCGAAGCCTTTGCCGCATTGGAAGCCGGTGCCGCCGCACTCAAACTCTTCCCCGCCGAAGCCGCCAGCCCGGCGGTGATGAAGGCGATGCGCGCCGTGCTCCCGCGCGACGTGCGGATGCTGCCGGTCGGCGGGATCGTGCCGTCGGTGCTGGCCGATTGGCACAAGGCGGGCGCGGCCGGGTACGGTCTGGGGTCGGCGCTGTACGTGCCCGGCATGGACGCGGACACGGTCGGCGAACGCGCACGGGCGTTCGTCGCGGCATGGAACGCGCTGGAGAAGTAAGCTGCACGCTGACAAACGTCACCCCAGCGAAGGCTGGGGTCTCAAGCGACTCTGTCGCGACCGATAACCGCGAGACCCCAGCCTTCGCTGGGGTGACGTTTTCGGCCCTGGGTAGACGCGTTGCCGTACCCCCGAACGAACCGACGGAAACCCGACCCGCTCCAACCGTTCCCCCTGCTCCCCCCAAGCCGGAGCACCGCCCATGTCGCACCCCCGTCCCGTCCTCGGCCTGTTCGCTGGCATCGCCGCCGGCCTGATCGCATCCGCCGCGATGGCTGCGTTCCAGTCGGTCGCCGCCAAGCCGATGGGACAGGACCAGAGCGATGACGATCCCGCGACGGTCAAGGCCGCCGACAAGGTCGCGCTTGCCACTACCGGCACCCGCGTACCCGACGCCTATCGCCCGCAGGCGGGACAGGCGGTGCATTATCTGACCGGCGCGGCACTGGGCGGGCTGTACGGCGTGCTCACCGAATATCGGCCGGGCGCGGCGAGCGGCTTCGGCAGCCTGTACGGCATCGCGACCTCGGCCCTGCTCGACGAAGCGGCGGTGCCGGCAGCGGGGCTGGGATCGGCGCCATGGGATACGTCCGCCGCGACCCACGCCTATGGCGCGCTGGCGCATCTGGTGTTCGGCGTATCGCTGGAAGGGGCGAGGTCGCTGCTGGGAGGTCGGCAGGGGTAGGCTTGCCTCCCCTCAGCCTATCCGCCCCATCCGTTCGGTCCGAGCAGCTTCGAGCTTGTCGAGAAGCGTCCGTCGAGAACCCGTTTGGGGCAGCCCTTCTCGACTACGGTTCTCGACAGGCTCGAACCTGCGCTCGAAGCGAACGGAGGAAGTGAGGGTAAAGTAGCGGCAGCCTACCGCCCGACCAACTCCACCGCAGCAACCTCGATCACCGGCACCTCCCACGGATGCACCGCGACGATCGCTGCCAGCGCTTCCGCAATATCGGCCCCGACGGCCGCATAGCTCTTCACCACCACCGTCGACACCACTTCGGCCTCGCCGGCCCGCCCGGTCGTAGGCACCGCGTCCGCGCCCGGCACGAAGCTCTCCAGCCCGAACCCCAGTTCGAACACCCCGCGATATGGCCCGATCGCGCCGAGAACGTCGCTGCCCCGGATCACGCCGACCACGCCCGCCAGCACCGGATCGTCGGCCAGCGCCGCCGCCTCGCCCGCCTGCAACCGGGCCAGCACATTGCCCGACACCGGACAATGCACCCGCACCACCTGCACCCCCGTCCGCGTCACAGCAGCAGCCAGTCGTTGCGGCTGCGCGGCTTGATCTCGCCGCCGCCCTGCCGCCGCGCCAATTCGGTCTCCGCGGTATAGCGGACATCCTCGTCGCGATCGGTCAGGAAGCCGTCGAGCGAATCGTCGTCGATCTCGGTCCAGGCCCGCCCGCGATCGGGACCATAGCGCACCCGCGGCAACAACCCGGGCAGCCGCGACCATTCGAGCAGCTGCGCGATCGACGCCTCGTTCAGCATGTCGCGCAGGTGGAAGGCCGTGACATAGGCATCGGGAAACGCCCGGTGTGCCGGCAGCCCACGTTCATGCTCCATGCCCTGCGGTTTGCGCCAATAGCGCAGCATCTGGTTCGAAAAGCCCGGGCTGTCCGGCCACAGCCGCAGCGCGCATTTCCACGTACAGATCCAGTCGGCCCCGTGCGTCAGCTGCGCGGTACAGAATTTCTGTTCGAAATCGGCACGATGCGCCGCCAGCGCGATCCGGCGCGGATAGGGGTCGAGCACGCGGCGTGCGATATCCTGCCACCATGGCGCGTCCGCCACCTGTTCGTCGAGGATATGGTGCACCGCCTGCGTCACCGGCGGGATCGGGCGGCCGGGATTGACGAAATGCTGCCCGCCCTCGCCCGTCAGCTCCCAGCGGCCATCCTCGCCCAGCGCCACGTCCTGCCAGCCGACCTCGCACACGCCATGCGCGGGTGGAGCCTGCCCGGTGGTTTCGAGGTCGACGACACGGATGATCTGCGGTTGCGCCATCGATAACAGATGGCGCTTCGGGGCCGGAAAAGCCACCCTTCGAGCCGGACCGTACGGCAGGAAGGATGGTTCGCGCGAACCAAAGCTACCCTCGCACCACCCCCGACGCCGCCAACTGCGCGTCGACCTCCGCCAACAACCGCGCCAAGCCGTCCGCATCCCGCGCCTCGGCCCGCGCGGTCAATACGTCCTGCGTGTTCGATGCGCGCAGCAGCCACCATCCGTCCGCCGTCGTCACCCGCGCGCCGTCGGTGGTGTTGACGTCCGCCCCCGAAGCCGCCAGCCGCGCCAGCACCTCGTCGACCACCGCGAACTTGCGCGCCTCGTCGACCTTGAAGCGCAGTTCGGGGGTGGTCGCCATTTCGGGCATGGCATCGCGCAATTCGGTCAGCGACCGTCCGCTCATGTGAATCGCGCGGATCAGCCGCACCGCCGCATAGGGCGCATCGTCGAACCCGTAATCGTCGCCGCCGAAAAACACGTGTCCCGACATTTCGGCGGCAAGCGGCGCGCCAGTCTCGAGCAGCTTGGTCTTCACCGGGCTGTGCCCGGTCTTCCACATCAGCGGTTTGCCGCCCAGTTCGGCGATGCGGTCGAACAGCAGCTGGCTGGCCTTTACGTCCGCGATGATCGTCGCGCCCGGCGTCTCGCGCAGTTGCGGCTCGGCCAGCAGCATCAGCAGCTGGTCGCCCCACAACGTCCGCCCCCGGCCGTCGACCGCGCCGATCCGGTCGCCATCGCCGTCGAACGCCAGCCCGAAATCCAGCCCCTTGTCGACGACGAGCCGTTTCAGGTCGACCAGATTGGCTTCCTCGGTCGGGTCGGGATGATGATGGGGGAAGCGGCCATCGACCTCGGTGAACAGCAGGTGATGCTCGCCGGGCAACAGCGCGACCAGCCGCTCGATCACCGGGCCCGCCGCCCCGCTGCCGGTGTCCCAGCCGATGCGATAGCTGCCGCCGGCATAGCCCGCCATCAGCCGCCCGACATAGGCGTCGACATGGTCGTGGTCGGTCACCGTGCCAGCACCTTCGTCCCAATCGCCCGCCGCCGCGATCGCGCCCAGCCGCTGGATATCGTCCCCGAAGAACGGGCGATGCTGCAGCACCATCTTGAAGCCGTTGTAATCGGCTGGATTGTGGCTGCCGGTGATCTGGATGCCGCCATCGACCTCCAGCATCGCTTCGGCATGATAGAGCATCGGCGTGGGGCCAAGGCCGATGCGCACCACGTCCACCCCGCTGGCGGTCAGCCCGGCGACCAGCGCCGCCTCCAGCTCGGGCGACGACAACCGCCCGTCGCGCCCGACCACGACCCGCGTACCGCCCGCGCGCCGCACCAGCGTCGCAAAACCGCGCCCGATCGCATGTGCATCGGCGCTGCCCAGCGTCCGCCCGACGACGCCGCGAATGTCATATTCGCGCAGCGAACTGGGGTGGAAGTGGTGGGTCATGCCGGAATCCTCGCCGCTACAGAGCGGCCGATCCTAAGGCGAAGCGGCATAGAAGAAAAAGGGGTTCACGCGGAGGCGCGAAGGCGCGGAGGAGGCACGGGCTTGGCGGAACGCCCGCAAACGGGAAACCTATTCCCTAACTGCAACCGAAAATGAGGCCGCTGGCGCGGGGGGCGTCGCGCAGAACGCAACCCCTTCGCGTCTTCGCGTGAACCCCTATCTTCTTCCCGACTTCAATGCCGCAACCGCCCCAACAGCACGTCGCGTGCCGCGTTGATCCGCCGCGCCAGATCGGCCGATCCGCCGCGATCGGGGTGCACCGCCTGCATCAGCCGCCGGTGCGCCGCGCGGATTTCACCCGCCTTCGCATCCTTGGCCACGCCCAGGATCGCGCGCGCCTCCGCCTCGCTGCCGACCTTTTTCGGCTTGGCGCGCAGCCATAGCCAGAACGCCAGGATCAGCGCGACGATCAGGACCAGCTTGAGCATTGCCGCCGGTCAGGTCAGATCGCGGTCGGTGCGCCGAGCGGTTCGGGCAGTTGCAGCCCGCCCATCATCTCGCGCAGCTCCTGCCGCGCGGCGACATGCGCCAGGCCCATCTCACCGAATTCGTTGCGGTCGAGCATGGTCAGCCCCGACGGGAACAGCTCGCGATAGACGACGCGTTCGGACAGGCCCGGCGTCACGCGGAAACCGACGCGCTTCGACAGTTGGTTGATCGCTTCCGACACGCGGCGCATGTTGCGTGCCTCGATATGCTGCAACCGGTTGCGCAGCACGACCCAGTCGATCGTCGACCCGTCGATCTTCGCGCGGTGCTTGCGCGTTTCCCAGATCAGTTCGGAATAGAAGCTCGGCCGCGTCACCTTGAACGTGTCGGGATCGACCTGTCCGATCAGGTCGAAATCGACGAAGCTGTCGTTCATCGGCGTGACCAGCGTGTCGGCGTTGGTCACCGCGATCCGGGCGAAGCGATCGTCGCGGCCCGGCGTGTCGATCACCAGAAATTCGGCATGTTCGCCGAGGCGTCCGAGCGCGTCGTTGAAGCGCGTCATGCTCTCGCCGTCATGCGTGTCATAGACCGGCATCGGCAAGTTGCGACCGGTGCGCTTGATCGTCTCCGCCCGGTTGTCGAGATAGCGGCCCAGCGTCCGTTGGCGATGGTCGAGGTCGAAGCACGCGACGCGCGCGCCCTTTGCCGCCAATGCGATGGCGACATGCACTGCCGTCGTCGACTTGCCGGTGCCGCCCTTCTCGTTGGCGAACACGATGACGTGCAACCGATCCGAACCTTCGTCCAAGCGCGCAACCCAACCTTGTTGATCCCGGGCGGCCTGATCCAGTAAAGCCGCCTCCCCCACCCATATCGAAGGGCCATCGGCCGTGCAAATTATACGTCGGTTGGAGGTGCTTCGCGGAGCGCTCGACCAGTTTACCCGTGCCGGGGAAAGCGTCGCGCTGGTCCCGACCATGGGCGCGCTCCACGCCGGGCACATGGCATTGGTCGATGCCGCCCGGCGCCGCGCGGCCCGCGTCGTCGTGTCGATCTTCGTCAATCCCAAACAGTTCGGCCCGAACGAGGATCTGGCGCGCTATCCCAGGCGCGAGGCCGCCGATGCGCAGATGCTGTCGGAGGCCGGCGTCGACATCCTCTGGGCACCCGAGGTCGAGGAAATGTACCCGGCGGGCTTTGCCACCAATGTCAGCGTGGCGGGCGTCAGCGAGGTCCTCGACGGCGCACACCGCCCCGGCCATTTCGACGGCGTTGCGACCGTGGTCAGCAAGTTGTTCGGACAGGTCCGCCCGGCGGTCGCGCTGTTCGGCGAAAAGGATTTCCAGCAACTCGCCGTCATCCGTCGCATGACCGCCGACCTGCACCTGACGCCCGAAATCGTCGGCGTGCCGACCCAGCGCGAGGACGACGGGTTGGCGCTGTCGTCGCGCAACATCTATCTCGACGAAACCGAACGCGCCCGCGCCGTCGCCCTGCCGCGTGCGCTGGGCGAGGCGAAGCGCGGCATCGAGCGCGGCGACGACCCGGCGACCGCGCTGGCGGCGGCGATCGCGACGCTGACCCGCGCCGGCTTCGACACCGATTACGTCACGCTGGTCGACGCCGAAACGCTGACCGCCCCGGTCCGCGGCCGTCCGGCGCGGCTGCTGGCGGCGGCACGGATCGGCACGACGCGGTTGATCGACAATATCGCGGTGACGTTCGAGTAATAGGGAGAGGGGTTCACCCGCAGGGGGTTCTGGACGCGCCCCCTCTCCTATAACGTGATTATAGCAAGCAGAACCGTTCGTGCTGAGTAGGGGCTAAGCTTGTCGATGACCCGTATCGAAGCACATGCTCGCGACGGTCCTTCGATACGCCCTTTCGACAGGCTCAATGGCTACTCAGGACGAACGGGTCAGGGTCAGGTCATTCGACCCTAAACCCGAACCAGCATCCACACCGCCATCGCGACCATCAGCAAATTCTCGGTCAGCGACACGAACCCCAGCGGCACATTGCTGTTACCGCCCACGCACGCGCATTTGAGCGAGCGTTTGTCGATATAGACCGCCTTCACCACCGACACCGCGCCGACCGTGCCGATCACCAGCGCGACCGGAATCGCGATCCACAGCAGCGCGCTGGCGATCATCAGCACGCCCGCCAGTCCCTCCGCCCACGGATAGACCCACGCATAGCGCACCACCCGCTGCGCCAGCAGGTCATAGCCCAGAAAACCGTTGGCGAACCCGTCGATATCACGCAGCTTCTGCAACGATAATAGACACATGGCGATGCCGACGAACCATTCCCCGGCGCGCATGGTCAGCGCATCGCCGAACGCCGAATAGCTCGCCGCCAGCGCGATCGCCGCTGCCATGCCGAAGATCGCGGCGACGGGCGCATAGGTCGTCGCTTTGGGATCGCGGACGCGCAGCCCGAAGAAGCGCCGCAGATCGTCATGCCCGCCGATCCGCTGCCCGTCGATAAAGGTCTGCGGCGTCGTCTTGACGCCATGCTCGGCCTTGAACGCATCGACCTCGGCGCGCGTGGTCAGATGCCGGTCATCGACGCGGTAACCATGCCGTCGCAACAGATCGAGCGCCCGCCGTCCGAACGGGCAAACATGATCGGGCATTACCATGCGGTAGAGGGTAGCGGTCTTGGCCATCGCGGCTCCTTTCGACCGCTATATGGGGAGGTGCGACCGCGGCTGCACGTCCGGCTTTCCTACAGCGAGGGCGGATGCCATGCTCGGCAGCTTCTTTGCCATGGTCTGGCCGGTGGGACGTCGCCGATAACAGCCGTACCCCCGCGCAGCCGGGAATCTAGTGCGAGGCAAAACAAAGTCTGCGCCTCTGACCCTGGGTCCCCGCCTTCGCGGGGACACGGCGCTGCGGAGGTACGGACCGGCAGAAACCGAGACCGCACAAACCGCGCACGAGTGTGAACTTCGTGAACTTTGGCCTAGCCGCTGTTGCGCAGCGCGGTTGCTATCGCATTGATCGACAACAGGATTCCCTCGCCGATCCGCGCATCGGCCTCGCCCGCGCGGTGGCGCTTGAGCAGTTCGATCTGGAGCAGATTGAGCGGCTCGATATAGGGGGTGCGCAGCCGGATCGACGCTTCCAGGGCCGGGCTCTTTTCCAAGAGCCGCGTCTGGCGGGTGACCGACAACAGCCCGTCATGCGTCGCCTGCCAGCCGTCCCGGATGCGGCCGAAGATCGCCTCCGACAGCGCCTTGTCCTCGACCAGACCGGCATAGCGCGCGGCCACGTCCATGTCGGATTTGGCGAGCACCATCTCCATATTGGCGAGCGTCGCGGCGAACAGCGGCCATGCGCTCGCCATCTCGCGCAGCAACCCCTTGTCCTCGAACGATTGCAGCGCCGCGCCGACCCCGTACCAGCCCGGCAGCATGATCCGCGCCTGTGCCCAGCTGAACACCCACGGGATCGCCCGTAAATCCTCGATCGCGTCGGACTTCTTCCGGCTCGCCGGGCGCGACCCGATCTTGAGGCCCGCGATCTCGGCGATCGGCGTCGCCTGTCTAAAGAAGGTGGTGAAGCCGTCGGTGCCGTAGACGAGCCCGCGATAGGTCTTGAACGCGGTATCCGACAGCGCGTCCATCGCCGCGGCGAAGCGCGCCGCATCGGCCGGGTTCAGCGAATCGGGTTCGAGGCTGGCGAGCAACGTCGCCGAGGTCATCGCTTCCAGATTCGTCACCGCACTGTCGCGCGTGCCGTATTTGGCGGCGATCACCTCCCCCTGTTCGGTGATGCGGATACGGCCCTGCACCGTGTCGTGCGGCTGCGCCCGGATCGCGGCGAAGGACGACCCGCCGCCGCGCCCGACCGCGCCACCGCGGCCGTGGAACAGCTGCATGCCGATGCCCGCTTCCTCGAACACCGGCGCCAGCGCCGTCGACCCCTTCGACAATTGCCATGTCGAGGTCAGGTAGCCGCCGTCCTTGTTCGAATCGGAATAGCCGATCATCACTTCCTGATGGCCGCGCTTGCGGGCGATGGCCGCAACCTCGGGCAGCGCCAGCCAGCGGGTCATGATCGCAGGGGCCGCCTCCAGATCGGCGACCGTCTCGAACAGCGGGATCGCCATGATATGCGCCTGCGGCGGCTCGCCCGGGACGTACAGCCCCGATTCCTTCAGCAGCAGATGCACTTCGAGCAGGTCGGACACCGACTGCGCCATCGACACGATATAGTGGCGGATGCATTCGCGACCGTAACGGGCATGAGCGTCGGCGGCGGCGCGCAGGATCGCCAGTTCGGACGCGGTCTGTTCCGAATAATCGGCATAGGGGCTGGTCAGCGGGCGCGGGCTTTGCAGCTCGCGGCGCAGCAGGTCGACGCGCGCATCCTCGTCCAGCGCCTTGTAGTCGGCTTCGACGCCTGCGACCTTGAGCAGTTCGGCGACGACGCTCTCATGGATCACGCTGTTCTGGCGCATGTCGAGCGTGGCGAGGTGGAAGCCGAACGTCTCGACCGCGCGGATCAGTCGTCCGAGCGCGCCACCGGTCGATAGCGGGCCATTGCCCTCCTGCACCAGCCCGCGCGCCAATGCCGCCAGATCGGCACGGAACGCCGCCGGATCGGCATAGGGTTCGCCGGTCAGATTGCCGGGGCGCGGTGCGACCTTGCCGGTCAGCTTCTGATAGGTAGCGGCAAGACGCGCATAGATGCCGCTGATCGCCCGGCGGAACGGTTCGTCGGCGCGGCTGGGCGCATTGTCGCCGCTCTGCTCGGCCAGAGCGGCGATCGCGTCGTCGACGGCGACATGCTCGGTCGAGATCGACAGTTCGGCGCCCAGGCTGTGGAGCTGGTCGAGATAATAGCCGAGCACCGCCTCGGCCGCCTTGGCCAGCGCCAGCCGCATCGCGTCGGCATCGACGAACGGATTGCCGTCGCGGTCGCCACCGATCCAGCTGCCGGGCTTCAGGAACGATGGCGGGCGCTGGCCCAGCACCCGCTCCCACCGGGCGTAGAGCGCGGGCAGCGTCGGCAGGAACACGTCGCGCAGATAGCTCAAAGCGGTCTCGACCTCGTCGGCGACGTACAGCCGCTCGCGGCGCAGGACGCGGGTCTGCCACAGCAGCGCGATCTGACGCAGGATCGCTTCGTCGACCCGGTCGCCCTCCGGCGTCTCATCGGCGCCCTGATCCTTCAGCAGCATCAGATTGGCGATGCGGTTCTTGTGATCGATCATCGACTTGCGCCGCACCTCGGTCGGGTGCGCGGTCAGTACTGGCGCGATCAGCGCATGGTCGAGCAACGCCAGCACCGCGTCGCGGCCGATGCCTTCGCCCGCCAGCTTCTCGATCGCGGTGGCGACGTCGGCGCCGGGTTCGGCGGCGATGCCCTGCCGGTCCTCGGCCAGATTGGCGAGCATCGAGAACATCATGAACCCGCGCACGAAGGCGATGGTGTCGTCGAGACTGAGGCTGTCGAGCCCAAGGTCGATCATGTCGGCCCCCGCCACCCCGCGATGGCGATCGACCGAGGTCGATCGGATATGCTCGATCCGCTTGAACAGCGCCTCCCCGCCATAGGTGCGGATGACGTCCCCGAGCAGTCGGCCGAGAAAGCGGATGTCGGGATTGTTCGTGATCGGGGGCAGAGTCGTCATGGGCACACTTGCTGCAATGCGGCAGGATGCTGGTCAAGGTACGATGCGTGGCGTGGTATAAAGATCGGACATGGCGTAGAGCAGCCACGCTGCAGTCGATCCGCGGCGGACCGTTCGAAGGATTACCGATGACGACGCCGATGACCTTATGGTGGCAGATGTGGACCGACGCCGCGCAGACCAGCCTGCGCCTGTGGGAAACGATGGCCGCCTCCGCCGTGGTGATCGACCGGCGCATGCCGATGATCGATGCCGGGATGCGCAATCCATGGACCGCCGATCATGTCGAACTGACCGGCATGGTCACCGAAAAGGCGCAAGCCTTTTCGAAGGCCGGCGATTCGCTGGCGAAGGACATGGCGGCGATGCAGGGGCTGTGGATGCAGGCGATGCAGGACGCATGGTCGCTCGGCACCGCCGGCCGCGTGCCCTCCGCACGCCGGATCGCCGCCGGACAGGATCGGGCGATGCGGCTGACGGCGGGCATGATCGGCGCGGGCGGGCGGGCGCTGACCCCGATCCATGCGAAGGCGACCGCCAACGCCAAGCGGCTCCGCGGCCCGAAAAGATAGTCCGGTACGTTTCGGCGTTGAACCGTTCGCCGCGCGTAACGTTTATCCCGGCGAACCGTCTTTCAGGACCTGCGCCGCCATCTTGATCCAGCCCGCCCCCGCGTCAATCGCGCCAGTCGAGCACCGGCCAGCCCCGCCTGCGCGCCAGCGCCTTCAGCGGGGCATGGGCGTTGACCGGAAACGGTTCGTCGGCCCAGTCGAACACGGGCGCGTCGGAGACATGGTCGCTGTAGAAGCGCACAGCGACGTCGCTGCGCACGATCCCCTGTTCGGCGACCCATGCCTCGATTGCACGCAGCTTGGCCGCGCCATAGCAATTCTCGCCGTCGATCCGCGCCAGCACGTTACCGCCGGTCTCCTCGGCGCAATTGGTGGCAATGACCGCATCGAAGCCGAGCAGTGCGGCAATCTCCTGCGCATAGAAGCGGTAGGATGCGGTGGCGAGCACCAGCATCCGCCCCTCGGCCCGGTCCGCCTCGATCCGCGCCCGCGCGCCGTCGAGCAGCCCGGTCGCGACCGTCGCCCGGGCAAAGGCGCGCGCCGTATCGGCCAGCCGCTCACCCGGCACCGCACGACCCAGCACCAGCCGGTGGGTCATCTCCTTCAACCGGTCGCGGCCATAGAGGCGCAGGACATAGCCGGTGACGGCGATGCCCGCGATTGGAAGCAGCCACAACGCGCCGCGCCCCCGCTCCTTCAGCGCATGGCGCAGGAACGGCGTCCAGGTCGCAACGCGGGTGATGGTCTTGTCCATGTCGTAGATGGCGAGATCGCGGTGACGCATGGCACAGGCGCGTACCACCTTGCCGCGGCGCGGCAAATCGCCGATGGATGGTGGCGATGAGCGCTTCCGCCGATTTTTCGCACGACCGGGCCGATGGCGGCGACGTGCTGCGCTTCACCGGCAATCTGTCGCTCGCCCATGTCGGCGACCTGCCCGAACGGCTCGGTGCGTTCGACGGACCGGTCAGCCGGATCGATCTGTCGCAGGTCGATCGCATCGATACGGTCGGCGCATGGTTGGTCCACCGCTTCGCCCGCGACCGCGACGTCACGATCGAGGGGCTGAACCCCGACAGCCAGCATCTGTTCGATCAGGTCGCCGCTGCCGACGACCCCGTGGTGCGCAAGGGCAAGGCGCTCAGCCCGCCGCTGCGCGTGCTCGAGGAGATCGGCGACGCAGTCAGCGGCAGCGCACGGCAGTTGCTCGGCCTGCTCGGCTTCATGGGCGCGACGGTCCTCGCCTTCCTTAACGTCCTGCGTCACCCCAAACGCTTCCGCTTCAACGCGACGGTGCAGCGCTTCGAGGTCGTCGGCGTCTCCGCGCTCGGCATCATCGGGCTGATGAGCTTCCTTATCGGTATGGTCATCGCACAACAGGGCGCGGTCCAGCTGCGCCAGTTCGGTGCGGAGGTGTTCACGATCAACCTGATCGGGCGCCTCACCTTCCGCGAATTGGGCGTGCTGATGACCGCGATCATGGTCGCGGGGCGCTCAGGTTCGGCCTTCGCCGCGCAGCTCGGCACGATGAAGCTGACCGAGGAGATCGACGCGATGCGCACCATCGGCGTGTCGCCGATGGAGGCGCTGGTCCTGCCGCGCGTCATCGCCGCGATCGTGATGATGCTGCTGCTCGGCTTCTATGCCTCGATCATCGCGATCATCGGGGGGGGGCTGCTCAGCTGGGCACAGCTCGGCATCCCGCCAATCACCTTCGTCACCCGCATCCGCGAAGTCGTGCCGATCACCGACCTCTATATCGGCCTCATCAAGGCGCCGGTGTTCGGCGCGATCATCGGCATCGCCGGCTGCTTCCACGGCATGCAGGTCGAGGGCGACGCCGAACAGGTCGGCGGGCGCACGACGGCGGCGGTGGTGCAGGCGATCTTCCTCGTGATCGTGCTCGACGCCTTCTTCGCGATCTTCTTCGCTTGGATCGGATGGATATGAGCGAGCCCGAATCGATCATCCGCGTCCGCGGCCTGAAGAACCAGTTCGGCGATCAGGTCATCCACGAGAATCTCGACCTCGACGTGCGGCGGGGCGAAATCCTCGGCGTGGTTGGCGGGTCGGGTACCGGCAAGTCGGTGCTGATGCGCTCGATCATCGGCCTCCAGACTCCAGCGGCCGGCACGATCGAGGTGTTCGGCGAGAACACGATCGGTCGCGAAGAGACCGAGGCGACCGAGATCCGCAAGAAATGGGGCGTGCTGTTCCAGGGCGGGGCACTGTTCTCGACGCTGACCGTCGCCGAGAATGTGCAGGTGCCGCTGAAGGAATTCTACCCGAAGCTCAAACCCGCGCTGCTCGACGAGATCGCCGGGTACAAGGTCGTGATGACCGGCCTCCCCGCCAATGCCGGCCCCAAATATCCCAGCGAATTGTCGGGCGGTATGAAGAAGCGCGCCGGCCTCGCCCGTGCCCTCGCGCTCGACCCACAACTGCTGTTCCTCGACGAACCGACCGCCGGCCTCGATCCGATCGGCGCGGCGGCGTTCGACGACCTTACCGCGTCGCTGCAAAAGACGCTGGGGCTGACCGTCTTCATCATCACCCACGACCTCGACACGCTGTACGCCATCTGCGACCGGGTGGCGGTGTTGGCGGACAAGAAGGTCATCGCCGTCGGCACGATCGACGAACTGCTCGCGCTGGACCATCCGTGGATCCAGGAATATTTCAACGGACCCCGTGGCCGCGCCGCGACCGATGCGCAGGAACGCATCGCCGCCCACGCCCACGACCGCGACGCCGGCGACGAACCGGCCTCGCTGCAAGCCCAGAGGCGCTGATGGAAACCCGGTCGAACCATGTCCTTGTCGGCGCGGTGGTGCTGATCCTGCTGGTGATGCTGGCGCTGTTCACCGTGTGGCTGGCCCGCGTCGGCGGCGGTCGCGAAAAGGAATATGACGTCTTCTTCAAACAGGCCGTCGACGGCCTGGCGAAGGGGTCGCCGGTATCGTTTTCGGGCGTCCCGTCGGGGCAGGTCGAGGATATCGCGCTGTGGCCGAAGGACCCGCAGTTCGTTCGCGTGCGCATCAAGGTGAAGGACGAGACCCCGGTCCTGCTCGGCACGACCGCGACGATCGTAGGCAGCTTCACCGGCGTGTCGACGATCACCCTCGACGGCGCGGTCAAGGGCGCGCCCCCGATCGCCTGTCCCGAGGTCAATCCCGAACAGTCGTGCCCGATGGGCGTGCCGGTGATCCCGCCCAAGGCGGGCGGCGTCGCCGCGCTGCTCAGCTCGGCCCCGCAGCTGCTCGAACGCGTCACGACGCTGACCGAGCGGCTGGCCGACGTCCTGTCGGACCGCAACCAGAATTCGATCGCGGCGATCCTGGACAGCACCAACCGGCTGACCGACGCGCTCGCCGATCGCGGGCCGGAAATTGCCGCGACGCTCGCCGAAACGCGGGTTGCGATCCAGCGCGCCGGCATCGCCTCGCAACAGATTGGCGAGTTGGCGGCGACGACCAACGGCGTGCTGGCCAACGACATCCAGCCGACGATCCAGCAATTGAACCGCACCATCGCCAGTGCGCAGAAGAGTGCCGATACGCTCAACGAGGCGATTGGTGATGCGAAGCCGGGGCTGCAGGCGTTCAGCAAGCAGACCATCCCGCAGGTGAACCAGCTGGTCGGCGATCTGCGCGCGATGACCGGCGCGCTCGCCTCGGTCGCGGAAAAGGTCGATCAAGGTGGCGCAACCGCGCTGGTCGGCCGCTCGAAGCTGCCCGACTACGACCCCAAGAAGTGATGCGGAAGACGAGGATGCGCCCCATGAAGAAGCTGTCGGTTCTGCTGCTCCTGCCGCTCGCCGGGTGTATCCGCTTCGGCGCCGAACCGCCGCCCGCGCTGCTGACGCTGGCCCCCGCCGCCCCGATCGCCGCCGGTGCGACGCAAAGCTCGGCGCAGGCGCGTTCGATCACCGTGCAGGTGCCGGTCGTGCCGCAGGAACTGGCGGTGACCCGCGTGCCGGTGCAATCGAGCGCGACCAGCATCGCCTATGTCAAGGAAGCGCAATGGGTCGAACCGCCTGCGCGCCTCTTCGCCCGGTTGCTATCGGATACGTTGACGTCGCGGGCGAACATGGTGGTGCTCAGCACGCGGCAGGGCTTTGCCGATCCGGGTGCCCAGCTGACCGGTGAGCTGCGCGAATTCGGCATCGACGCCGGTCGCAGCGAAGCCGTCGTCGTCTATGACGCGACCTTGCAACGTGCCGGATCGACCGCCTTCGAGAAGCGCCGCTTCGAAGCACGCGCGCCGGTCGCGACGATCGACGCGAACAGCGTCGGCCCGGCGATCAACCAAGCCGCGAACACTGTCGCCACCGCCGTCGCCGACTGGGTCCGGGGCTGATCCCGCACCGCCATGGCGCTGCATAGCTGGCTGTTGTTCGTCGCGGCGGTGGTCGTCCTGTGCGGCACCCCCGGCCCAAACATGTTGCACGTCCTGACCCGTAGCGTGACGCTTGGCTGGCGCGGCGCCCTTCCCGCAATGGCGGGATGCCTGACCGCACTGGTGGGGGTACTGACCGCATCGGCGGCGGGCCTGGCAGCGCTGCTGACCGCGGTGCCGGGGCTCTTCGACGTGCTGCGCTATGCCGGTGCCGCCTATCTGGCGTGGCTGGGTCTTCGCGCGATCGCCGTCCGGTCGGCACCGATCGACGTGTCGACCGACGTCGTGCCATCGCGCCACCTGTTCCGCGGCGGCTTTCTGGTCGGGATCAGCAACCCCAAGCTGCTGCTGTTCGCTACCGCCTTCCTGCCGCAATTCGTCGATCCGAACGGGTCGCAGCCGGTGCAGTTCGCGATCCTCGTCGCGACCTTCGCGCTGGTCGAATGCCTGTGGTACGCCGCCTATGCGATCGGCGGACGGTCGCTTGCCCGCCATCTGACCCGCCCGCGCGTCCGCCGCTGGTTCGACCGCGCGACCGGCGGCATCTTCATCGGCTTCGGTGCGGCGCTGCTCGTCTCGCGGACCTGATCCTTACTTTGCGGGCGTCCGCCGGACCGGCGGCATGGCGTTGCAAATATCCGCGCCGCCCGCCGGCACTTCGAAAAAGGGCGGCTCGCGATTCTCGCGCCCCTTCACCCATGCGGCATAGCGGGCATTATCCGCCGCCCGCACCTGAAAATGCGGTCGTTCGGCCGCGGGGATCTCGCTCGCCAGCCGCACCGACAGGATCGGGGTGGGCGTCTGATCGGACGCATAGAAGCCCATCGTGCCGGTACCGCGCGGCAAGGACGACAGATACTCGATCCCCTCCACGACGCGACCGACCAGCGCGATATTGCGGTCGAGATGGCGGGGACCATGGCCGATCACGGCGTAAAGTTCGGCACCGCTGCCGGTGCTCGGCGCCATGTCGCGCCCGACGCCGACCATCGCATAGCAGTGCGTCAGCCACGCGCCCTTGCCGTCGCTCGCCACCGGCCAGCCATCGGCGCTGTGGCCGCTCTTCGCCGCATAGGGATCGCGCCGGGTCATCTCCGTCACCGCATCGTAGCGACCGTTGACATATTCGGCGGGCGGATTGGCGACGACGCCGGCGGGCAACGGCTTCTTCTCGGTCACGTCGCCCCATTGCGCGACATAATTGTCCTGCACGCGGTAGACCGACGTGCCGTCCCACCAATGCGCCCGCGCCAGCTTGCGCAGATTGTCGACATGGATCGGCGCATAGCGCGGCGCGAGGCGGATCACGACCCGCTTGTCCCCCGCCAGCGTCATCACCAGCAGTTCGTCGTCGGGGATCGCTCGCCAGTCGCTCTCGATCGGATCCGCCGGGGTCGGCGGGGCGGCGGGAGCGGCGGCCTGAAGCAGTGCTGCGATCAGCGTGACGAAGGGCATGACGCATCCTGCCACGCTCCACGCCGCCGCCGCAACTCCCGCTTGCACGAAACCCCGCCGCGCCCTAGGGAACCCACCTTCCGGCAATGCGGAGCGGTGGCCGAGTGGTCGAAGGCGCTCGCCTGGAAAGTGAGTATACGGCAAAACCGTATCGAGGGTTCGAATCCCTCCCGCTCCGCCACTTAGTCGCCTGACATTCGCTTTAGCGGCGAAAGGACCGACAATGGGCGCAGATCTGCAGTCCGTTTGACTTGATCCGTACCACGGAGACGCGCTGAGGCGACTAGAGAACGCCGTTTCTCGCCTCGATTCTCCGTCAGTCGAAGACGCAGTACGCATTCTGGTTCGCCGCAAAGCGTCTGTAGGACGATCCCTCTCCTGCGTTTGCAATGGCCGTAATTTTTTCTGCCGCATTGCCAAGCTGGATTCAGCAATCGGAGGCCACCCAAGTCATTCAGAAAGATCAGAATATTTTGCCATCGGTGCCGATACCCACGTCCGTTTTGCAGGTGACATTGCAGGAGCAGAACAGGGCATCAGCACGGCAAACTGCAGGCCGATTTCGATACCATACAGGCCTGCCGGACTGATTCGGGCAAAGGTTGCATTACATGCAGAAAGTGGCAGATTCCGTAGCGATTGCACGGAGACGGATGGACTATGCAGTTAAACCTGCGCTGGCGGCGTCGCGGCATCAGTAATCCCGAGGACAGTCGCTATCAGCTGTTCGATATCCGCGTCACTGTCGGAGCGGAGTACCTGTCCGAAGGGATCTCCCGGGTGAGGAGCGGCGACCGAGCCATCGTGCGTCACTGACGCCTCACCCGGTGTGGCTGCACGACTTTCCGCGCACTGGATGGCAAGCCGGATGAAAGGGAGAGCCGAGACCCGACGGCTGGTCTGTCCCGTTGCCAGTCTGCGTACCAGCACCTCGAACAGCGGCAGCGTTCGCAGACGTTCCCCAGTGCGACTGACCCGGATTGGTGCGTTGGCTATTGCCATTACGGTATTGTTGAACGCCTCACGGCTCTCTGCCACGTTGATATGCAGCGGCTGTTCCTCTTCCCGTTCTTCAGCGTCGCGAAGTTCGACCCCGCCGACGATGGAAGATCCGTTCACAGGGCAGCGCTCCGGTCTTGCCCTTGCCGGATTGCATCAGGGTCACGGCGCTCAAAATAGTACCCTGCAGTTCTGACCAGATCGAGGAAATCCTTCGCGGCGAGACGATTGCCCTTGCCCGAAGCCAGAGCCCATGCGTTGCGCTCGAGCATATTGACCGTCCGCGACCTGTCGCCACGCGTCAGCGTGGTCTCGCTTGCAGCGATCTTGAGAATGGTCCGGTTAAGATCGGCCAGTCCCAACAGCGGCTTTGGCTTGCGGCTGCGCACTCCGGCAGCATTGCCGGACTGGCCGGGCGCGAACTGGCTAGCACGCGTCCTTTTCACGTCATCGGTCATGCCAGTGCCTCCTCGGCCATCCGTTCGAGCTCATCCGTGCGGCGCGTATGGACCGCCTCAAACGTCTCGCCGGTTGCAGCGAGAACTGCCTTTGCCTTTGCCAGCTTCTGCCAGCGCCTTATCGTGACCGCGCAGTATTTGGGTTCGTACTCAATCAGCCGGGCATGCCGGCCGGTCTTGTGCGCCGCGATCAGCGTCGAGCTCGAATCACCAAACGGATCAAGGACGATCTCTCCGCGCCTCGAGGTATCCTTGATCGCGTCCATGATCATGGTCACGGGCTTGACGGTCGGATGCATTGCGAGCTCTGCGTCCGCGCCGGTTTTAGTCGCGCCCCGGTAGTTCCAGACGTTGGTCCGGTAGCGACCGTTCTTGCCCAGCTGAACGGTATTCAGGTGCGGGGCTTCGCCAACCTTCCAGACGAATACCAGTTCATGCTGCGAACGGTAAAAGCTGCCCATGCCGCCATTGTCCTTGGCCCAGATGCACAGGTTCTGCAGACCTGAGTATATGCCGTGCCCGGCCTCCGGCATCTAGCCCATGTGCCGCCAGTCCATACACTGATAGTGGATGGCACCGTCCTGACTGACTGCTGCGGCATTCGAGAACACGGTGTGCAGGAAAGCCGTGAACTCCACCCGGCTCATCTCGCCGCTGCCCATGGCGAACTCCTCATGCTTCGTCTGGCCGCACCGGCGTCCGCTGCGATTGCATCCAACTTGTCCGACTCGACACCGATCGCCGCGGCACCGGCGGGGGTTATAAAGACCCCATAGTGCAAATCCCCTTCCGAGCGGCGCGCTGCTGACACCTCGAGAGTTTCGCGCTCGACCGCCAGTCCGTGCCGCAGCAGCGCGGCGATCGCGCTGGCGGTACCGGGACCCGGACGAAGTGTCGTTGGCAGCGGCAACAAGCTGCCGTTGCAGCGCTGTGATGCGCTGGATAGGAGAATGCGCTGGGTGTCGCTGAGACGGGTCATGTGGGTGGTCCTTGCTGGTGGGCAGCATCATGCTCCTCCCACCAGCCAAAGCCCCGTCACGAACCTCGGCGGGGCGAGGGGCTCAAACGATTCGGCAACGCCCCTGCCCGTGCTGTCGCTCTGCTGGCCAGCGAAGTCGAGTGCAATGTGACCCACAAGAGGACGTTCATCCCAACACATCCAGCTCCCGAAAGCAGACATTCGTTCAGGCCGATGCCGACCTGCTACAACCGTCTGCCGACGGGCCGCTTCGTGCCGGTAAGCTAAAGAAGCCACTCAGCCCGTGCCTATTCACACTGTCGGAATTGTGCCGCCATCGATGACGAACTCGGCACCGTGGATGGCGGCAGCACGATCCGAGGCTAGGAAGGCAATCAGGTCCGCCACCTCCCATGGCTCGGCGCCACGGTCGATCGGGATCCCGCCGATCCACGCCATAACGGCTTGCCGTGCGTCCTCATACGTGCCGCCGTTGCTAGCCTGCATGCCCTTCACGAGATCTACCGCACCCTCGGTCATGATCCAGCCGGGACACACGATGTTGACCCGGATGCCCTTCGGACCGAGCTCCTTGAAGATGGATTTGCTGTAGGTCCTCAGCGCCGCCTTCGCCGCAGCGTAGGCGGCGGTGGAATCCGGCAAAGGCAGCACCGATTGGGTCGACGTAACATGCACCACCGCGCCACTGCCGCGGTCGATCATTTGCGGGATCAGAAGGCGGTCGAGGCGCACAGTCGCCAGGGGGTTCAGGTTCAATTCCGACAGCCAGATGTCGTCGGTCAGGCCTGCAAAGCCACCCGGCGGCATCGCGGAGCCGCCAATCACATGCGCGAGGATGTCGATGCCGCCCAGCCGCTCCATCGCTGCCGTCACCAGCGTCTCGCCTCCCCCGGTCGTGGTCAGGTCCGCCTCGACATACGCGACGCCCTCGATTGGATCCCTGATCGTACGGGCGGCGGTGATGACCCGCGCCCCACCAGCAAGGAAACGCTCGACCGTGGCACGGCCTAGGCCCTAGGTGCCACCGCTGACGAGCACGCGCTTGCCCGTGAATTCGTTGGGATCGGCCACGATGCTCATATCGTCGTCTCCAGCGTCTTGATCGCGCCGTCGACCAGCGTGAAGCGCAGCGGGCTGCCGGGAAAGTCGCCGTGTGCGGGGCCTTCGAGGATGATATCGCCGCCGTCGTTTCGGACCGTGTCCGGCGTGAAGATCGCCTTCACCGGCATCACCTCTTCCTCGATCAGCCGGCGGATCGCCACCTGCCCCTCAAAGGGCTTGCCGTTGTCGATGAAGACCGCGTCGGGCCGGAACGGCTTCAACATGCCGTCGAGATCGAGGCGGGCATTCGCCTCGACATAGTCGGCAATCGGTTTGGGCAGGTCCATCGGCATGGTCATCTCCTCGACGTTGATGAGGCCGATCTAGCGATGGACTAATGCCGTGATAATCGAGACAAAGCGGCATGCAGTATCACGACAACCGGGACAATCATGCGTCATTCCCTCATCGAGCTTGAAGCCGTTCTTGCCATCGTCCGGTGCGGCTCGTTCCGCGCGGCGGCGCTCGATCTGGGCATGTCGACCACCGCCATCAGCAATGCGGTCGGCAAGCTGGAGCGGGAGCTTTCGGTTCGCCTGTTCAACCGCACCACGCGCAGCGTCTCGTTGACCTACGCGGGGCGCATCTTCGTCGCCCAGATCAAGCCGGCGCTCGAAGACATTCAAAAGGCGATGAACATCGCCCGCGCGCAACAGCAAACGCCATCCGGCACCTTGCGCATTGAGTAGCCCCTAGTTTTCTAGACGCCTTCCGCCTTCAAAACCTGCTGCTGTTCGAACGCGACGGGCGACAGCATCC